>CAYFOU010000096.1:0-11046 GCA_964344805.1 uncultured Piscirickettsiaceae bacterium | reverse complement strand
ATTGGTGCCGACCATCGCCGCACCGATCAGGCGCCCCGTCTCCTTGTCGAACAGCGCCTTGGTCATCCCCTCATCGCGACCGATACTGAGGCTGCGACCACTCGCCGCCCAGGGGAAGGCCCCCTTGGTGAATTCAATACCCTGCGCCTTGGCCTCCGCCTCGGTCAGGCCAGCCCACGCCACCTCGGGATCAGTGTAGGCCACCGAAGGGATGGTCAGCGGCTCAAACACCGACTTGTGACCACAGATCACCTCAGCCGCCACCTTTGCCTCATGGGCCGCCTTGTGGGCCAGCATCGGCTGCCCGACGATATCGCCAATGGCAAAGATGTGCGATACGTTGGTGCGCATCTGCTTGTCGGTAGCGATAAAGCCATAATCATCGACCACCACCCCTGCGTTCTCGGCACCGATCAGTTTGCCATTGGGGGCACGTCCTACGGAAACCAGCACTGCATCGAAGGTATCCTCCTCCGGTGCCTTGGCCCCTTCAAAGCCCACCTTGATGCCGTTCTCTTCAGCACTCATGCTGGCAACGCGGGTCTTCAGATAGATATTCTCGTAACGCTTGCTGATCCGCTTCTGCAATGGGCGGATGATGTCCTTGTCGGCACCGGGGATCAGTGAATCTTGCAATTCCACCACGGTGATTTTGGAGCCGAGCGCCTCATAGACGGTCGCCATCTCCAATCCGATGATGCCACCACCGACAATCAGCAGTCGCTCCGGTACCTCTTTCAATCGCAGCGCATCGGTGGAGTCCCAGACCCGTGGGTCGTCATGCGGGAAGACCGGAATCTCGACCGAACGGGAACCAGCAGCGATGATCGCATGCTGGAAAGAGATGGTTTGGGTACCCTCCGCCGTCTCTACAGAGAGGGTATTGGGCGAGGTGAACTGCCCCTCACCGGTCACCACCTGCACCTTGCGCTGCTTGGCCAGCATACCGAGGCCACCGGTGAGGCGATTGACCACACTCTCCTTCCAGCTGCGGATCTTGTCGATATCCACTTCTGGTTCACTGAAACGGACACCATGATCTACCATCGACTCCGCCTCATTGATCACCTGTGCGGTGTGCAGCAGTGCCTTGGAGGGGATACAGCCCACATTGAGGCAGACACCACCAATCGAGGCGTGGCGCTCCACCATCACCACCTTCTTGCCGAGATCGGCTGCACGGAAGGCGGCGGTATAACCACCCGGACCAGAACCCAGCACCAGCACCTCTGCCTCGATATCGGCATCACCGGCAGGCGCGGCTGCGGGTGTCGGTGCAACTGCGGCAGCAGGCACCTCTACAGCGGTTTCAGCAGCAGCACTCTCTGCCACCTCGGCAACCAGAATCAGGTCCCCTTCCGAGACCTTGTCCCCAACGGCAACCTTCAATTCAGTGACCGTACCCTCCACTGGAGAGGGGATCTCCATCGTCGCCTTGTCACTCTCCAGCGAGATCAGGGAATCCTCTTTGGCGATACTGTCACCAACCGAGACCAGCACCTCAATCACCTCTACCGCCTCAAAATCACCAATATCGGGAACCTTTACTTCGATTGTCATTATTCTCATCTCGTCCAGTGTATAAGTGGTTAGCGTGCCCTGCTTTAACAGTCAGACCAAACCATAAACCTAAATAGTCACCATTATCAAATCAAATAGGGATATCAGATCACAAAAGTACTTTTACAAACTGGCTGAGCAGTTGACTCAATCTCGCCGCAAAGCGGGCACCATCCGCCCCATCGATCACCCGGTGGTCATAGGAGAGGGCCAGTGGCAGCATCAGTCGTGGCTCAAATTCGGTGCCATTCCAGATCGGTTTCATCTGTGAACGGGCAATACCCAATATCGCCACCTCCGGTGCATTGACGATCGGGGTGAACTGGGTGCCACCAATCCCGCCCAAGCTGGAGATGGAGAAGGTGCCTCCCTGCAGATCGGCCGAACCGAGCTTGCCCTCACGGGCGCGACCACTGATCTCCATCAGCTCCTCGGCCAGCTCATAGACCCCCTTGCGATCCACATCCTTGATCACCGGCACCATCAGCCCGTTGGGCGTATCGACTGCCACACCGATGTTGTAGTAGTGCTTGATGACCAACTGCTCACTATCGAGATCAAGCGAGGCGTTGAATTTGGGAAACTCCTTGAGCACCGCAACCACTGCTTTCATGATAAAGACCAGCGGGGTCAGCCGCACACCACGCGCCGCAGCATCATCCTTGGCCGATTTGCGGAATGCCTCCATCTCGGTGATATCCGCCTCATCAAACTGGGTCACATGAGGCACATTGAGCCAGCAGGCGTGAAGATGCTTACCAGAGATCTTCTGAATACGTGACAGCGGCTCGGGATCGATCTCACCAAACTTGGAGAAGTCCACTTTGGGAATCGGTGGAATACCACTCCCTACCGCTGTTGTGGTGCTGCCACCGGCCAGCGCCTTCTTTACAAACCCCTTCACATCCTCCTTCAGCACCCGCCCCTTGGGTCCGGAACCGGCCACTTGGGAGAGATCCACACCCAGCTCACGCGCATAGCGGCGAATCGCTGGGGAGGCATGCGCCTTGTTGCCACCAATCACTGCAGCGGCGGGCTCAGTTTCTGCAGGTACAGCAGGCTGGGAAGGCTTCTCAACAGCGGGGGCTGTAGCTGCAGGTGCCTCTTTCGGCGCCTCCTCGGTCACCTTCTCCTCCTTCACAGGTGCAGCCGCTTCAGCCACCTCCAGCTCCAGAATCGGGGCACCTTCAGCGACCTTGTCTCCCACGGAAACCTTCAGCACCTTGACCACACCACTCTGCGGTGCCGGAATCTCCATCGTCGCCTTGTCACTCTCCAGCGAAATCAGCGAATCCTCTGCTGCAATTTCATCACCTGCGGCGACCAGCACCTCAATCACCTCAACCTCGGCAAAGTCCCCGATATCAGGCACCACAACCGTCATTACTTCTGTCATGATCGTGCCTCCCCTTATCGAACCACTGGATTGGGACGCTCAGCATCGATCCCATATCGATTGATTGCCTCGGTCACCGTGGAGAACTCCACAACTCCCTCATCGGCCAATGCCTTCAGTGCAGCGACCACCACAAAGCGACGGTCCACCTCAAAGAAGTCGCGCAGCTTCTCACGAGTATCACTACGACCATAACCATCAGTACCCAGCGTCTCATAACGCACAGGGACCAGCTCACGAACCTGCTCGGCATAGAGGCGGATATAATCAGTTGAGGCAACCACTGGACCGTGGGTCTCGGCCAGACACTGCTCGACATAACTCTCACGTGGAGCCGCATCGGGATGGAGACGATTCCAGCGCGCCACATCCTGACCATCACGCGCCAACTCGTTGAAGCTGGTGACGCTCCAGATATCGGCCGTCACATCCCACTCCTCCTTCAGCATCTCGGCAGCCGCCTCCACCTCGCGCAGAATGGCACCACTACCCATCAGCTGCACATGGCGTTCGCTCTGGTTACCAGTAGCGCTAAGCTTGTACATCCCCTTCACAATGCCCTCTTCCGCACCTTCCGGCATATCAGGATGGACATAGTTCTCGTTCATCGCCGCGATGTAGTAGAAGACATTCTCCTGCTCCTGAACCATCCGGCGCAGACCGTCTTGCACAATCACCGTCAGCTCATAGCTGTAGGTGGGATCGTAGGCGACACAGTTGGGGATGGTGCCGGCGAAGATGTGGCTGTGGCCATCCTGATGCTGCAGCCCCTCACCATTGAGCGTGGTACGCCCTGCGGTGCCACCAATCAGGAAGCCACGCGCCTGCATATCACCCGCCGCCCAGGCAAGATCACCGATACGCTGGAAACCGAACATCGAATAGTAGATATAGAACGGAATCATGTTGATGCCGTGGTTGGTGTATGAGGTGGCCGCCGCCATCCACTCCGCCATCGCACCGGCCTCGTTGATCCCCTCCTGCAGGATCTGTCCCTTGGTATCCTCGCGGTACCACATCACCTTGCCGGAATCCTCCGGCTCATAGAGCTGACCAGAGGAGGAGTAGATACCCAACTGGCGGAACATCCCCTCCATACCAAAGGTGCGCGCCTCATCCGGCACGATCGGCACCACATGTTTGCCAATCTTCTTGTCTCTTGCCAGAGTAGAGAGCAGACGCACAAAGACCATGGTGGTCGACAGTTCACGCTCTCCACTCCCCTTCAGCAGCGCCTCAAAGCTCTCCAGCGTCGGCACCTCCAGCGCTGGCGCACTCTCACGACGCTCCGGCAGGAAACCACCGAGTCCATGACGGCGCTCCAACATATAGTTGAGCTCCTCACTCCCCTCTGCCGGGCGAATCAATGGAATCTCCTCCAACTGTTCATCGGTCACCGGAATATGGAAGCGGTCACGGAAGCGACGCATATGCTCCACCCCCATCTTCTTCTGCGAGTGGGTCGCATTCTGCCCCTCACCGGCCTCACCCATGCCATACCCCTTCACCGTCTTGGCCAGGATCACCGTGGGCTGCCCGGTGTGCTCCTGCGCCTGCTTGTAGGCCGCATAGATCTTGCGTGGATCGTGTCCACCACGCTGCAGTTTCCAAATGTCCTGATCGGTCATATCGGAGACCAGATCAAGCAGCTCTGGATACTTGCCGAAGAAGTGCTCACGCACAAAGGCACCATCCTTTGACTTGTAGTTCTGGTACTCACCGTCAACCACCTCTTCCATCCGCTTCAGCAGCAGGCCCGTCTTGTCCTTCTGCAGCAGCGCATCCCAGCCGGAACCCCAGATCACCTTGATCACATTCCAGCCGGCACCACGGAACAGCGCCTCCAGCTCCTGAATGATCTTGCCGTTACCGCGCACCGGCCCGTCGAGACGCTGCAGATTACAGTTGATGACGAAGTTGAGGTTATCAAGCTTCTCACGCCCGGCCAGGGTAATCGCACCCAGTGACTCCGGCTCATCCATCTCCCCATCACCGAGGTAGGCCCAGACGGTACGCCCGTCGGTATCCAGCACCTCACGATGGGTCAGGTACTTCATGAAGCGCGCTTGGTAGATCGCCTGAATCGGTCCCAGCCCCATTGATACGGTGGGGAACTGCCAGAAGTCACGCATCAACCAGGGGTGTGGATAGGAGGAGACCCCCTCACCATCGGACTCGAAACGGAAGTTGATCAGCTGCTCTTCGCTGATCCGCCCCTCGAGGAAGGCACGCGCATAGACCCCCGGTGCGGTATGGCCCTGGAAGAAGACCAGATCCCCCCCCTTCTCGGCATCATTGCCCTGGAAGAAGTGGTTGAAACCGACATCATAGAGTTTGGCCGAAGAGGCAAAGCTGGCAAGATGACCACCGACACCACCGGGACGATGATTGGCCTTCACCACCATCGCCATCGCATTCCAGCGAATATAGGCCAGCAACTTCTGCTCCATCGCCTGATCACCGGGGAAGCGAATCTGTTGACTCACCGGAATGGTGTTTACATAGGCGGTATTGGAGCTGTAGGGGAGATTGACACCGGAACGGCGGGCGCGATCCATCATCTTTTCAATTAGATAGTGGGCACGGTCGGTCCCCTCAAATTCGATCACCGCCTCCAGCGCATCAAGCCACTCCTGCGTCTCTTGTGGATCGTTATCGATTCTTTCAGCCATAAAATTTACACCTTTCTGCCATATCGCACACACAAGAAAGGCCGGATTTATACCCAGATAAAACCGACCGTTAGTGTGGTTTTTTCAATATTAATTATTAATAAACCCTATGATCGTTTTTTTGAGCGAAAAGATCAACTACTGCACCACGCTTCCCGTACCCATCACAAGGAATCATTCATCACAACAGCATAACAAAAAGGCGATCATCGCTCCCCCTTCTGTCCACGCATAAAATCAACCAGCTCCAGTGCTGGCATTGGCCGCTGAAGCAGAAACCCCTGAATCTGATCACACCCCAACTTTTGCAGAAAGGCCCGCTGCTCTTCACGCTCCACCCCTTCCGCAACCACCTCCAGATCAAGCTCATGTGCCATGGTAACGATATTTTCCACCAGCGCCCTATCCTCCCGCCTATCAGGCAGACCGGAGATAAACGATTTATCAATCTTCAGCAGATCAACCGGCAGCTGCCTTAGATAACTGAATGACGAGTAGCCGGTACCAAAATCATCAATCGCCAGCCGAATCCCCATCTCTCTGAAACGCTCCAGCAATGGACGGGGATTCATCTCTTCCTCCAGCAACAGGCTCTCCGTCAACTCCAGCTCCAGCCACTGTGCATCCAGCCCGCTCTGTTCCACTATCTGCGCAACCCGATCCACCAGATCAGGTTCCATCAGCTGCCGCACCGAGAGATTAATCGCCACTCTCAATGGAGATAGCGAGGCCGCCTGCCAGGCCAGCGCATCACGACACACCTGCTGTAGCACCCACTCCCCAATGGGTCGGATCAGCCCCGTCTCCTCTGCCAGTGGAATAAAGGCATCGGGGGAAATCAATCCCCGTTGAGGATGGTTCCAGCGCAGCAGCGCCTCTACCCCGCAGATCTGCTCTCCCTGCAGCCGCATCTTCGGCTGATAGAATACCTCCAGCTCTCTTTTCTGCAGCACAGCCCGCAGATCATTCTCCAGATCAAGCTGCTCCCTGGCGGCCGCATTCATCACCGGCACATAGAACTGGGCATTGTCACGTCCCCGCTGTTTGGCCTGATACATTGCAGTATCAGCATTCCTCATCAGTACCTCAGGGGTAACCCCATCCGCAGGATAGAGGCTGACACCAATACTGACGGTGACATAGAAGCTCAACTCACCAATCTCCACCGGGGCCGCCATCACCTCTCTGATCTTGTCAGTCACCTGCTGTATATCCCCGGCACCACACACCTTGGGAAGCAGCACCGTAAACTCATCTCCCCCCATGCGGGCAAGGATGTCACTCTTCCGCAACACCGATTTAAGACGTTCAGCCACCGTTACCAGCAGTGCATCCCCCACATCATGACCATAGCTGTCATTGATGGTCTTGAAACGATCCAGATCGAGAAACATCACTGCCAACTGTCGCTGCTCCCGTTCCGCCTGCAACAGCATGGCCTGCAGGTAGTTGCCAAACATCCTTCGATTGGGGAGATCGGTCAGCGCATCATGATAGGCGATATGGCGCAGCTGCTCTTCATTGCGCTTCTGTTCGGTAATATCGGTGAAGAGGGCGACATACTGCGAGGTGTTGCCATGTGGGTCCCGAATTGCACTGATCGAGAGCCATTGCGGGTAGACCTCACCACACTTGCGACGGTTCCAGATCTCCCCCTGCCAGTGCCCCTCCTGGTCCAGCAACCGCCACATCTCCTCAAAGAAGCGAGCATCATGGCGCCCGGAACGCAACAGTTTGGGGCTCTTCCCCACCACCTCATCCGGCTGGTAGCCGGTGATGGTGGTAAATGCGGGATTGACCGACTGGATCACACTCTCCGCATCGGTAATGACAATCCCCTCCTGGGTATTCTCATAGATCTTGTTGAACTGGCTTCCCCGCCGTGCCAGCTCATAGTACTCAAATGCCTCACGCACATGGCTGCGCAGTATCTGTTCATCCCACGGTTTGACCAGAAACTTGTAGATGTTGCCATGGTTGACCGCAGCGGTGACCGCCTCGATATCGGCATAGCCACTCAACACCATACGCACCGCATCAGGACGAATTTCCCTGCTGTGGCTGAGGAACTCCACTCCAGTCATCTCCGGCATGCGCTGATCAGAAAGAATCACCCCCACATCCTGCTGCTCCAGCAGTTTCAGCGCCTCCTCTCCCCGGGTTGCCGTCAGCGTATTGTAGCCCTCTTTGCGAAACAGCCGCTTCAATGAACGAACCACCGCCTCTTCATCATCCAGGATCAACAGTGTGGGTGACATGTTCACTCTCCTTGCTCCATATAAGGTTGATCCAAAGTGGTCTCCCTGCCATTCCCCACTTCCTCAGTGTCTTGCAGCATCGGCTTCCTCAACGGCAGATAGACTGAAAACAGGGTTCCTGCTCCCACCTCACTCTCTACCTCAATGGTTCCGCCATGCTTTTCCACAATCCCATGGCTGATCGATAGTCCCAATCCAGTCCCCTCTCCCACCGGCTTTGAGGTGTAGAAAGGGGTAAAGATCTGGTTGATCTGTGCTGCATCCATCCCTACACCGGTATCACGAATCTTCAGCACCGCCCTTCCCGCTTGCTGCAGCGTCTCAATGATCACCTCTCCCTGCTGCGGAATCGCCTGCGCCGCATTGAGCAGCAGATTTACAATCACCTGATTAATCTGCCCTGGATTACCGAAGAGTGGAGGAAGCTGTAGCAGATGTTTATGGACGGTGCAGTTGTACTTCAGTTCATTCCACACCACCCGCAGGGTGCTCTCAACACACTCATTGAGGTCAAACCACTTCTCCTCCTGCTCATCAATACGGGCAAAATGCTTCAGTCCAGCGACAATCTCACGTACCCGTTCCACCCCCTCGGTGGAGTCCTCCAGCAGTGGCCCAATATCCTCCAACAGATAATCAAGATCCTCACCCTGCAGACGCCTCTCCAGCTGTTTCTGCAACCCCTCATCCCGGCCAGTCAACACCTGATGGTCGCGCAGCAGCGGCAACAGCACATCCATATATTCACGCAGTACGGTCAGATTATTCTTGATGAAGCTGATGGGGTTATTGACCTCATGAGCTACCCCGGCTGCCATGGTACCCAGCGAGGCCATCTTCTCCGAGTGCACCAGCTGTGCCTGACTCGCCTTGAGGTCGCTATTGAGCTGCTCCAGCTCATCCCGGTGTCTGCGCAGATCTGCTTCACGCCGTTCTATTCTTGCTGCCATATGGTTAAAACCATCCGCCAACAGCGCCAGCTCTCTCACAGTCTGGTTCACCGGCACGGCAGTATAGTGCTCATCATTGGATAGAGAGACCGCCAGCTGCTGCAGCCGCTGCAGCGGTAACACAAACCAGCGCTTCCCCAGACGGATGGAGATCCAGACCATCACCACCAGCATGGCGATAATCAGCAGCGCCATATCCCCCAACAGCCGGTTGCGTGCCGCAATTGCCTCCTGATGGTCAACATGAAAGCGGAGTGTCACCTCTGGAGTAATTTCCCCCCCTTCCAGCCACGGCCCGCTGATCGGGTCACCCATCTGCTCAATGGTCCTGCCCTGCCAGAGCAGTTCGATAAAGAGCCCACCCAGATGTCCCGCTCGCTGCATGCGCTCGCTCAAATCACTGAACGGGATTTCAGCCACCAGTACTCCCTCCGGCAGACCGTTGTAGCGTACCGGCTGAGCCAGACGCCAGTAGTAGACCCCAGCCTGCTCACTGACCCCAAGATAGGAAGGGGTCTTCCCATCCATCAATGCCCGAATCCACGGCATCTCACCATACTCAAACCGTGGCTGCGGCTGGCTGACATGGACCGGCTGCCCCCGAAAATCAAGCAGCACCTGCTGATGGCGCTCCCCCAGAAAGGTGAGCCCCTCCATGAAGTCGGCAATCACCCCATGATGGAGCTCCGGCTGCATCAAGGTCTGCAACAGCACCGGGAAGCGGGCATGATCGGAGAGGAGCCGTTGACGATTCTCCAGATACTCACTGATATGGCTGGTCAGCGCCTGGGTCTGGCTCGATACATGAGTCTGCTGACTCTCATCCACCGCCTGCCCGATGCGCAGTGATAGCAGCAGCGCAATCAACAGTCCCAGTCCGAGAAAGCTGCTCACCACGAACATCGAGAGAGCCGTGGAGACCGACCACACCCTGCGCAGGGGATAAAGCAGTGTTGAGATCAAATTTTCCATCCGTTACGGCTCCAGCACAATCTCGCCATCACGGCCATAACGCGCCATCACAAAGTCTTCTCGCCCCAACGCCTCATGGGCATCCGGATCAGCGGGCGTGTAGGGGCGGAAGGGGGCGATGTAGCGTTTAATCAACCCCTCTACCGGCAGCTCCAGCCGCTCCAGCGCAGCATGCAGACGGAGCCGATCCTGTTGCATATCTCCACTCAGTCCTGCCTGCTCCACTGCGACGATCAGCAGTCGGGTCAGGTCATAAGCATGGATAAAACCGGCTGGGGCCCTGACATCCTTGCCGCTACCAATGGTCTGCGGGAAGAGCTGTCGAGCCCGCTTCAACACCGCTTGTGCCATCGGACGCTCCGCATGGTTGATAAAGGAGAAAGCCGTCTGGATAAAGGCTAGATCAAGCTGCTCTCGCATCTGGCGATCAATCACCTGGGGGAAATCACCACCGGTAATCCCCCAGTGGCTACGGATCGGCAAGCGCTGAGATTCTGGCAGTGAGAGCATCGCCCGGGCAAAGGTCTTCCCCTCTGGGGCATTGGCCACCATAAAGATCACATCAGCACCACTGCTGGCGATATTGCGCAACATGATACGCGCCATATTCTCTCCCAGGCTCCAATTGAACCACGCCACTCCAACCGGTGCGGTGTCCATCTCCTGCAGTGCACGCCCCATGGTCTTGTGGTTGGAGCGCCCCCACCCAGTCTCTTCCAACAGCAGATAGGGCCGCTTGAACTGCTCCTTGCGCACCGCATGCTCTGCAATCACATAGCCCGCCTTGCTGTCATCGACCGAAAGGCGGAAGATCCAGTTCTGATCGGATTCACTACGGGTAATCGGCCCCGCTGCGGCCCACGGATCAAGCACCAAAATCTGCTGCTGGTTGATAAAGTCACGATGTGCCAGCAGCGGTGGCGAGTGGAGTCCGGAGAAGAGTGCCAACGCTGCCGGGTCTTGCAGATACTCCTCCAGATGCGCACGGCTGCGCGGAGAGCTGCCACGATGATCACGAATCTTCAGTACCACCTCATGACCGACAAGGCGATTACCCACCTCACTCAGCGCCGTTCGCACCCCTTGTTCAATGGCAATGCCAGAATCACGGCTGCCGGTACGATCCGCATCGATATAGAGATGGATCTTCTCTGCACCCAGTACCGGTAGTGCCAAAAGCAGCACTAACCCGCATATTTCATAGTTCATTCTCAAACCCTCAATTTTCCGGCGCGTGC
>CAYFOU010000095.1:10955-11123 GCA_964344805.1 uncultured Piscirickettsiaceae bacterium | reverse complement strand
GATGATTTTGCTTTCAGGCAAGGCAAAAATGCACGCAGAGAGGGAGTTTACACAGAGTAAATGACCGATTGAGTACATTTTTAATCCCTTCGGAACGCCCTTGGGCGGTAACGCCGCATGAAGGCAAAAGGGCTTTTGTGCAAAGGTCTCATAGAGGGAGAGCACAGA
>CAYFOU010000095.1:0-10945 GCA_964344805.1 uncultured Piscirickettsiaceae bacterium | reverse complement strand
CTGCCCTGAATCAGCGGGATCGGCAGAACTTTGCCAATGCCCTCAATGGTTGGCTGGCAAAAAATATGGAATAGAGAGAGCACAGATGGAGTCTGATGCCCTCCCTGAACTTATACCCCGCAAGGGGAATTCTCTTCTCACTGTTTTTATCGTTTCATAACGTGCATGATTTTTCCTTGGTTTCTGTGGATGTAGCGTGAAGATTCTTATCCTTGATCAGCTCAAAGGTGCCTATGCACTGGTGGTTGCGATTGCCATCTGGATGCTGACCTTTGGTGTGGATCCCTTTTTTACCGCATTGATGAGCTTTGTGGTGATGGCCATTGCAGTACAGACCTTCTCTGTCTGGGATGAGAAGAGACAACAGCAGCAACGGATTGCAGAGAAGGAGGCCGAGAGAAAGGCGCGGGAAGAGGTACACAGCCGGATTGGTGAAACCATTCTGGAAAAGCTTCCTGATCTGGGGGGGGAGTACAACAGTGCCATTGCTCTGGCTGAGCATCTGGAGGATGGAGGAGAGCGCTGGCTGGAGAAGATGCACGCCTTTATTGAAGATGTGATGGGCTTTCAGATCGTTCAGGATAGTGCGGTGGCACAGCAGGGAGGGGTGGAAGTTGAGGTCTCTCTGGAATATCTGATACAGCGAATCGATACTCATACCCGGCACCATCTGAAGAAGCGGCGGCTGGATGGTTTCTCAACAGAGATGGTGCAGCAGGAGTATGTCGACTATGTGGTGGGGCTGCTCAGGCCGTTGGGGTGGCGGGCTGTCCGGCATGAGGTGGAGACCTCCGGTATGGATCTGCAGGCGGGAAAGCGGGATACCGAGGTGGCGATTGCCTGTATCCAGCAGGACACCTGGGTGGATGAGGAGGGGATTATGGCGATTGTTGAGGAGATGCATGCAGCAGGGCTGGAGAGGGCGGTGATCATCAGTAGTGCCGAGTTCACTACACCGGCTCGACAGCTTGCACAGGAACATTCGCTGCTGTTGTTGCATCATGGTGATGTCGAGGCGCTGGATCAGCTGTTGTAACCGCTTTTCCACAGTGGTAGCGTTGCCCCACCAACCGTTTTGTCAGGAGAGAAGAAGAGATATGGAATTCAAGAAAATCGAATGGTCTGACGCCTATAGTGTCGGTCACCCCGAGCTGGATCGTCAGCATGAGCAGATCCTGCAGCTGATCAATGAGATTGTGGGGGCGCTGGAGGGGGATGCCGCCAAAGAGGTGATGCCACTATTGATGCGGCTCTATGAGGTGGGGCAGCAGCACTTCTATTTCGAGGAGATCTACCTCTCCCGTTCCGATTATTCCGATCTGAAGGCGCAGCAGAATTCCCATAGCGCCTATACCGACAAGGTGCTGGAGCTGATGTCGATCGGTGTGAATGATGCAGAGAACCGCAAGGCGCTGGTCACCTTCCTGCTGGAGTGGTGGAACAACCACATTCTGGTGGAGGATATGGCCTACAAAGGGCAGGTCTAATTCTTCCTCAATGCCTATGATGTGAGAGGGGAGCCTTTGGGCTCCCCTTTACTGTTTCTGGCCGGTTCAGAACGAATCGATATCGATCCGTTTCTCGCCGCGCTCTTCATTCAGCGTGAATGAGGCGACCAGCCCAACCAGATCGGTCGCCTGCTGATTCAGCCCGTTACTGGTGGTGGCAATCTCGTCAACCATTGCGGTGTTCTGCTGATTGACTGAGTCAATCTCGGTAATTGCCACGTTGACCTGATCGATACCGGCACGCTGCTCCTCGGAGGTGCTGACAATCTCCTCGATGGTGGCATCCACCTCGGTCACAGCCTTGTGGATAGCGGCCAGTGCCTCACCGGAATCATTCACCAGCTTGTACCCCTTGTTAGTGATCGCGGTACTCTCCTCAATCACTGTGGTGATGTTGTCGGTGGCCTCGGTGGTGCGGTGGGCGAGGCTGCGTACCTCATCGGCAACCACCGCAAATCCGCGCCCATACTTGCCGGCACGGGCGGCCTCTACCGAGGCGTTGAGGGCGAGCAGGTTGGTCTGGAAGGAGATCTCCTCAATAATGCTGACGATGGCCGAGATCTTCCTGCTTGATGCAGTGATCTCGTCCATTGCATCCACTGCAGTCTTGGAGACCTCGCGCCCGTTGGTTGCCTCGGCCAGCGCCTTGCCCATCAGGGTTTGTGCCTGATTGACCCGCCCGCTGTTCTGACGCACGGTGGCGGCCATCTCCTCCATGCTGGCGGCGGTCTCCTCCAGACTGGCGGCCTGTTCGGTGGTGCGGGTGGAGAGTTCGCTGTTTCTGTGAGCAATCTCTTCCGAGCCGTTGCCGACATTTTGTGCCGACAGGCGTACCTCGGCGACCAGTTCCGAGAGGCTGTTCTGGGTGGCGTTGACCGCCTCCTTCATCTCCGCCAGCTGTCCGCCATAACTGCCGGTCACCGGATGGGAGAAGTCTCCCTCACTCATATGGCCAGCGGTGGTGGAGATCTCCTGGAAGGCCGCCTCCAGGCTGTCCATTGAGCGGTTCAGGGCCTGTTTCAGTTCATCCAGTTCCCCCTCCAGCTCAATCTCGATGCGGCGATCAAAGTTGCCGTTGGCGACATGGTCCAGTACCTCATCCAGCGCCTGAATGGTCTGCTGCATGCTGTCGGCAGAGCGGTTGACACCATTGCGCAGGGCCAGAAAGTCCCCCTTCATCTCCAGATTGATGCGGTGCTCAAAGCCGCCACGGGAGACCTCATCCAGTACCGTGTTGACCTCGGTGATACTGCTGTTGAGGAAGTCGAGGTGGGTGTTGAACAGTGCTACCATCTCACCGATCTCATCCTGCTGTTTCAGCTCTACGCGATCGGTCAGTACCCCCTCGTTCTGCACCTTCTCCATCAGCTGCCCCATCTTGACGATGGGGTGGACAATGGCGTGGTTGAGGGCACGGAAGAAGAAGGAGATCAGCGCGAGCACTGCAATCACCACCAGCGTCGAGACCTTCATCTGCTGCCAGAAGGCGGCGTCGACATCATCCACATAGATGCCGGTGCCGAGAATCCAGCCCCAGGACTTCATCTCCTTCACGTAGGAGAGCTTGGGGGCAGGCTCATCGCTGTCTGGGCGGCTCCAGTGGTAGTTGACGTAACCGGCGCCACTCTCATTCACCACACGGGCGATGTCCTTGAACAGGTAGACCCCGTTCGGATCCTGAAAATCACCCATCTGCTTGCCGTTCAGGGAGGGCTTGACCGGGTGCATGATGATCATTGGTTGGTGGTCGTTGATCCAGACATAGTTGCCGCCATCGTAACGGTAGGAGGCGACCATCGACTTGCCCCTCTCCTTGGCCTCAACCTCACTCAGCTTGCCATCGGCTACCTGTTGCTGCAGCTGCTCCAGCTGGCTGACCAGTCCCTCGATGATCGACTCCACCAGCAGTGCACGATCCTCATACATCTGACTGTTCTGGCCGCTCAGGTTGATACTGACTACAGTGAACATCCCGATAAATACAGAGACGACGACCACCAGCAGTTTGGTGCCCAGCTTCATATCAGTGAACTTGATCATTTTGACCCTATTTCCCCCTAAGGTGTTAATTGAGATAGCGAATAAATATTCAATTATTTCATAGATTGCAAGATTCTTGGTGATGGATTTTTAATGAGGTGGATTGAATTTTGTAATCCAGGCGGGGTATGGGAGCAACAAAAAAGGGATGCCAATATTTGGCATCCCATGATTGCAGGAGGAAATGTGGCTACTTGGAAACAGTGGGTGCAGTGGCCTTATCCCTTTTAGGGCGAGAGGGATAACGATTCTTCTGTGGGGCGGGCTGTGCAGGGGCTTCCCAGCCGTGTGGAGCATAACCGTAGGGGGCTCCTCCCCAGTTTGGCGGTGGATATCCGCCCCCCCAGCCGGGGTGGCCGCCTCCCCATGGCATGGTGTTGGGGCCACCACGATAATTGTCCCAGGGCATACTGTTCCAGTTGCCCCGATTGCCCCAGGGTATCCCTCCCCAGCTGCGGCCATCCCGCTGCCAGGGCATGCTGCCACTGCGGACCTCCCAGGGGAGGCGACGGTCACTATCCGGGAACATCCCCCACTGGTCGAGGTCCCCCCACTGATCCCGGCGCCAGTTGCGCATATCGGGTGGGCCATCCCACTCGTCCCAGTTGCCCCACTTGTCCATCTTCCACTCCTCCGGATCGATAAAGGCGCTGCTCTGACCACTTAATCCCACTGCTGCAATCAGCAGCAGGGTGGAGTGGATCTTATTGTTCTTTTTCATTTGGTTATCCCCGTCTGTTTTAGCTGTAGATGGGAAGCTATCACAACTCTTCCGGGGAGTACAAACCTGGGAAGACTTCCATTCAATCTGTTCTATACTCAAGAAGGTAGATTAATTGCAAGAGCTGTTGGAGAGGTTTGAATATTGATTTATAGATAGGAGAAGGCCAGTGAATGACACTGTTGAGAAACGGGTGGAGGAGATCGGGACAACCTTGCTGGAGGCGTTGCGCAGCTCCAGTGCCGGTTTCTGGTCCAGAGAGCACTGGATCTCCGAGTTTGCCGGGGTGTTGATGGAGGATGAGGCGCTACGTACCGAGGCGCTCCGTTTTATTGATGCCCTGCCCGCACTGACCGATGATGCTGATCTGGTTCACCACCTGCAATCCTATTTCGAGCAGGTGGAGTTGCCGCTTTCGGTGCTCTCCCACTGGGGGCTGGAGCACGCCGACGGGATGATTGCTGCCCCGATTGTGGCCGGTACCGTACGCAGTTCGGTCTCGGCACTGGCGCGTAACTTTATTGGTGGAGAGAATGCGGAGCAGATTGGCAAGACGGTGGAGAGACTGTGGGGCAAGGGGTATTCGGTCTCGGTGGATCTGCTGGGGGAGGCTGTGCTGAGTGAGGCTGAGGTTGATCTGATTCAGCAGAAAAACAGTGAACTGCTGCAGAAAATGCCGATGTTCAATGGTTTCTCTGTGAGTGAAGCGGTGCAGAACAGTGGCACGGACCTCTCTCTCAAATGCTCCTCCTTCTACTCCCAGATAGGACGGGCCAATCTGGAGGATAGTGTCGAGCAGCTCAAGCTGCGGATTCGTCCATTGCTGCAATTGGCGATGCAGCAGGGGGTCACGGTCACCTTTGATATGGAGTCCTATGACCACCGCCATCTGATCCTGCGTACCTTCCGTGAGCTGTTGATGGAGCCACCGCTGCGCCACTGGTCCGGGGTGGGGATTGCGCTGCAGAGCTATCTGAAGGAGTGCAAGAGTGATCTGGAGTCACTGATCGAGTGGGCAAAAGAGCGGGGTACCCCGGTCAATGTACGTCTGGTGCGTGGGGCCTACTGGGATACCGAGGTGGTGGTGGCCGGACTCAATGGCTGGGAGGTGCCGGTCTGGTCTGAGAAGGGGCAGACCGATGCCAACTATGAGACGTGTCTGCAACTGCTGTTTGAGCACTACCCGGTGGTGCGTCCGGCGGTGGCTACCCACAATGTGCGCAGTCAGGCGGTGGCACTGGCGCTGGCCGAGCAGTATGGGGTTGCACCAAAGGCATTTGAGTTTCAGGTGCTCTACGGCATGGGAGAGCATCTGGGAGAGGTGTTGAAGGCACAGGGGTATCCGGTACGTATCTACACCCCGGTTGGGGAACTGATTCCGGGGATGTCCTATCTGGTGCGCCGCCTGTTGGAGAATACCACCGGGCAATCCTTTATCCAGCAGTCGCTGAACAGTGACTTCAGAAAAGAGCTGCTGCTGCCACCGGATCGTAGAGGAGCAGGGGAGAAGGCTGTTGAGGTGGATCGCTTCCAGAATGAGCCGGTGCGCCGTTTTGTCAAAATGGAGGAGCACCAGCGGTTTGCGGCAGCGATTGCATCGGTCTCGGCCCAGTTGGGGGGGACCGTACCGCTGCTGATTGGTGGAGAGCGGCGCTTTACCCAGAAGACGATCCGTTCGATCAATCCGGCCGATCCTGCAATGGTGGTGGGGGAGTCTGCCACGGCGGGTGAACCGGATGTAGAGGATGCCGTTGTTGCAGCCAGAGCGGCTGCAGAGGCGTGGAGCACTACCTCGGCTGAAACGCGCAGCAAAATATTGCAGAGGGTGGCGGCCCAGCTGCGGCAGCGACGGGATGAGTTTGCGGCCTGGGAGATCTTCGAGGTGGGGAAGAGCTGGCAGGAGGCGGATGCCGATGTCACCGAGGCGATCGACTTTATCGAGTACTACGCAAGGGAGGCGGTCACGCTATTTCAGAGTGATGGCGTAGTGCTGCAGGGGGAGATCAACCACTTCAACTATCAACCCCGTGGGGTGGTGCTGGTGATTCCTCCCTGGAACTTCCCGATGGCGATTCTCGGTGGGATGGTGGCCGCAGCGCTGGTGACCGGAAATAGTGTGGTCCTCAAGCCCGCCTCCGATGCTCCGGTGGTGGGGTGGAAGCTGGTGGAGTTGATGCAGCAGTGTGGCTTGCCCGATGGGGTGCTCAACTATCTGCCTGGTCCGGGAGAGAGTGTTGGAGAGCAGTTGGTGCGCCATCCCGATGTCGATATGGTCTCTTTCACCGGCTCACAGGAAGTGGGGTGCAGAATCCGTGAGCTGAGCGGGCAGCTACCGTCCGGGCAGAACCATCTGAAGCATGTGATTGCAGAGATGGGGGGGAAGAATGCGGTGATTGTCGACCGTGATGCCGATCTGGATGAGGCGGTGAAGGGGATTGTCTACTCCGCCTTCGGCTTTCAGGGACAGAAGTGCAGTGCTGCCTCACGGGTGATTGTGGTGGGTGGGGTGAAAGAGCGTTTTATTCAACGTCTGGTTGAGGCGGCGACCAGTATTCGTATCGGTGCGCCGGTTGATCCCGCCAATCAGCTCGGCCCGGTGATCTCAAAGGGGGCCCATGAGCGTATTCTGAAGATGATTGAGGAGGGAAAAACGGTTGCCAACCTTGCATTGCAAATTGAACCCGAGGTGGAGGGAGCCGGGTACTTTATCGGTCCGGTGATCTTTACCGAGGTGCCCCCGGATAGCTTTCTGGCGCAGGAGGAGATCTTTGGGCCGGTGCTCTCGGTGATCGATGCGGAGTCGTTTGAGCAGGCGATTCAAATTGCCAATGCCACCCGCTATGGATTGACCGGGGGGGTCTACTCCAGAGATCCACACAATCTGGAGTATGCCCGCAACCGCTTCAATGTGGGCAATCTCTATCTCAATCGTGGTATCACCGGTGCGCTGGTGTGGCGGCAGCCGTTTGGCGGCTTCAAATTGAGTGGTACCTGCAACAAGACCGGCGGCAAGGACTATCTGCAGCAGTTTGTCCATGCCAGAGTGGTGACCGAGAATAGTCTGCGCCGTGGTTTTGCTCCCAGTATCGAGGGGGGATAGCGATGGTCAAACTCCTTGGGGTGGCGCTCAATGGGGGGATTCCAACCTGCGGTACCGACAGCGGGGCAGAAAGGCTATACCACTCTCCACTGTTGCAACAGCGGCTGGAGGCTGCTGGTGTTATTCATCAATGGGAACCGCTGCTGGTACCACAGGGAGAGGACCCTCGGCAGCAGGTGGTCGATGCCGCCAAGCAGATCCAGCGTTATACCGCCCGTTATGTCCACAGTGCGCAACCGTTTGTGGTGGTGGGAGGAGACCACTCGATGGCGATGGGGAGCTGGGCAGGCACGCGCAGTGAGTGTGACCATGGGTTGATCTGGATCGATGCCCATCTCGATGCCCATGACTTCTCCACCACCCCCACCGGGAATATGCACGGCATGCCGGTGGCGACGCTGTTGCAGTCATCTCCCGGAATCGATCCCGATCGGTTGGTGATGGTCGGGATACGCAGTGCCGAGAGCGCCGAGTGGCAGTTGATGGAGCAGATGGGAGTACGTCTCTACACCATGGAGGAGCTGGAGCAACGGGGTGGTATCCGGGCGGTTTTTTCCGAGATTGTGGAGCGGGCCAGTCCAGAGGGAGAACCCTTTGGTCTCAGCCTTGACCTGGATGCGATCAACCCACTGAGTGCCCCGGCGGTCTGTACCCCGGTTACAGGAGGGCTGGAGGTGGATGAGCTGTTGGGTGTGCTGGAGACCTTGCGAGGTGATCCACGCCTGTTGGGGCTGGAGATTGCCGAATTTACCCCGGAAAATGATCTCGACCAGCGTACCGAGGCGTTGATTGCTGAGGTGATCGCTGCCGTCTATGGGGCGGAGAGCACTCCGTAGAGATCTTTCGGATCTTTTGGCTGGGGGATAAAGTCGCTGTCGATCCCCACGTTGTGTTCATTGCTGAGTCGGTAGAGTAGCCGAAGAATTGAGAAATCCTCAACCGCAAAGCCCACCGAGTCGAACAGGGTGATCTCCTGGTCGTTCTCTCTGCCCACTTTTTTGCCGCTGACAATCTCCCACAGCTCGGCATGGATTGCTGCATCCGGGGCATTCTGAATTTCGCCCTCGATCAGTGACTGTTCGGTGAACTCAACCACCACCTTGGATCGATTGAGCAGATCCGGGGGGAGTTCGGTCTTTCCGGGACTATCCCCGCCCATGGCGTGGATATGGGTACCTGCAGCGACCTGCTCGGCAGAGAAGAGGCTGCTCCTCTGCCGGTTTGCGGTTGCGGTAACGATCAGATCGGTATTGTGGATCGCCTCGTCCACGCTGCTGCAGGGGGAGAGGCTGAATTCCCGCCCTTGCAGGTTATGGTGAAATTTCTTCATCGCCCCTGAATCGGGGTCGTAGTAGCGGATCTCCTCCAGAGGGAGTACTCCACTCAGCGCATCGACCTGAAACTCCGACTGTGCACCACAGCCGATCATCGCCAGTGTGCGGCTCTCCTGACGAGCCAGATAACGGGCGCCCAGTGCCGCTGTAGCGGCGGTTCTCAATGCGGTGGGAAGGGTCATCTCGCAGATCATCAATGGATAGCCACTCTCCACCTCGGAGAGCAGGCCGATCGCGATCACGCTGAGCTTGCCGTGTTGGGTGTTGATGGGGTGACCATTGACGTACTTGAAGCTGTAGAGGCGGTTATCCGAGCAGGGCATCAGCTCAATCACCCCGTTGGGGGTGTAGGTGGCGTGACGGGGGGAGAGGTTGAACTGCTCCCAGCGGGCAAAATCCTCCTCCAGTGTCTTCAGCAGTAGCCGATTGAACTCGGTAATCCCGGTTCTCTGGAGGATGGTTCGAATGCCCTGTTCATCAATCCATTTCATCCTGAACTCCCAATGGCTCTATTACAACCTGAGACCTGTGCACAAAGGTATCCTAGTACAGTGTCAGCCTTGAATTGGCGATTAAAACGCCACAAAAATGTTCGAGTACAAGGCGTAGCCTCGCTGGCATAGCCCCCCTATGTCAAGAGGCTATAACGGCAGTAATCGGGCATTTTTGTGGTGCCCGAAGGGTGAGCCGATAAACGATTATCTGCGTTGTTACGGCATCTTGAGGTAGAGTGGCTACCCCTGCGATACCGCGCCTAGCCGCTAATCGCTTCTCGACTCATTTTAACCGTCAATTCAAGGCTGACACTGTGCTAGCCTCACGGTTGGGTAGCTTGCCATCAACTTCATCAGCACCAACTGCCTCAGTGGCATCGGTGAAACCAAGGCTTTCAAATGAAGATTTTATCCTGCAAACAGAGCATCACAAGCGATCCATTGATCTCCTGTGCTGGACTGGGGCAGGTAATTGAGCAATATTTTCGGAGTACTAGGTTGCAAGGTGGGGCTATATGTGGATTTGGGCATGAAAAGCCTTCACTTTGTGGCTTTGCTCCAGTATAATTCGCGCCAGATTGAAAACCGGCCAATCAAGGTCGGTTTTTTTCATCCCTTACATTTTGAGTTGAGAATATAAAATGGTAGTAATTCGTCTCGCCCGTGGTGGTGCCAAAAAGCGTCCTTTTTACCGCATTGTTGCAACTGACAAGCGTAACAGCCGTGATGGCCGTTTCCTGGAGAAGCTGGGTTACTTCAACCCCATCGCCTCTGGTAACGAGAAGCGTCTGGAGCTGGACATGGAGCGTGTAGAGAGCTGGATCTCCAAGGGGGCTCAGCCCTCGGATCGCGTTGCCAGCCTGCTCAAGGAATTCAAGAAGGCCGCAGCCTGATTCCAGTCGCTCGCAGCGAGCGACAACCGAGCGTTATCATGGAAAAGTCCACTGATTCTCCCATTGTTCTGGGTCGAATCAGTGGACTTTTCGGCGTTCGTGGCTGGGTGAAAATCTTCTCCGATACCAGTCCACGAGAGAATATCCTGAAGTACAGGCAGTGGACCCTGACCCGGAACGGGAATAGCCAGATCTACAGCGTCAAACAGGGGCAGCGTCAGGGTAAGGGGGTGGTGGCCCTGCTCGAGGGCTTCGATGACCGTACCGCTGCCGAGGCGCTGGTGGGGGCTGAGATCTCCATTAATCGAGATCAGCTCAAGCCGCTGCAGGCCGATGAGTACTACTGGTCCGATCTGATCGGCTGTCAGGTGACCAATCTGCAGCAGGAGCTGCTGGGAGAGGTGGAGGATCTGATGGAGACTGGTGCCAATGATGTGATGATCGTCAAGCAGGGGGGGCAGGAGCGGTTGATCCCCTTTATCGATCCCTGGGTGGTTGAGGTCGATCTCGATCAACAGGCCATTACCGTCGATTGGGAAGCCGATTTTTGAGAATTGATCTGATCACCCTTTTCCCCGATATGGTGCGGGCCATTACTGATTTCGGGGTGACGGGTCGGGCGGTGGAGCGGGGGCTGGTCGATATCCAGAGCTGGAACCCCAGAGACTATACCGAAGATCGCCACCGTACCGTCGATGATCGCCCCTATGGTGGAGGACCGGGGATGGTGATGCTCTACGAACCACTGAAAAAGACCATTACCGATGTGCGTCAGCAGCAACAGGCGGCCGGGATTGAACCTCATCTGATCTATCTCTCGCCACAGGGGGCGCCGCTGACCCAGCAGCGTGCTGA
>CAYFOU010000094.1:0-11171 GCA_964344805.1 uncultured Piscirickettsiaceae bacterium | reverse complement strand
CATTGATCAGTGGCAGATCGTGACGTTTGCCCACCTCGTTATCGTTGAAGTCGTGGGCCGGGGTGATCTTGACGCAGCCGGTCCCCTTCTCCGGGTCGGCGTGCTCATCGCCAACAATCGGGATGGTGCGGTTACACAGCGGCAGTGCCACCTCTTTACCGATCAGGTGGGCCAGTGTGGGGTGCTCCGGGTGGATTGCTACTGCGGTATCTCCAAGCATGGTCTCGGGGCGGGTGGTGGCAACGGTCAGGTACTCCGCAGTGGGATTACCCTGCTCATCGGCAATGGGGTAGTGGAGATACCACATATGACCGTTCTCCTCTTCGGAGATCACCTCCAGATCGGAGACGGCGGTGTGTAGTACCGGATCCCAGTTGACCAGCCGCTTGCCGCGGTAGATCAACCCCTCGTCATAGAGACGGACAAAGACCTCATGGACGGCATCGGAGAGCCCCTCATCCATGGTGAAGCGTTCACGGCTCCAGTCAAGTGAAGAGCCCATTCTTCTGAGTTGCCGGGTAATGGTGCCACCGGAGTGGGCCTTCCAGTCCCATACCCGGTCGATAAAGGCCTCACGCCCCAGATCATGGCGGGTCTTGCCGTCATGGTTCAGCTGACGTTCCACCACCATCTGGGTGGCGATACCGGCGTGGTCGGTACCCGCCTGCCACAGGGTGTTGTGCCCCTTCATCCGGTGATAGCGGATCAGGGTATCCATCAAGGTGTCTTGGAAGGCGTGCCCCATGTGCAGTGTACCGGTCACATTGGGCGGGGGAATCATGATGCAGTAAGGAACACCCTCACCGCCGGGAGCAAAGTGCCCCTCCGCTTCCCAGGTCTCGTACCAATGTTGCTCGATGGCGTGGGGATCGTATCGCTTTTCCATGTAGATTTGTTCAGTCCAGTTGATTCAATAAACAGCCGGGTATTCTACCATTCAAGGCAGAATAGAACATGGGGCGAGGGAGATTTTGAGGGCGTTGCTCCGCCCTCCAGGAACGGTTACGGCAACGCCTTGCCCATTGCAATGATCAGGTCCATGGTCTGCTTCTGAGCCTGCTCCAGCTGCTTGTCATCGATCGCATCACACACCTCCTTGGCCATATTGCTGATCTCGGCATGACCGAATGAGGCGGCGCTCCCCTTTACACTGTGTGCGGTTTTGTGCACCTGCTCCCACGCCTTTTCCGACAGTGCCTGGATCAGGTTGTTGCGATTGAGGGTGGTGCTCTCGATAAAGAGCTCCATCATCTCGTCATCAACCAACTCATCAGCGCTCTCCTGTTCGAGAGGTTCTGGTGCTGTGGTTGGTGTAGCGGCAGCCACAGCTGCCTCCATGTTGTCACTCTGCAGATGTTCACGCAGATGTTTAGCCAGCTCTTGACGATCAATCGGTTTGGCCAGGAATCCGTTGCATCCGGCCTCGTGGAATGCGTTGCGGTGTTTCTGCATCACGTTGGCGGTCAGTGCAACCACCGGCACCGGATTATCGGATGCGCGCAGTGCCTGAGTGGCCTCGATGCCATCCATCTCCGGCATCTGCATATCCATCAGAATCAGATCAAAATGGTGACTGTTGGCCATCTCGACCGCTTCTCGACCATTGTGGGCAATCGATACGGTGGCACCCATTGATTCCAGAATACGGCGTTCCAACAGCTGTAGTTCCGGGGTGTCCTCCGCAATCAGTACCTCTCCCCAAAACTGCTTTCCCAGTACAGAGCGAGCCTTGGCAGAGGTGTCGGACTGTTTGGCCGGTATGTCGCTACGGTAGTAGGGGATGGTGAGCTGAAATTTGGAACCAATTCCTTCGGTGCTGGTGACATCAATGCTGCCGCCCATCAGTTTGGCCAAGCCGTCGGAGATAAAGAGTCCCAGACCGCTGCCGCCAAAGCGGCGTGAGATTGACTGATCGGCCTGCTCAAAGCGGTGGAATAGTTGCTTCATCATCTTTGCCGGGATACCGATGCCGGTATCCTCGACACTGAAGTAGAGGTGGTCGCTCATCGACCAGGTGGTGAGGGTGATGGATCCCTTCTCGGTAAACTTGATGGCGTTGCCGATCAGGTTGATCAGAATCTGTCCGATGCGTTGACCATCTCCAATCAGTTGAAAGGATTCATGGTTGTTTTGGTGGACAATGAACTTCAGACCGGCGTCGCGGGCGCGTACCGAGAAGATGTGTTCAATATCCTGGATCAGGGAGGTGAGGTCAAATGGGGCCTCATCAATGGTGAATTTGCCCGATTCGATCTTCGACATATCGAGAATGTCGTTGACCAGTGCCAGCTGGCTACGGCCTGCAATCTCGATGGAGTGGAGCATTTTGCGCTTCTCACTATCCTGCTCCTGCTCGGCAAGGAATTCGCAGTTGCCGATGATGGTGGTCAACGGGGTGCGCAGCTCATGGCTCATCGAGGCGAGGAAGTCATCTTTGGCCTGGTTGACCCGCTTGGCGTTCTCCATCTCGAGGAATTCGCGCATGTCGTGGATTACCAGTACGCGGTTATCGAAGTCCCCTTCATCGTTGATCTGCACCAGTGAACCGGAGAGGCTGACCGGGACCTCCTCGCCACTCTGGTGTCTGAGGATGTGGTCGGAACCGAGTTGACCATAGAAGTTATTGTTCTCTTCCCCCACGAACAGGGTGCCCACCATCTGCCCCAGCAGAGAGCCACGCCGTCTGCCGGTGAGCTGTTCAAACTTGGGGTTGACCTGCTGAATCTCGGTCTCACTGTTGATTACGATCAGGCCATCATTCATTGAGCCGAAGATGGAGGCACGCTCACGGTTGCTCTCCTCCAGTGAGGTGATGTTCTTCTTCAGGGCGTCGTGGTACTTGTCCACCTTCTCGCGATACTTGTCGAGCTCCTGATGGAAGTGGGAGAGTGCGCTCTCCAGCTGCTGTACCTCGTTGCTGTTGGCGTCATTGAGGGCATCATCCTGCTCCAGATCATACTGCTCGGCCATATGGCGGATCTTGGCAGTGACCGTCTGTAGTGGGGTTACGATGCTGCGGATCAGCGGGAGGCTGAAGATCAGGTAGATCAGAATGCCGCCGGGGATAAAGATCAGGTTGTACTTCTGCACCATATGTCCCAGCTGGGAGCTGGCCTCATTGGGCTGGTAGTAGATTAGAGTGAACTCTTCATCGTAGAGGTTGAACTTTCTCCAGAAGAAGGTCACACCTCCCTCACCGTCTTCAGCCTCCATCACCCCTGCGTTCTTGGCGCTGTAGCGGATGCGCTTCACCATCGACTGTTCGGTGCTGGAGTAGTTGTCTCGGGTATCGTCGGCATGGAGCAGGGCGGCATCCTTGTGGGTCTCGATCAGCATGATCTTGCTGGTCTGCCCCAGATGGCTCTCCAGCAGGGTCTGCAGAGGTTGCAGGGAGATCAGTGCCTTGATGATGCCGTCGGTCTGCCCGGTTGCCTGGCTGCGGAACGGGATCGAGAGGGTGGCGACCGGTAGC
Source organism: uncultured Piscirickettsiaceae bacterium (assembly GCA_964344805.1). Taxonomy (GTDB): domain Bacteria; phylum Pseudomonadota; class Gammaproteobacteria; genus Thiopontia. Next base: position 7,699 of record CAYFOU010000094.1, on the reverse strand, counting down.
GGGAAGTCACGATAACGGCGTGTCTCGCCGAAGTAACTCTTGCCGGTCTGGGTGGGTTTTTCGAACAGTGGATGGGTGAGGTAGGAGTGACGCAGTTCCATCTGGGCTGTGTTGGGGTACTTGTCGGCCCGCAACCACTCCTCGCCGCGGCTGTTGATCACGGAGATGTTGACCATCGCCTTGTTCATGAATAGCAGACTCTGCAGGGCGACCTCGGATTGAGGCAGGTTGTCATTGTTGAGTGCGCCGATGGCGGAGAGTAGCTGCAGCTGCTCTTCGATACGGGCCAGGGAGCGTTTCAGGCTCTCTTCAGTATTGGTCAGCCGACTCTCACTGTCTTCACGAAACTGGGTGCTGGAGAACTCATCGATCACCTCTCCAGAGAGGAAGGTGTTGAGCAGTACAATAAAAATAAAGGGGAGCAGTGCTGCCAGCAGAATTTTTGGAAATAGCTTCATCGGATTATATGCTGTTTCTTGTTCGCAGTGGTACCGACAGGGGATTGAGGTACTACTTTGAATTATCAATATTAATCTGGATGAAAGGGGGAATAACTGCAGGGCAGATGGGGGTATCCGTCACGGTGCTCCTCCTCTCGTGATAGGGCGGGTAATGTTCCTGTTTTTGAAGGAGGATTGCAACTCCCTGTTTTATAGGAACCTGTTACGCCGTTAACACGGTGATTGATGAAATGCTAGAGATTGTGAACCGCCAGTTCATAGCCCCGATCCTTGTAGAATTTATAGCGCTCCCGGCCCGCTGCCTTGCCGTTACCATCAATGATTTCTGCCAGCCGATTGTGACGGCTGAAGAAAAGGGGGACCTCGGGTGCAAGGTTGATCACTACCTCGATCTCGCTACGGGCGGGTACCTCGCTGCCAATGGTGACCGGAGGGTAGGGGAGTGTGTCCGGGATGGAGGTGTTGTGGTCACTTTGCTCATGGGGAATAAAGCTTTCACTGCGAAATGTCCACAGCAGGCTGTCCATCTCTCCGGTCTGTTGTGGAGATGCTGTATGGATATGGGTAGGCAATTGCTGGCGATAGGCCTTTTCCGCTATACGGCAGGCGAGTAGCAGCCCCGCCTGGGGGCCACTCTGTTCGGTGATGTAGAAGTCGATTCGGGTCACTTTGTGCTGCACTTGTTAAGCAGGTGCTGTACCAGCAGTGCAACCGGACGGCCGGTGGCCCCCTTCTCCTTGCCCTGGTTCCAGGCGGAGCCGGCAATGTCGAGATGTGCCCATCTCTGGTTTTTGGTAAAACGGGAGAGGAAGCAGGCCGCAGTGATGGTGCCACCTCCGGGGCCTCCACCGATATTGGCCATGTCGGCAAAGTTGGAGTCGAGTTGAGGCTGATACTCCTCCCACAGTGGCAGTTGCCAGGCACGGTCTGCACTCTCGTTACCCGCCTTGAGCAAATCATCCGCTAGCTGTTGGTCATTGCTCATCAATCCACTGGCGTGGCTGCCCAGTGCAACCACACAGGCACCGGTCAGGGTGGCGATATCGATAATCTCCTCTGGCTTGTAGCGCTGTGCATAGGTGAGGCTGTCGCAGAGAATCAAGCGTCCCTCGGCATCGGTATTGAGGATCTCGATGGTTTGTCCAGAGAGGCTGGTGACCACATCGCCGGGTTTGGTCGCCCTGCCGCTGGGCAGGTTCTCGGTTGCCGGGATCAGTGCAACCAGATTGATCGGAAGTTGCAGATCGCGTACCGCCTGCAGGGTGCCCAGTACCGAGGCAGCACCACACATATCAAATTTCATCTCATCCATCTTGGGGCCCGGTTTTAGGGAGATGCCGCCGGAATCGAAGGTGACCCCCTTGCCTACCAGTGCAACCGGAGGCTGACTCTTTGTGGCCCCCCTGTATTCGGCAATGATCAACCTGGCGGGTTGATCGCTGCCATGGGAGACAGAGAGCAGTGCCCCCATGCCCAGCTTCTCCATCTCCTTCTCGCTGAGTACCTTGACCGATAGACTCTTCTGGTTGCGTGCCATCTTGCGCGCCTCTTTCACCAGATGGTCGGGGGTGCAGATGTTGGCGGGCAGGTCTCCCAGAGTTCGCGCCAAGGTAACCCCATCGGCAATGGCCCGGCCTTCAGTAATCGCCTTTTTGATCTGGTTGGCCTGTTTACGGTCTGTTGCGGCGAAGGTGATCTTCTTCAATTCCGGGCGCTCCGCCTTCTTCCTTTTACCGCCGGGCAGCTGAAAGGTGTAGCTGGTGGCTTCAACGGTTGTAATCACCAGACGCACCCAGCGATGCACGGCTTCATCCTCTACAGCAGCAGGCAGCAGGGCATTGCGGCACCCACTGTTGTGGAGTGCCTGGGTCAGTGCGGCTATTGTCTTTTTCAGATCTTGATCACTGGGAAGCATGCTCTTGCCAAGCCCCAGTAACAGAATGCGCTGGGCAGCGATATTTTGGGGGGTGTGAATCCACTGGATCTCTCCCGCCTTGCCAGTGTGATCCCCCCGATCAATGATCGGCTGGATCTGATTCTCTGTGGATTCATTCAGTGAGGCGGTCACGTCGTTGAGTGGTGCCCCCTCTATCACTGGACAGATGATGCAGTCGCTCTTGTTGCGCTCCAGTGCCGTAGTTACCACAGAAAAATTGATCATTGGGTGCTCCCCGCTTATATATAGAAAAAACAAATGCAACTATTCAGCTCATTCCTGAACAGCCACAAGCAAACGAGATATTATTAGCGAATGGGGAAATCGGTTCCAGAGAAAAAGCGACGCAAATCATTCACCACACTGGAACGTTATCTGGTGTGGCAGGTGATCGTTGCCTGGGTGGTGGCTACCCCCATTCTGATCACGCTGCTGCTGACGCTGCGGGTCAGCAAGATGATGGCGCAGGCAGCGGCAGGACAGATCCCGGTGGAGCATTTGTGGCAGCTGGTGTGGCTGAAGGTTCCAGCCTACTTGGGGACCGTGGTGCCGATGACGCTCTTCTTTGCGGTGCTGCTGGCCTTTGGACGGCTCTATCAGGGGAGTGAGGTGACCGCCTTTCGAGCGGGTGGGGTGGATGTATTTGAGGCATCGCGCGGGATACGCTGGTTCTCTGGCGGGATTGCGGTTTTGGTACTCATGCTGGTGATGTTTGTCACCCCGTGGGCACAGACAGAAATCAACCGGATTCATGATGAGATCAACGCCAATGCCAATCTGGTGGGGTTGACTCCAGGGCGTTTCAAACCGATCTCCGGGGGGAATGAGCGTATCTTCTATGCAGAAGAGATTTCGGTGGACCAGCGTGAGTTGCAGGGGATCTTCTTCTATGAGTCGCTGCCGCCGGATCGTTTTCGTCTGATTACCGCCAAGTATGGTGAGATGTTCCCGGATCAGAGCGGGGATGGAAAGTGGCTGGTGATGCGAGAGGGACGACAATACAGTGGACGCCCCGGTGATGCCGACATGGAGATCGTCAATTTCAAGGAGTACGGTTTTCTGATGAATCTCGCCAAGTCGCGCAGTGGTGAGCCGAAGGGGCGAGCGATTCCATTCCGTGATTTGTGGGGATCGGATCGATTGCAGTATCAGGCAGAATTGCAGTGGCGACTCTCTCTGCCGGTGATGACAATACTGCTGGTGTTGCTGGCGGTGCCGTTGAGTCGAGCCTCTCCAAGGGGAGGCAAGTATGCGGGGATGGTGCCGGGAGTGTTGCTCTATCTACTGTTCAGCAATCTGTTCAATATTGCTTATGGCTGGATTGAAAAAGGGAAGATCGAGAGCTGGCTGGGGATGAGCTGGATCTATGGGGTAATTCTGCTGCTGGTATTCCTGCTCTACTGGCGAGAGGGGGTGATCCTGGGGGAACGCCGTCGATGAATATTCTGGGGCACTATCTCGGCAGGGAACTCGCCTGGGGGGTGGGGATGACGCTGCTGGTGTTGTCGGCTGTGGCCTACTTTGCCACTTTCTCGGGAGAGATGAACCATATCGGCACGCATGACTTCAGTAGTGAGACGGCGATGCTCTACACCTTGCTGAAGATGCCCAAGATCATTCACGAGATGTTCCCGGCAGCGGTGTTGATTGGGGGGCTCTTTACCTTTGGCGGGTTGGCGGTTACCAATGAGTTGACCATCATGCGAGCCACCGGAGCCTCAATGTTGGGGCTATTGTGGCAGTTGCGCAAGATGGGGCTGTTGTTGTTGACTGTTGCGGTGATCAATATGGAGTGGGTGGTGCCACTGGCTGAACATAGTGCCAAGATGATGAAGTCAACAGCGCTGAATGAGTCGGTGGTGGAGTTTAGTGGTGACGCATTCTGGCTGCGGGATGGAGATTACTTTGTTCGTATGGAACACGTAGAGAGTGATGGTACTCTGGCCGGTGTGCAGTGGATGCGGATTCCAGAGCATGGGGATCTGGTTGAGGTGAGCCATGCAGACCGCGCCTTTCACCGGCAGGGGATTTGGAATATGGAGGAGATTCGCATGAGCCGGATCTCTCAACAGCAGGGACAGCATCAGGTGACGGTGGAGTGGAACGAGGAGATGGTGCATGAGTCGGCGATCTCACAGAATTTTGTTCGCCTCGCCTCACGCAATCCAGAGGATCTGTCGACGGCAGATCTGCTGCAGTACAGCCGTTTTCTGGAGCGCAGTGGCCTTGACTCCAATCGCTACTGGCACACCTTCTGGTCTCGCATTGCGGCACCGTTTGGTCTGCTGGTGATGTTGGTGATGGCGGTGCCATTCTCGGTCAGCGAGGGGCGCTCGCTGACGGCGGGCCGTAGAGTGGTGGTTGGTATCTTTGTTGGTGTTGGCTTTTACCTGATCAACAAGGTGATGATGAATACCGGAGAGATCTATCAGTTCAACCCGATCGTTACGGTATTCATCACCCCACTACTCTATCTGCTGACCGCGCTATGGATGATTCGTCGCCGTGGCTTGTAGCATCAGGAAGCACTATTTGTTGGGTTTCATCTGGTCGGGGCGGGGGCCAGCACTGAAGTACTCATCGGCCTCGTCGATATCCATGATGGTCCCCTCCTCACAGCAGTCACCGCAAATCATCTCCTGCTCGTAATCATTCCAGCCGCGCAGACCGGTGCGCAGTGAGCAGACATTGTTGTAGCCCATCAACTGCATGGTGTAGGCGGCAAAGATGCTGCGGTTACCGGAGCGGCAGACGATCACCACCTCGCGGTCACGGGCCTGTACCAGTTCAGGAACGGTCTCTTCGTAGTTCCATTCGCAGGCGGTCTCCAGAATGCCGCGAGGGACGTTGATGGAGTTGCGGATATGCATCTTGGCGTATTCGTAGGGTTCACGTACATCAAGAATCAGGAGGTTTCCATCCTCGTCTTGTTCCAGTTTTTCGGTCAGATCCCAAGGGAAGATCTCGGTGATCCTGGGGGTCATCTCTTTGACCAGTTCGGTGAAGAGTTTCATTGTTGGTTTCCTTATCGGTTCTGTTTGGTAATGCCTCGCTCTACGGCGATGACAGCGGCCTCAACCCGTGAATGGACGTCAAGTTTCTTGAGGATCGATTTGACGTGGAGCTTGACGGTGCCGTCGGAGATTTCCAGCTCCCGGGCAATCACCTTGTTGCTTTGCCCTTCAGCCAGGTGGGAGAGGATCTCATACTCTCTGGGGGTTAACAGGGATTGCAGATCATCACGCTGATGGGTCTTCAGAATCTCGCCCTGTGCCACGCGGGCCAGCAGTGGGGTCATTGAGGGTGCAACCACCACCTCTCCATTCAGCGCCCGCTCCAGTGACTGGATCAGCTCTTCCGGCTCCATATCTTTTAATAGATAGCCCTGTGCCCCCCCCTGCAGGGCCGCCAGCAGATCCTGCTCCTCTTCGCTGGTGGTGAGCATGATTACCGGAAGTTCGGGAATTTCTTGCTTCAGTACCGCCAGTACCTCCAGCCCATCCATTTCCGGCATGCGCAGATCGAGGAGTACGATATCGGGATCCAGCTCCTTGGCGAGGTGGATGCCATCTTCCCCGTTGCCCACGGCAGCTGCAAGCTGGATATCGTGTCCTTGCAGCAGGGCACCGATTCCGGTGCGAAACAGGGTGTGGTCGTCGATCAGTAGAACTTTCATAACAGGTCGAAGATGTCTTCTTCGTTGGGTTCTTTGACGGCACCGGTGATGGAGATACGTGTCCCTTCACCGGGCTCACTTTCGATATCCAGTGTACCACCGATTGCCTCCATTCGCTGCTGCATGGCAGAGAGACCGATGTGCTCTCCCTCGATCAGCAGTGTGATCTTCTCGGTATCGAAGCCGATGCCATCATCCTCGATCAATACCCAGAAGCGCTGGTTTTTCAGGCAATCGGCGAGGATGCGTACATTCTGCGCCTCACTGTGCTTGCGAATGTTGGTCAGCGCCTCCTGGATGACACGAATCAGATGGCCTTCGGTCTCGGAGGGGAGCTGGATGGTGTCACACTGATGCTGAACGTAGGTGTTGATGCCGGTCTCTTTGCGGAAGGTATCGCTGATCTCGGTAATGGCCTGAATCAACCCCTGCTGGTGAATTGGGGCGCGGAAGTTGGAGATCAGGCTCCTTAATTCTCTATTTGCGCGATAGAGCCCCTGTTGCAGATGGAGAATTTCGTGGTGGTGGCTGGTCTTCTGCGCCAGTTTGTCGACTCGCTTCTGGTTCTCCTCCATGATCTGGATACGGATGCGCAGGCTGGCGAGGGTCTGTGCCAGTGAGTCGTGCAGTTCATGGGCGATATGGGCACGCTCCTGATCGAGCTTGCTCTTCTGGGCCTCCTGCTCCAGCCGGAACTTCTCGATCGCCATCCCCAGGTTCTGACCGATATTGAGCAGCAGTTTGTACATCTCCTGACTGGTCGTCTGGCGCTCTGGAGAGACAAAGAGGGTATAGACCCCCAAGGTGCGCTCCTGATGCTGTAGCGGGACAATGATGACGCCGCTGTTGGCGCATGGTAGCTCAATGCCTTCCTCATTGGTGCAGCCGCAGGTGCTCTCCTGTTGCAGAATGGTTTTGCCGGAGAGTGCCTCTCCACAGAGGGTGTTGCTGACCGGGATCATCCCTTTCTGCTGCTCCTGCTGTGCCTCGATGCCGATGCTGGAGAGCAGTTTCATCTGATTGTTGCGGGTCAGCAGACGGATGGTGGCAGCGTCGGCGCCGACCATCTCCTTGAGAAAGGAGAGGAAACGCAATAGCAGCTCACGCACATTTTCCGAGCTGTTGAGACTGGCCACTACATCGTAGAGAATGCGCAGTGAGGCGGCCTGTTGGGCCAGGTGGCGGGTTTTGGTGCGGATCTGCAGTTCAGCCTTCTGTTCGTTCTGCAGCAGGCGCTGTTCCAACTGCTCCAGCTCGGGGACCTCTTCCCCTTCGGGAAAGCGGTTGCGCAGGGATTCAATCAGATCCGTGGTGGAGGGGGCAGCCATATCGATCTCTTAAAATGAAAAAACCTGGCAAGTGCCAGGTCTCTTGGTAAGTTTGTAGTTGTTCCTAAGCTGGACAGCTACTTAGTAACCACCCTTGCGGCGTGACTCCGGCAGCCCCGCGATCTTGCCCGCCTGCTTGGAAGGCTGCTTGGGGAACAGGGTGTAGAGATCCTTGGAGTTGATCTTCTCGCTCCATGCTTTAGACATTGCCTTGACCAGATTACGATCATTGGGCTGGTTGCCGCCATTGTTGAAGAATTCGTCACGCAGATGGTTGACCAGATCCCAGTGCTTGTCG
>CAYFOU010000093.1:0-11213 GCA_964344805.1 uncultured Piscirickettsiaceae bacterium | reverse complement strand
CAGGATTCCACTTATAAATCGGGTTTACCTGTTCAGACTAATGGGGCCACCTCTGATCTGATCTGCTGCTTGTCGGAGGCCGGGTAGGTGAGGTATTGAGAACATTCAGCACTTTGCCCGGTCCCCACTACCACCTTCGTTCCTGGCTTCAGGCTGCAGCGCACCAACTGATCGAGCGGAGACCACTGATAGCAGATCTCATAATCGGAACGATATTTCGCAACCTTTCCGATCGGCTGCTCAAAGGCCCACCACTGCCCCATCTTGCTGTTGGGGTTGGTGCTATTCCATGCACGGTAAATCACAATGGAGGTATCGTTCTTGCTCTGATAGACCAGCCCTTGGCAGAGTTTCCCTTTCTTCGCTTCACCAAGCGCATCATTCAAAAGTGCTTCGTCCTCAATCGCCGTGAATTTGTCATTAAATCCGGCTGGAAGCTTTGTGCTACCCACACAGGTGGAGTGAGAAAGGGGCACCTGCTCCTGTGGTGGAGTGGCGGAACAGCCGAAGAGTGTGGCAGCCAGAATGGGGAGGAGGAGTTTTTTCATAATGGCGAATGGCCTCTACAGTATCAAGTATGGTGACGGAAGGTCACCGTCTGGTCAGTTCTGATTTTCAATCACCCAACCGGATGGGTATCCACCCACTCCCTCAACACCGCATTAATCCGGGTCTGCCATCCTTTCCCTTCTGCCTTGAAACGGTCCAGAATATCTGGGTCAAGCCGTATCCCGGTAAATACCTTGGGGTTAGCTGATTTAGGTCTGCCACCTTTGTTCTTCTTCACAATGGCTTGCTGGATGGCATCCGTCATGTCTGGGTTATCAGGATCATCTGCTACTGCCTCATAGGGCTGTTCTAGTGACTTTGATTCTCCCTGCTCCAACATGGCACGGACTTCTTCACTCGTCTTCTGTTGCAAGCCACTCATGGTATGCACTCCTTTCACTTTTGGATGCGTTACGCAGACTGATTAATCGTACCGCTTCGCCCCGTTCGGTATAGGCCAACGAAAGTACAGTCAGGCGCTCAAACACATAGGCAATAGCCTGTATGCGAATCTCACCATTACGATCAGACTGCACTTCCAGTTTGTATGGACTCTCATAGACCATCACACCATCAATCAGATCCAGCCCATGTTTTTCCAGATTCTGCTGACGTTTGGTCTCATCCCATTCGTAGATCATAATGTTATTGTATAAACACTAACCTCATCACTCAATCAATTTTTGTATAAACAATATCTATCAACATAGGAGACTAGAAATCCTTCATTGTATCTCTCCTGATTCCACAAGATTTTTAATCTTCCCAAAGGGTTACTGGTAAAATTGAGACATGAACAAAACCATCCGAGAAGAGATCTTTGCACGACTTGCTGAGGCAATCCCGGAACCCACTACCGAACTCAACTATACCACCCCATTCGAACTGCTGGCTGCCGTACTGCTCTCGGCGCAGGCCACCGATGTCGGGGTGAACAAGGCGACCGCCAAGCTGTTCCCGGTGGCCAATACGCCCAAGACGATTCTGGAGTTGGGTGAAGAGGGGCTGAAGCAGTACATCAAGACCATCGGGCTGTTTAACAGCAAGGCGAAGCATCTGATGCAGACCGCGCAGATTCTCCATGAGCAGTACAATGATGAGGTGCCTGCAGAACGTGAGGCGCTGGAGTCCCTGCCCGGCGTGGGGCGCAAGACCGCCAATGTGATCCTCAATACCGCCTTTGGGCAGCCCACCATTGCGGTTGATACCCACATCTTCCGGGTCTCGAATCGCACCAGGATTGCCCCCGGAAAGACAGTACTGGAGGTAGAGAAGAAGCTTTTGAAGTTTGTCCCCAAGCCCTATCTGCTGGATGCCCACCACCTGCTGATTCTGCACGGTCGCTACACCTGTGTTGCTCGCAAGCCGAAGTGCGCAGAATGCTGTATTCTGGATCTTTGTGAATTTAAGGATAAAACTGCGTAACCATGCTATTTACCCAAGATCGAGAGCAGATTCGCCGCTTCTATCTACAGGCGTGGAACAAGCGGCGTGACAAGCTGCCCTTGGAGCCGTTGGAAGCGCAGCTGGTAGATGTGATCGAGGCGCATCCTGAGTACCACGCGATTCTGGAACAAGGCGAAGAACACCTCGACAAGGATTGGACACCGGAAATGGGTGAGAGCAACCCCTTTCTCCATATGGGGATGCATCTGGCGATCCGCGAGCAGCTCTCCACCGACCGACCACCCGGCATTCGGGCTGCCACCAAGAAGCTGTTGCATCAGATTGGAGATGGTCACGCCACCGAACATCAGATGATGGAGTGCTTGGGAGAGGCACTCTGGCACGGGCAGCGCGACGGGCAACCACCCGATGAGCAGGCCTATCTGCGCTGTATACAGAAACTGGGGGAACGATAGTGAAACTGGAAGCTGGGATGATCAAGGTGGGAGAGCCTCTCCCCTTCGATATCTACGACAGTACCGGGGAGTTGGTACTGAGACAGGGGGTGATCCTCTTTACCGAGGCACAGATTGATGCCCTGCTCTCACGCGGTGCGCTGGAGGTGGTGCTACCCGAAACCCAGGAGGAAAACCAGCAGATCGAGAGTCTGGTCTACCGCATCGACAACTGCTTCAGCAACTACATCAAGAATGGGTGGAATCTGGTACGTGAGATCCAGAAGATCGCCCATGAGATCTTGCTTCATGTGAAGAAAGATCCCGATGCACTGATCGGTATTGTACATCTGCGTACTGACATCAAATATTCGGTGCTGCGGGCAATCCAGAACACCATCTTCTCGGCACTGGTGGCCAACAAGCTGGAGTGGGATGAGTGTACCAATGAGCGCAATGACCGCCTCCACGCCCTTGCCTGTGCGGCGCTGACCGAGAACATCGCCCTCTACCCGCTACAGGATGAGCTCAATCTGCAGCGGCACGATCTGGAGAACTGGCAGACCGAAATCATCCGCAAACACCCGAAAAAGGCGGTACGGATTCTGATCGGGATGGGGGTGCGTGATCGTATCTGGCTCAATACTGTCGGCTTTCACCATGAGCGGCTTGATGGCAGCGGATACATGAATGGTCTGGAGGGAGATGAAATCCCGTTGGAGGCGAAGATTCTTGCCATTTCAGACCGTTATGGTGCCCTGATTACCCAACGCGGCAGTCGCAGGCCGGGCACACCGGAGCAGGTGATCGACACCTTCCTCGGCACCGGTCGTAGTGAGTATGAACATGAGCTGGCACAACATCTGATCCAGGAGATCGGGGTCTACCCCCCCGGCATCGCGGTACGTCTGCAAAATGGCGAGACCGGCATCGTCACCAAACGGCAGCGGCGCCGTACCGCCCCCGAGGTGGCCGCTGTCTGCACCCCGTTTGGGGACCGCTTCGATACCCCGCAGAAGCGTGATACCCGCATCACCAGCTATCAGATTGTCGAGACCCTGAGCCTCGACTGGACTCGGGATCTCAATATTGATGTGCTATGGGGGGAAGAGGCGGACACCAGTTACGATACCCTGTTCCGCATCCATTAATGGTTCGATGAAAGCACTCGAATACGCTCCTCAATCGAGGGGTGTGAACTGAACAGACTGCGCACATTACCGGAGATCCCAAACGCCGCCATCTGGTCCGGCAGCGCCGCCTGCTGCTGTCCACCGAGACGCTGCAGTGCAGCAATCATCTTGCGACGATCCGAGAGGCTGGCTCCACCGGCATCGGCCCGATACTCACGCTGACGACTGAACCACATCACGATCATGCTGGCGAGAATGCCCAACACCAGCTCCGCAATGATTGCGGTAATCCAGAAGGCGGGGCCATGACCGCGCTCGGTCTTGAACACCACTCGATCCACCAGATGGCCGATCACCCGCGAGAGGAAGATCACAAAAGTGTTGACCACCCCCTGAATCAGCGCCAGTGTCACCATGTCGCCGTTGGCCACATGGCTCACCTCATGGCCCAGCACCGCCTCCACCTCATCACGGTTCATCTGCTGCAGCAGGCCACGACTCACCGCCACCAGTGCATTATCACGACTTGCTCCAGTGGCAAAGGCGTTCATCTCCGCCCCTTCATAGATCCCCACCTCGGGCATTCCGATCCCCGCCTGTTGCGCCTGACGCGCCACGGTGTTGACCAGCCAGCGCTCCTCGGCAGAGGCGGGTTGCTCAATCAGTCGTACCCCCATCATCCGCTTCGCACTCCACTTCGACATCATCAGGGAGAGCAGCGCCCCACCAAAACCGAAGACCGCCGAGAAGAGGGCCAGACTGTTGATATCGAGCCCGATCCCCTGCTGGTCCAGAATTGATTCAAAGCCGAGCAGGCGCAGTGAAATACTGAGCACGATGACGATGGCCAGGTTGGTTACCAGAAAGAGAAATATACGTTTCATAGGGTTATCTTTATCCTGCACTCAGGTTGTGAAAAATTGTGGATATCAATATGGATGAATTTGAGGTTTTCAACCTTTTTTGTGACATCACGAGAAAACAACCACTTAAAGAAAAACTTTAACTTTTTTGGAAAAAAATTCAGACTTTACAACCAAACAATAAGTTACCAGATGTATCTAATTTGAAATCTTGCTGAGTTTTATAATGTATCGACGCAATAGAGGGAAAGGCGCTTCTCCACAAACCCTGTGGATAACTGTGTAGACAACTTTAGAGGGGTAGCCTTTTCCATGACTATTCATTAGTAGAAGCAAATTGCCCAAATATTAGGCAATCATTCAAGTGATTCACTCAATAGACTCAAGTGCCTGATTCAATGCAACTACAGCCACCGCTGCGCGTTGGACCTGATTTGCCTTTACCGCTTCCTGAACCTGACGTCCCAGATCGGTCAGCTCAGGGAAGCCGAAGCTGGAACCACTCCCCTTGATAGTGTGGGCGGTCTGCTCCACCTGCTCCCAGTCTCCAGCATTATAGGCATCCATCATCTCCCTGCGCAGGACCAAAGAGCGTTCACGGAACAGCGCTGTCAGCTCATCATCTACCATCGGGTATGGGGACACCGAATCAATACGCACCTCTTCCTCTTCAGAATTGAGATACTTCTCCAGAACCGCCTGCAACTCTCTCCGATCAATTGGTTTGGAGATAAAATCATCACAACCACCTTGATAGAACTGCTCCCGCTGTTTCTGCATCACATTAGCAGTTAGTGCCACTACCGGAGTCTGGTCCCCCAGCTCACGCAGTTTTCTGGTCGCCTGAATACCATCCATCACGGGCATCTGCATATCCATCAAGATCAGATCATAGTGATTACTCTGGGTCAGATCGAGCGCCTGCTGCCCATTGCTGGCAATCGCCACAGTAATGCCATAGGACTCCACCATGCGTCGCACCAGAATCTGTAGCTCGGGGGTATCCTCGGCAATCAGCACCTTCCCCTTCAGTAGATGCTTTGTAGTCTGCTTGCACACCTCAACCTGAGGCGTTGTGATCTCTGCACCTTCCCGTAATGGAATTACCAGTTCAAAGCGGGAACCTCTCCCCTCTTCACTGGAGACCTCAATGGTTCCCCCCATCAAACGAGCCAGATTCCAGGAGATATGCAGTCCAAGACCGGTTCCCCCAAAACGTCTGGAGATGGTGGGATCGGCCTGTTCAAATGGGCGGAACAGCTTCTGCATGGTCTCATCACTCATACCGATGCCGGTATCACTGACAATCCAGTGAATCTTCCGCCTCTCCCGGTCCATGTGTATGGTCAGCACCACCTCACCCTCTTCGGTGAACTTGACTGCATTGGCCAACAAATTGATCAGGATCTGGCTCAGGCGGCGACTATCTCCCACCAACATCTTCTCAAATGGGGTCGGTTGGTCGATTCTGAAGAGAATCCCCACCTCGGAGGCACGACTGGCAAAGATCTGTTGTAGCTCACTCAACAGCAGGCGGGGATCAAATTCCACCTCATCAATCTTGAAACGGCCTGATTCAATCTTTGAGGTATCGAGAATGTCATTAATCAGATAGAGCAGACTCTTTCCCGAGACTTCCATTGAGGTGAGCAGCTCTTGCTGGGAATTGTTCAGTGAGCCCTCCCCCATCAGTTCACAGTTACCCAGCAGCGCTGTCAACGGAGTTCTCAACTCATGGCTCATGGTGGCAAGAAAATCATCCTTTGCCTTGTTGGCCTGTTCCGCCTCCCGGGCACTCTCGGCCATCACCCGCTCTGCCTCGATCAGCCGCTGCTCCCGCCCCCAGTCATTGGCCAGCAACAGCGCCAACTGCACCAGTTCATTACGATCAAATGGTTTCTGCAGATAGGCAAAATTGAACCCAATCTCCTTGCGCAGGGTCTCAAGGGTATGATCCATATAGGCGGTGATCAGGATGATGCGTACCTGATCATCGTTCTCTCGAATACGCTTGGCGGTCTCCATGCCATCCCAGCCTCCCGGCATGCGCATGTCGAGCAGAATGATAGCGTAACGGTGCTGCTTGACCTGCTCTACAGCAAGTTCACCCTTGGTTACACTGTCGAGCTCAAAATGGATCGGCAGACGCGCTCCCTCTTCATAACCATCTCCACCAACCAGCCCGTTCAACTCATCCAGATCACTATGATACTGTGCTCCCTTGAACAGCACTTGATAGGAGTCCAGTACATTGGGATCATCATCCACAGCCAGAACACGGACCGACTGATGGCGACCGCCCCCCGTTTCAGTGTTGCTCATGACGATTATCGCCTCCCTGCTCCCGATTTAGAGGAATGGTCAGTGCTACCCGGCATCCCCTGCCTACACCCTCACTCTCGATCGCAACCTCTCCCCCCTTCTCTTCTATAAATCTGGCCGTTGCGTAGAGACCAAATCCACTCCCTTTCTGCTTGGTAGTGTACCCAAACTGGAGAACCTGATCCATCTGTTGAGGATCCAGACCAATACCATTATCGACAACAGAGATGATCAAACAAGCTCCTTTCGCCCTCTGCTGACGCTCAATCTTCAGCTCAATATGTCCCTGCAGATCGGGCTCCTGTTCACTGTATTCATTCACCGCCTCACAGCTGTTCTTGACCAGATTGTTGATCGCTTGCAGTAGCTGGTTTCTTGGCAATACCGGTGCCTTCGACTCCAACTCAATCTCTTTTTCAACCGAGATACCGGCCCGCCGGATTGCGATATCCTGAAGAATCAGCACATCTTCCACCAGCTTGTTAATATCGGTCGGTACCCACTGGCTCTCTGGACGCACCGCACCCTGCTGCTCCTGTGCCACACACTGCATCTGGCAACGCCTGCGTTGCGCCACAATATAGCGGCGAAAATTCCCCATGCGACGCAGAAAGGTCTCGGCCGAATCATCCTTGTAGAGCAGATCCAATGCACCAGACTCCAGCACCTCATCATCAACCGCCCCTTGTTTGGAAAAGAGGATCATCAATATTGCGGCAGTTTCCAGATCTTGCTGGAGACGCAAGACCAAATCACTGCCTCTACCATCCGGGAGCTGATCACTGATCACCATCACTGACGGTAGTTGCTCCTGTGCCAACACCTCAGCCGCCGCAATGGTCTCTGCCTCAATGACCTGATACCCCTCATCGCGCAACAGGTTGCCGTAGAGCACCCGGATTGTTATAGATTCATCGACCAACAGAGCGGTAACGGAATCATCTACAGGTTGATCATGGAAAGAGGAGGTATGCATATTGATCAAGCAACAAAAAAACCATTCTATCGAGTTATCTTCAAGGAATAAGAAAAATAATTATATAGACGATAAATGATATCAGTGGGAAATAGGTGAAACAATAATCAAGTTATATCATTTTATTTGAGGTGCCTTTTACAACCACCCCAACCACTGCCACCAGAGGTAGTTGAGTGGAATAAAGAGCAGGTAGGAGGCCAGTGCCAGCATCAACACCAGCTTGAACACCGCCCGCACCTTTACCCCGGCCAGTTGCAGGGCCACAATCAACGGTGGGGCCTGATAGGGAAAGATAATTGACGAGATCCCCACCATCTGCATCATCAGAATGGCTGCTGGAGAGAAGCCGGTCACCTCGGCCAGCTCTCCGGTCAACGGAGTCATCACCGCCGGGATGCCGGGCAGCGTGGTGACCAGTCCGGTCACAGTCGCAATCAGCGATACCGAGAGATAGTTGATGAACGGTGTCGCCGGGTCCAGCGGCAGGTTGGCAATCAGATGGGTGCCGATCACGCTGCCCAGTCCGGCGTAGTGGATCACCCCACCCAGTCCGATCACCCCTGCCACCACAAACAGCGGTGCGTAGTTGATCTCCTGGTTGAACTGCTCGCCACTGACCACCCCCACCTTCGGCAGTAGCAGATAGACGGCACCGGCCAGACCGATCCATGCTGGGGAGATGTGGTGGATAAAGTCGATCACCCAGAGCGAGAGCAGCAGCACCAATACAATCCCCAGGGTGCGCTCCTCGCGACTGATTGCCCCACTCTGCCCGATCTCGTTCTCATCCATCAGACGCGGCTGGTCGGGATAGTAGCGCACCACCAGCAGCACGATCAGCAGCGCCTTCATCAACCCCAGAATCGGGAACAGCAGCAACAGATACTCACCAAACAGTGGCGAGAACTGGTACTGGCTCTCCGCCATGCCGACCAGAATCATGTTGACCACATTGGCCGGGAGGATGGTGAAGGCGGGGATGAAGGTGCCGAGTGTGGCGGCCAGCACCAGTCCGGTACGCCCGTGGCTCCCCTCCTCAAAGCCGAAGTGGCTGGCGAGCGCCAGCGCCACCGGGATCAGCAGCATGATCCGCCCCATCGCCGAGGGCATGACAAAGGCGAGCGCCAGCCCCACCAGGACCATACCAGCGATCAGGCGCAGGTAGCTCCCCTCCAGATGTGATGCCAGTTGACTGGCAATACGCTTGCCCAGCCCGGTGATATTCATCGCAATGCCAATTACCAGACCGCCAAATACCAGCCACAGTGCGGTCGACTGGAAGCCGGAGAAGACCACCTCGGCCGGGGCGACCCGGAACAGCATCGCCAGTGAGAAGAAGAGCAGAGCGGTGAGATACTCCGGGATACGGGCGGTGGCAAACAGCCCGATGGTGATTAGCGCCAGCCCCGCCCCCTTCCCCAGCGCCCGATCCGGCATCCACTCGGGGAACAGTAGTAGCAGCCCGCCACCCAACAGCAGCAGGAGTAGAGAGAGATCCTTTTGGTTCACGAAGCGGCGGCGGCCTTTTCCTGCCTTTTCATCCAGACTTCGAGCCCTTGTGCGCAGAGTTCAATATCGGAGGCGATCAGCCGATCCAGCTCACTATCCTCCACCTCGCAACCGTGCGCCTTCACCTGCTCGCGATGGTAGTCGGTAATCTTCTCAAGCAGCTTCTCGTAGCGCCCCTCTGGCGGCAGTGCAGTGGCCATCTCCACATAGGCATCAAGATCCCGATGCAGCTGCTCTGCCCGAGCCGCCGGCTGCTCCAGCATGCCGTGGTGGGTCAGAAAGACCCGCTGCGGCTGCAGTGCCAGCAGCTTGTCGATACTGGCGTGCCACACCTCCGGCTCCAGCTGTACCGGGCTGGTGACCGGGGTGAGATAGCGCCCCTTTTCGCTGGTCAGCTCCAGGTAGCCATTACCGTAGACATCTCCGGTGAAGAGCCCTTTTGACGGCTCGTCCCAGACACAGAGGTGGTGTTTGGCGTGGCCCGGGGTGTCGAGCATGCGCAGCGTGCGCCCATTGAGATCAATCTCCATCCCATCCTCGATCTCGATCACCCGCTCTGCCGGAATCGGCAGCAGGGTGTCGAAAGCGGCCTTGAAGCGCTCCTCTCCATAGACGGCGGTTGCCCCGGCCTGCAGCTTGGAGGGGTCGATCATGTGGCGGGAGCCGTAGGGGTGAATCACCAGTTCGGCGTTGGGAAGCGCCTGCATCAGCTGCCCGGCCCCACCGGCATGGTCGAGATGGACGTGGGTGGGGATGATGTACTTCACCTGCTCACGAGAGATATTGCGCTGCTCCAGCAGCTGCAGAATATGGGGGGCTACCCGAGCGGTTCCGGTATCGATCAGCGCAACTGCACCGTCCGACTCCAGCAGATAGCTGCAGGCCATCCCCTCGCGTTCATACCACCCTTCGATCACGGTGATGCCGAAACCGACATCCTCAAATTTCAATTCACTCATCACAACTTCCTCAAAATTTTCAACTTTAGAATCAATAGTGATACTATAAAAACATGCCCTCGATAGAAAACATCGTCGCATCGATGCGGAGCCATCCAACCAACATCCGTTTTTCGGACCTCTGCAAGGTATGCGACCACTTCTTCGGAGCGGCTCGCCAACAGGGCTCCAGCCACCGAATCTACAAAACCCCTTGGCCCGGAGACCCCCGCATCAATATTCAGAACAGCAAAGGCAAGGCCAAACCCTATCAGGTCAAGCAGGTCATCAAAGCCATCGACAAATTAGGAGTATCTCAATGAACATCAACCACTATGCCTACCGTGTGATCTGGTCTGAAGAGGATGGTGAACATATCGGTCTCTGTTCGGAATTTCCCTCCCTCAGTTGGCTGGATAACTCTCCTGAAAAGGCGTTGGCAGGCATTCAGCAAACCGTTAAAGAGGTCGTAGAGGAGATGCAAAGCAGTGGCGAAAAAGTCCCTGAACCGATCTCTGAACGAAGCTACAGTGGAAAATTCCAGATACGCATCCCTGCCGAGGTGCATCGCCATCTGGCGCTGGAGGCGGCTGAGCAGGGTGTCAGCCTCAACCGCCTGATCAGTGCCAGACTCTCTATCTGATTACATCTTCTCGATCATCTTGTCGGCAAACTCGGAACATTTGACCAGGGTCGCCCCTTCCATCAGACGCTCGAAGTCGTAGGTGACGGTCTTCTGCTCAATCGCGGCCCCCAGTGATTCATAGATCAGATCGGTCACTTCGGTCCAGCCGAGGTGCTCGAACATCAGGGCACCGGAGAGGATCACCGAACCGGGGTTGACCTTGTCCTGACCGGCATACTTCGGCGCGGTACCGTGGGTCGCCTCAAAGATCGCGTGGCCCGACTCGTAGTTGATGTTGGCCCCGGGTGCGATACCGATACCGCCGACAATCGCCGCCAGTGCATCGGAGACGTAGTCGCCATTGAGGTTGAGCGTCGCAATCACGGAGTACTCTGCAGGGCGCAGCAGGATCTGCTGCAGGAAGGCATCGGCAATGGAGTCCTTGATGATCACC
>CAYFOU010000092.1:0-11377 GCA_964344805.1 uncultured Piscirickettsiaceae bacterium | reverse complement strand
TTCATTATATCTGTTTGACTCAAAAAGATTAATTGGTTTTTCGGTCAGGCACTAACTGCTCTCTCCATCTTCTCGCTGTACCCTTTGAGGGTGTTCAGAATTTCCGGGGTTAACATTGCTCATCTCCAATCAAATCACTGCTTAAATTTAGTGATGTAACGGTTCAGATCGCCCCTGAAATTCGCCAGATCAAGGCAAAAAATGTGAGTTTACAAATGTAAATGACCATTTTTGAACGCAGAGATGGCGGATTTCAGGGGTGATATGGATCGTTACATCAGATCTTTCCTACCAGGTCGAGACTTGGTGTCAGGGTCTTCTCTCCTTTCTCCCATGCTGCTGGACAGACCTCACCATCATGGTTGTGGACATACTGGGCCGCCTTCACCTTGCGCACCATATCCTTTGCCGAACGACCAATGCCCAGATCATGAATCTCCGCCACCTTGATCACCCCCTCCGGGTTGGCGAGGAAGGTGCCACGCAGCGCCAGCGCCTCCTCCTCGATCATCACATCGAAGCCGCGGGTGATGGTGCCGGTGGGGTCACCGATCATCGGGTAATGGATCTTGCTGATGGCAGGGCTGGAGTCATGCCACGCCTTGTGGACAAAGTGGGTGTCGGTGGAGACCGCATAGACCTCGACCCCCAGCCCCTGCAGCTCCTCATAGTAGTGGGCCATATCCTCCAGCTCGGTGGGACAGACAAAGGTGAAGTCGGCCGGATAGAAGAGGAAGATCGACCACTGCCCCTTCACATCTTCGGTGGTGATGGTCTTGAACTCACCATTGTGGAAGGCCTCTGCCTTGAACTCGGGGATCTCTCTGTTGATCATGGACATTGCTGTTTCTCCTGATAATCGTGTTGTAAAAGTGGATAACGCGTTAACGTTGAACTGATCTTAGGAGAGGGAGTTGATCTTTAAAATTGAATAAAATAGATGATGACAATCTATTTTTTAGAACCATAATAGCGCTATGGTTACCACCAAACAGATCACCTACGCCCTCGCAGTGGCCGAGACCCTCCACTTCAAGCGGGCGGCAGAGGCGTGTGCGGTCTCCCAATCGGCACTCAGTACCGCGATCCATGAGCTGGAGAGGCAGCTGAAGATCCAGATCTTCGAGCGCGACAACAAGCAGGTGTTGATCACCCCGATCGGGGAGCAGTTTCTGAGCCGTGCACGAGAGATCAAGTTGGGGCTGGATGATCTGCAGCTACTCTCTCAACAGCAGAACACCCCGCTGAGCCACCCGATGATGATTGGGATCATCCCTACCATCGGCCCCTATCTGCTGCCGAAGGTGCTGCCGGAGGTGCGTCGACAATATCCCGATTTTCAGCTGAAGATTGTCGAGGAGCAGTCCCATCGACTGGTGGAGCTGGTGCGCAACGGAACCCTCGACTGTGCCATACTGGCCCTCCCCTACGCAATAGAGGGGCTGCATGCCTTCACCTTCTGGGAGGAGGATTTCTATCTGATCACCCACCGGGATGAGGGGTTGAGCAACCCACAGGAGATCCGGGGTGAGGAGATTGATAACAGCCATCTGCTGTTGCTGAAGGATGGTCACTGCCTGAAAGACCACGTACTGGCCGCCTGCAAGCTGCAGGCGACCGAAACCGACTACTCACTGGAGGGTGCCAGCCTCTACACTCTGATTCAGATGGTGGCCGGTAAAATGGGGACCACGCTGGTGCCACAGATGGCACTGGATCAGCTGCTGCATCAAACCTCAGAGCTGAAGGCGGTTCACCTCAATGAGCCGGGACCACACCGCAAGATCGCCTTTATCGCTCGCCTCAACTACGCCAGTAGCCACAACATTGAGGTACTGATGAAGCTGTTCCGCCAACAGCTGACGCAACAGTGCCGCTAACGGCTACCAGTTCTCCCCCAGCAGCTCAAAGTGGGCCTGTGGGTGGACACAGGCGGGACAGACCTTCGGTGCCTCCGGTCCCTCATGCAAATAGCCGCAGTTGCGGCAGCGCCAGGTCACCGTACCATTGCGCTTGAAGACCCTGCCCGCCTCCAGATTATCGGCCAGCGCCTTGTAGCGCTTGCCATGCTGCTTCTCGGCAATGGAGATCGCATCAAACACTGCGGCCACCTCATTGAACCCCTCTTCCCGTGCAGTCTCGGCAAAGGCGGGATAAAGCTCGGTCCACTCATGCTCCTCACCGGCAGCGGCGGCGCGCAGATTCTCCAATGTGGTGCGGATGGTACCGGCCGGGAAGGTATCGGTGATCTCCACCTCACCCCCCTCCAGAAACTTGAAGAAGCGCTTGGCGTGCTCCTTCTCCTGGTTGGCGGTCTCCTCAAAGATATGGGAGATCTGCACCAGCCCCTCCTTCTTCGCCACCCCTGCATAGTAGGTGTAACGATTACGCGCCTGCGACTCCCCGGCAAAGGCCTTGAGCAGGTTCTTCTCGGTTTCAGTACCCCGGATACTCTTGGACATTTGACACTCCTGCTTGGTTATTGACTTGTGATTGTGACTTTTCAGACCCATATTAGGTAGACAGACCTGAAAAGTTAAGTAATCCCTCAATGAAGGAGAAACTGTCATGAACCTGCACCAACTACCCGAACTCCCCTATGCCAAAGATGCGCTGGAGCCCCATATCTCCACAGAGACCCTGGAGTTCCACCACGGCAAACACCATGCAACCTATGTGGACAAACTCAACGGGCTGATTCCCGGTACCGAATTTGAGACCGCCCCACTGGAGGAGATGATCCTCAACGCATCCGGCCCAATCTTCAACAATGCCGCCCAGATTTGGAACCACACCTTCTACTGGAATGGGCTCAGCCCCAACGGAGGCGGTCAACCACAGGGGGCACTGCTGAGCGCCATTGAGGCGACCTTTGGTAGCTTCGACAGCTTCCAGCAGACCTTTACCGACTCCGCAATCAACAACTTCGGCTCCGGCTGGACCTGGCTGGTAAAGAACGGTGAAGGCCAACTGGAGATCGTCAACACCGGCAATGCCGCCAACCCGTTGACCGATGGATTGCAGCCACTGCTGACTTGTGACGTCTGGGAGCACGCCTACTACATCGACTACCGCAACGCCCGCCCCCAGTATCTGGAGGCGTTCTGGAAACTGGTCAATTGGGACTTTGTTGCTGACAATCTGGCAGAATAATCCATCCCCCCTCTCCTCTCCTGATAACAGTTGAGAAGAGGGGAGACACAAACCAACTCAAAGCACCGACAACCTTCGTCGCTGATTCAGCGCCACCAGTCCCAACAGCAGCAGGGCCGGGATAAACATCCACTGCTTGGCCGGGCGCTCCGCCTCCAATAGCAGGGTGCGAATCTCCCAGTCAAAGTCGAGGCCGATCTCCTGCGCCTTGCTACCGAAGTAGACCTGATCGGCAAGGGTCTTCTCCCCCTCCTGACGCACCTCCAACCCCGCCAGTGAGAGGCGCTCGGCACCGCTGGCCCCTGGCGCATCCAGTGGCAGCAAAAGGGTCTTCTCGACATAGTCCCCCTCCAGGGTATGACCTGCCACCTCCATCTGCAGGGTGTTGTGGGTGGCGGCCATCTCCACAATCTGGCTGCCACTGACCGGCTCCAGCGGCGGGTAGAGCTGATCCCACCAGTAGCCGGGGCGGAACAGGGTGAAGGCAATCAACAGCAACAGCGCCGACTCCCAGCGTCGACTCCAGGTGAGCCAGTAGCCCTGTGTCGCTGCGGCAAACAGCAGCATCGCCACGGTGGCGCTGACAATCACCAGCAGCAGCTCAAACCAGCTCCCGATGCCGATCATCAACAGCTGGGTATTGAAGATGAAGAGGAAGGGGAGGATTGCAGTACGGATATCGTAGGCAAAGCCCTGCACACCGGTACGAATCGGATCACTCTTGGCGATCGCCGCCGCCGCAAAGGCGGCCAGACCCACCGGCGGGGTGTCATCCGCAAGGATGCCGAAGTAGAAGACAAACATGTGAATCGCCACCAGCGGCACAATGATGCCGTGGCTCGCTGCAATCGCCATCAGCACCGGAGCCATCAGCGTGGAGACCACGATGTAGTTGGCGGTGGTCGGCAGCCCCATCCCAAGGATAATGCAGATCAGTGCGGTGAAGAGCAGCGAGAGCAGCAGATTGCCACCGGAGATGAACTCGACAAACTCGATCATCACCTGACCAATCCCGGTCAGGGTAACGGTACCGACCACAATACCGGCCGCTGCGGTGGCGACACCGATCCCGACCATATTGCGTGCCCCATGGATCAACCCATCAATGCACTCCATCCCCCCCTGTCGCCACTGTGCCGTCTGCTCATGACCACGCATCCAGGCCAGCAGTGGGCGCTGGGTCAACACAATCCCCAT
Organism: uncultured Piscirickettsiaceae bacterium; assembly: GCA_964344805.1. GTDB lineage: Bacteria > Pseudomonadota > Gammaproteobacteria > Thiopontia. The sequence goes on along the minus strand of CAYFOU010000092.1, from coordinate 7,027 downwards.
CATCAGCAGGGTGGCCCAGAAGGCGGACAATCCCGGTGAGAAGCGCTCCACAATCAGGCACCACATCAGCACCACAATCGGCAGCAGGAAGTGGAGCCCCGCCCGCACCGTCGGCCCCACCTCCGGCAGGGTGACGATCTCCTGTGAGGCGTCATCGGGATGCAGCTCCGGGGTATTGGCGGCAACCCGTAGCAATCCAATATACGCGGCCACCACCAACGCCAGCACAATCGCCAGCGCCGCATCCCCGGCAACCATCTTGATCCAGCCAATGCCGTAGTAGACCCCCAGCCCGATCAGACAGAGGGCGGTGATGATCCCGGCGGTCGCCATCAGCTTCTGTACCAGGGTCGACTGATTGGGCTTCGGAATCCCCTGCATATTGGCCTTCAGCGCCTCCAGATGGACGATATAGAGCAGCGCCATATAGGAGATCAATGCGGGCAGCAGTGCATGCTGGATCACCTCCAGATAGGAGATCCCCACATACTCGATCATCAGGAAGGCGGCCGCCCCCATCACCGGTGGAGTAAGCTGACCGTTGGTCGAGGCCGCCACCTCCACCGCCCCCGCCTTGGTGCCGGGAAAGCCGACCCGTTTCATCAGCGGAATGGTGAAGGTGCCGGTGGTCGCCACGTTGGCAATCGAGGAGCCGGAGATCAGCCCGGTGGTGGCGGAGGCGACCACCGCCGCCTTGGCCGGGCCACCACGCATATGGCCCAGCAGCGCAAAGGCGGTCTGGATAAAGTAGTGCCCCGCACCGGCCTGCTCCAGCAGCGCACCAAACAGCACAAAGAGAAAGACAAAGCTGGAGGAGACCCCCAATGCCACACCAAATACCCCTTCTGTAGTGAGCCACTGGTGGGAGAGCACCTTGCTCAGGCTCTGTCCCTTGTGGGCAATCACCTCCGGCATATAGGGGCCTGCAAAGGTGTAGGTGAGGAAGACCACGGCAACCACCACCAGCGGCCAGCCCAGTGCGCGGCGGGTCGCCTCCAGCAGCAACAGCAGCCCACAGCTGCCAATGATCAAATCTTGTGCAATCGGCGCCCCCGCCCGGTTGGAGAGGGCCTCATAGAAGAGGACGATATAGAGTGCCGATGCCGAGGCGATCAGCGCAAAGAGCCAGTCTTGCCAGGGGATCGATTGGGTAGGAGAACGACGAGAGGCAGGGAAGGCGACAAAGGCGAGGAACAGTGCAAAGGCGAGATGGATCGCACGCGCCTCGGTATCGTTGAACAGCCCAATACCAAAAATGAACGGGAGGGGAGAGGCGTACCAGAGCTGGAACAGCGACCACCCCAATGCCACCAACAGCAGTAACTGACCGGCACTACCGGCAGGATGACGAGCGCCGCTGTCAGCCTCCTCAACCTGCTCGATGATCTGTTGTGTGTCGGTCACGGCAAACAAAAAAGAGGGCGGAGAACCGCCCTCTTTTCAGCCCGGAAGGGTTAGCGGATGCCCGCTTCCCGATAGTATCGGGCCGCCCCCTCATGCAGCGGCGCCGAGAGGCCATCCTTCACCATCTGCGATGGATTGAGATGGGCAAAGGCGGGGTGGAGTTTACGGAAGCCATCGAAGTTCTCGAATACCGCCTTCACCACCTGATAGACCGTCTCCTCCGGCAGGTTGGTGGAGGAGACAAAGGTGGCCCCTACACCGAAGGTCTGCACATCATTGGGATTACCGCGATACATCCCACCCGGCACGGTGGCAACGCGGTAGTAGTCGTGGTCGGCAATCAACTTGTCGATCGCGGCACCAGTGACCGGAACCAGCTGGGTGTCGCAGGAGGTGGTCGCCTCCTTGATCGAGCCGTTGGGGTGACCGACGGTATAGACAATCGCATCCACCTTGTTGTCACACAGCGCCTTCGACTGCTCCGCCGCCTTCAGCTCGGAGGTAAGAGCGAAGTCACTCTTCTTCCACCCCATCGCATTCATCACCACCTCCATGGTGCCACGCTGGCCGGAGCCGGGATTACCGATATTGACCCGCTTCCCCTTCAGGTCGGCAAAGCTCTTGATCCCGGAGTCGGAACGGGCGACCACGGTGAATGGCTCTGGATGAACCGAGAAGACCGCACGCAGATTCTTGTTGGCCCCGGCATCCTTGAACTTGCTGCTGCCGTGATAGGCGTGGTACTGCCAGTCGGACTGGGCAATACCCATATCCAGCTCACCGGCACGGATGGTGTTGAGGTTGTAGACCGAACCGCCGGTTGACTCCACCGAGCAGCGGATGTTGTGCTGCTTGCGCCCCTTGTTGACCAGACGACAGATCGCCCCGCCAGTGGGATAGTAGACCCCGGTCACTCCACCGGTGCCGATGGTGACAAAGGTGTTACCGGCCGAGGCGGTGCCCGCTACGCCCAGCGTCAATCCGGTGGCGGCCACCATGCCAGCCAATACGGTGCTCAATTTCATATCCTTCTCCTTGCTCCTGATCGAGGACAACGGCCTGAGCCGCACCTCGTGTTGATGGGTAGTTATTATTGTTCCGGCATCTGTAATACCTGCTTTTTATCATCAGGTATTCAACCATTGAATGCAACATCTACAAACACAAGGCTGAGAACCCCTGTCCGGTTTCAGTGAATCCGGTAGCGTGCATGGCAGGCTACACAACCAGCCGTGATCTGGTTTAACTGATTATATGCCGCAATCCGCTCACCCTCTTCAGCAGTCCTGGAAAACCGGCTGGCGGCCTTGTGCATGCCCATCCCAATGACACCCATCTCTTTCGGCATCACCTGGGCCATATGGCGCGCACCGTGGCGATTCATTGAACTCATGCCCAGACGCTCCTCTGCAACCGCAGCCGCTTGATCCAGATCATCTTTTGAAAGTGCGGTCAAAATCTCATGCAAGGCCACTACATGGTCTCGCATATTGCCCAGCATATGGGTTTTCATCATCTCCGGCATCGATACCATTTCCCGGTTATCTGCCGCTGCACTGCCGACACTGGCTACAATCAACAAGGCAATAAACGGGGATGTTCTCTCTCTTTTCATACTATTCCTCAAATCAGTGATCACAATATCTTGTTCAGGGGAGTCGTCCGCAGACGTAACGCATTGGTTACCACGGTCACCGAACTCAAACTCATTGCAGCAGCCGCAATCACCGGGCTCAACATCACACCAAACAGCGGATAGAGCAGGCCGGCAGCCACCGGGATACCCAATGTGTTGTAGAAAAAGGCTCCAAGCAGATTCTGGCGGATATTGCGCATGGTGGCCCTGGAGAGGGTGACGATATCGACAACCCCCTGTAGCTCCCCTTTCATCAGCACCACATCAGCAGACTCCACGGCAATGTCGGTGCCGGTCCCAATCGCAATACCCACATCCACCTGAGACAGAGCCGGTGCATCATTGATCCCATCACCAACCATCAGCACGGTCTCTCCTGATGCCTGCAGTGATCGGACCTGTTCAATCTTCTGCTCTGGAAGCAGCTCGGCATAAACCTGATCAATCCCCAGTTGCTCTGCAACCGATTGAGCGGTCAATGAGTGATCTCCGGTAAGCATCACCACCGATATGCCCAGTTGATGGAGCCGGGCAATCGCTGCCTCTGCATCTGGCTTGATCGGATCGGTTACCGAGAGCAGCCCCATCAGAGAACCATCTACCGCAACGTAGATTGGAGTGACACCATGGTGCAATCGGTTGGTCTCTTCCATTACGCTTAAATCAATATGATTTGACAACATCCAGTTACAGTTGCCTATCTGCACCTGATGACCCGATACCATACCCTCCACACCTCTGCCGGTAATGGCTGTAAATCTGTCTACCGCTTCAAGCGGGAGCCTTCTCTCCTTTGCCTCTTCCAGTATCGCCTTTGCCAGCGGATGCTCGGAATTCTGCTCCAGTGAGGCTGCAAGGGCGATCAGCCTCTCTTCACTGATATCACTGACCGTGTAGATAGTGGTTAACTGGGGGCTGCCTGCGGTAAGGGTTCCGGTCTTGTCAAATACCACGGTAGTTGCCCTCCCCGCCTGCTGCAGTGCATCTCCATTACGAATCAGTATCCCCATACCGGCAGCCCGGCCTACCGCAACCATAATCGAGATGGGGGTCGCCAGCCCCAACGCACAGGGGCAGGCGATCACCAATACCGTCATTGCCGCAACCATTGCATAGCTGATCTCCGGCGCAGGCCCCAACCAGAACCAGAGCATAAAGCTGAGCAGCGCAATCAATACCACAACAGGCACGAAGATCGCCGCAATCCGGTCTACCAGACGACCAATCTCCGGCTTGCTCGCCTGCGCCTTTCTCACCAGGTCAATGATTCTGGCCAGCACCGTCTCCCGGCCGATATGGGTGGTCTGCATCAGAAAGGCCCCCGCCCCATTGAGCGTACCCCCGACCACCCTGTCCCCTGCACCTTTCTCTACCGGCAGAGGCTCTCCTGTCAGCATCGATTCATCAACATGGGAGTGCCCCTCCAGAACAATCCCGTCCAGCGGGATCTGTGTACCGGGCAGAATGCGCAGGGTCTCCTCAAGCCCTACCGCCTCCAGCGGCAACTCCAGCTCCTCACCATTACGGATTACCCGCGCAATCCTGGGTTGGAGGCCAATCAACTGCTGTATCGCCTGAGAGGTTTTGCCTCTGGCCCGCATCTCCAGCGCAGAGCCCAGTGAGACCAGTGCAACAATGATGACTGCCGCCTCAAAATAGACATGCTGTGCCTGAGCAGGGAACCACTCCGGAAGCAGGATCACGATGGTGGAGTAGAGCCAGGCGGTGCCTGTTCCCAATGAGACCAGGGTATCCATATTGCCCCGATGGTTATGCAGCGCCGACCATGCCCCCCGGAAGAAGTGTCCACCAACAAAAACCAGAATCAGCAGGGTAATCAGGCTCACCCCAAACCAGAGTGGATGCCGACCCTCTACAGCAGGCAGCCATCCTCCCATTCCACCAACAAACAGCAGTACACCAACACTTCCGGCAATGGCGGTCCTCTGCAGAAACCTTTTATAGGCCTGCTGCTCCTGCTCTGCCTTGTTCAGCTCATCCTCAGCAGTGACCATCTCACTGGCATTGAAGCCCGCCTCCTGAATGGCTTCAATCAAGGCAGAAACCTCAAACTCCCCCTCTACCACAGCGGTGCGTTCCCCCAGATTGACAATTGCCGAATCAACCCCCGGAACCGCCTTGAGCGCATCCTCTACAGCGGACACACAGCCGGCACAGCTCATCCCCACTACCGAAAGCCGAACCTCCACCATGGCCATTACCCGTTCCTCTCCAGCCAACGCTGATAGATCTGATCAGACCAGTGCGTCTGTACCCAGGCCAGAATGGCATCAATCTCTGAATGGGTAAGCACCTCCTTGAATGGAGGCATCTGCCCTCCCAATGGTATCCCTCCCTCCCGAACCGTTTTTCTCAACAGGGCCAGCGGATGGTGCCAGGTATGGGCACTTCCATTGAGAGGAGGCGGGGGATAGTGGCCATTTTGATCCATCTCTCTCCAGTTCGGCGTGCCTGCGGCCTCCGGGCCATGACAAACGGCACAATGGCGCTGAAACAGCGGTCCCCCTTGAACCACCTGCTGCTGGCTATACCAGCGCCCAGTCCCCAGATCCTTGAGAGGATCATCACCAGAGAAAAACCCGACTCCAGTAATTACCAACAGAATCACCACAAGCAGAATCCAATAATTGACTTGTCTCATTCCTTTATTCCTTACCATGATAATGGTTACTCAATACCGGCAATCCGCTGAGTATTACGTACAAAATGGACGATATCACTCACCTGTTCCGGAGTAATTCCAGTCAGCATCGGCATGTCTCCAAATTGCCAATGGTGCTGCCTCACTCCATTGTTGACCGCATGGTAAAAAGCAAGATCTCCATGGCGGCTGGAAGCATAGACAGGATCATGCAGTGGCGGCCCCTCATCACTGCCTTGCAGCATATCACCATGGCAACGGGCACAGAGTGAACGATAACGCACTTCACCTGCAGCCATATCCGGTTGGTAATCTGCTGCTGGCAGGAAGTTCCTGCCATGAATCTGCACTGGATCAAACCCGTCACATCCAGCCACTGCCAAGGTACTGGTAGTGAGGAAAAGCAGAGTACGGGGCTTGTTCATACTCTCTTTATTCCACCAGAATCGTGATCTTTGAAGAGAGCATATTTTCAAAGTGGGTATGCTCCTCATCCGCCAGGATCACCTGCAGGGTATGTCTGCCTGGAGCGAGCATCAGGGTCACCTCCATCTCACCATTGGAGAGCCGAATATGCTGATCATTCTCCTGCATCGGTTCATCCAGTTGCGGGTCCGCATCAACATCAACCATCAGATGAAAGTGTCCTGAACGATGTTTATCAACCCCCGCTGGAGCGATCTTGACTCCACTCGCCTGCAGCCGAACCCTTACCGGATTGGTTACAACAGCCCCATGCAGCGGTGAAATGATGCTGATGTATTGACCCTGATCATAATCACCATGTGCATGGAGCGGGGCTGTCACCAGCAATCCACTCAAGAGCAGGGTCCATAGCCACAGCTCTCGATTCATGGTTGCTTCTGTTGCTCAACCAGCGTCTTCAATGAGCGGTCGATACTCTTCAGCAACGCCTCCACTCGACCCATATGCCCCTGTTTATGTGCCATCATCTGCTGCATCATTTGGGGATTCGCTGCATAACCATTGCCGGGATAGCCCATCATCGGATATCCCCCCATCTGTTGTCGGTTCTGCATCATCTGTTGCATCATGGCTGGATTCATCATCGCTCCATGATGGTTTCCCCAGCCACTGCCGCTATAGTCGGCCGATGATGAAAATGAAACAGCCGTAAACAACAGTACTGCAATCACCCCTTTTATCTTTTTCATTACGATCTCCTGATTGGTAATGGCCCTTTCAAACGGTGGGCCTGTAGCTTAATCGTAGGACAGGAATGTAAATTGGATATGTCCAGAACCCACTTTTTTGTAAGCGAATGTAACAGCACCACCTCCACTTACAGTGGCTTATAAAAAAGA
>CAYFOU010000091.1:0-11420 GCA_964344805.1 uncultured Piscirickettsiaceae bacterium | reverse complement strand
CTATCTATTCTGGCATTGGGTCATGATGCCTTTTTTGGTCGCCAGTCCGGGTTGGTCGTCAACTATAGAAATGAAAAAGAGCCCAATAATGAGGGGGTTATTGTTGCTGCAACCGGGAATTATCGCAGTGAAATCGGGAAGCCGATCAACCATGTGGCAGATGAGCAGGTGATTGGGCAGATCAATCGTGCCATCCATGAACAGAGCAGTGTTTTTGAAGAGCAGCACTGTACCATCTTTTTTCATGACAACAGTGGTAACTGGGGGATTGCATATCTGTCCGGCTGCGGTTGTGGTGCCATGGAGGAGCCGGATCGCCAACTTCTGGAGATGTTTTGCAAGGATATCTCGATTGCCTATGCCAATGTCTCGCTTGAGCAGGAGATTGAGCAGACCCAGAGTGAGGTGATCTACATGCTGGGTGATGTGGCGGAGTCCCGTTCTGGTGAGGTGCATCAGCATATGGTTCGTATGGCGATGTATGCGGAGTTGATCGGCCGCAGGCTTGGTCTGGATGAGCATGAACTCACCTTGCTGCGCAACGCCTCTCCGATGCATGATATCGGCAAGGTGGGGATCATGGATCAGATCCTGATGAAAACCGGAAGGTTGACCGAGGAGGAGTTTGAGAGCATGAAGGCCCACACCCAGCTGGGTTACGATATTCTCAAAGGGTCAAGGCGTCCGCTGCTGCAGGCGGCAGCGGTGATTGCGCACCAGCACCATGAGCGCTGGGATGGGAGTGGTTACCCTCAGGGGTTGGCGGGGGAGAATATCCATCTCTATGGACGTATTACCGCAATTGCCGATGTCTTTGATGCGCTCCACACTCGACGCGCCTATAAACCGGCCTGGTCTTTTGAGGAAGCGGTTGATTATCTGGATGAGCAGAGAGGGAAGCACTTTGATCCTCAATTGATTGATGCCTTTATGGGAGACCTTGAAGAGGTAAAGAGGATCAGTGCCGGCTTTCCTGGCTGAATGGGGGGGTTGGGAAGGGTCTGTAAAGGGAGCACTGCATAAAATGGCTTTCGTACAGCGTTCTCTAATGAGCGTATGGCGCTATTATTACAGGTATGGGAAAGAACCTTTCAGCACAGAACATCTATGTCCAGAAAGAGTATCGCAAGATGCTGGATCAGCTCGGCGGAGGGCGGCGTTTGTCCTCCAGTCAGATTCAGGATCTGCTGAATGACTCCTGCTATAAGAAGATCTTCAAGGATGCACTGCAGAAGCATGTGCAGACCGAAGAGCTGAAACCCTATCAGGCGGAGCTGATCAAGCTGCAGAACCATCTTGAGCAGACCGGACGCAAGATCATCATCCTGTTTGATGGACGTGATGCCTCCGGTAAGGGGGGGACCATCCGCCGCATCACCCGCTATATGAACAGTAAACACTACCGCATTGTGGCGCTGGGCAAGCCGACCGAGGTGCAGCTCACCGAGATGCATATGAAGCGCTATATCGAACAGTTCCCACGGGCCGGAGAGATTGTGCTGTTTGATCGCAGCTGGTACAACCGGGCGATGGTGGAACCGGTGATGGGGTTCTGCAGCCAGTCGCAGTACAAGCTGTTTATGGATAACGTGGTCTCCTATGAGAAGAGCTTTATCGAGGATGGGTCGACCATACTGATCAAGCTCTACTTCTCGGTCTCCAAGGAGGAGCAGGCCAACCGTTTTGAACGTCGTCGTACAGACCCGTTGCGCCAGTGGAAGCTCAGTGAGGTGGATCTGCAGGCGCAGGAGCTGTGGGATGAGTTTACCGAGATGAAGTACCATCTGCTGCGCAGGACCCACCGCTCCGGGACCCCCTGGTATGTGATCAAGTCGGATGACAAGCATCAGGCGCGGCTGCAGGCGATGAAGCTGATCCTCAACCTCAACCCCTATCGGGGGCGCAGCCGTAGCCTCGATTTCACCCCCAGCCGCAAGATCGTCATCTCAGGGGATGCAGAGTTGCGGGCGATGCGTGCGCAGAAGAAAAAATACGGTCGTTTCCTCTTCTGATCGCCGGGTGTTTTGTGCTCGGGTATCGGTGGTTACGCTGATAAAATAGGGCGCTATGCTAGATACCACCCCCTATCTGAAAGAGATCCCCTTTCCAGCCCTGCTGCGAGACCAACTGCAGACCCTGCAGGTCAATCTTGGATATCGCTGTAATCTCAGCTGTACCCACTGCCATGTCAATGCAGGGCCCAAGCGCACCGAGATGATGAATGGGGAGACCATTGATGAGGTGATTGAGGTGCTGGAGCAGGGGATGATCTCCCTGCTTGATCTGACCGGTGGTGCCCCGGAGATGAACCCCCACTTTCATCGTCTGGTTGAAGCAGCCAGCCATATGGGGGTGCGGGTGATTGATCGCTGCAATCTGGCCATTCTGGAAGAGCCGGAGCAGCAGGGGATGGCTCGGTTTCTGGCTGAACATCGGGTAGAGGTGGTTGCTTCGATGCCCTGCTATCTGCAGGAGAATGTTGATGGGCAGCGCGGCAAGGGGACTTATGAGGCCAGTATACGTGGCCTCAAACAGTTGAACCGATTGGGATATGGTGTCGAGAAGAGCGGGTTGTTGCTTAATCTGGTCTACAACCCCTCCGGTGCCTTTCTGCCGCCCTCGCAGCATGTACTGGAGGCCGATTACAAACGGGAACTGGAGCAGCGCTACGGCATCTTCTTCAATCAGCTGCTGACCATTGCCAATCTGCCGATCCACCGCTTTGGCAGCATGCTGCTCTCCAGAGGGGAGTTTGAGGAGTATATGGAGCTGCTGCAGTCGGCCCATCAGCCGCAAAATCTGCAGACGGTGATGTGCCGCACCCTGATCAGTGTCGACTGGCAGGGACAGCTCTATGATTGTGATTTCAACCAGATGCTGAGGATGCCGCTCTCCGGAAAGGAGGGAGAACCGCTACGGTTGCGGGATCTGTTGCAGCAGGACCTGCAGGGGCAGCCGATTGCCGTGGCGGGCCACTGCTATGGTTGCACCGCCGGACAGGGCCCCCGTTGGGGTGGAGCGCTTGGCTGATCTCGATGTTGATCTCCATTGTGATCCCGGCGCTGAATGAGGCGCAGCAGATCGAGCAGACGTTGTTGCCACTCCAGCCGTTGCGGGCACAGGGGGCCGAGATTATTCTGGTCGACGGAGGGAGCGAGGATGATACGGTGGGCCGGGCAACCCCCCATATTGACCGGGTTTGTCATGCCGGGCGGGGGCGGGCACGGCAGATGAATGCCGGTGCGGCCGAGGCCAGTGGCGAAGCGCTCTGGTTTCTTCATGCTGATACCGTGGTGCCGAAGTATGCAGTGGCGCAGATTGAGAGTGCGTTGTCAGTGGCGGTCTGGGGGCGTTTTGATGTGCGTCTCAGCGGTCAGGCGTGGCTGCTGCGGGTAGTGGAGTGGATGATGAACCGGCGCTCCTGCTGGAGCGGGGTGGCGACCGGTGACCAGGGGATTTTTGTGCGCCGTGATACCTTTGAGAAGGTGGGGGGATTTCCGCACCTGCCGCTGATGGAGGATATCGCCTTCAGCAAGCGGTTGCGCCGTCTGGGTGCTCCAGCCTGTATCCACCATCCGTTGGTGACCTCCAGCCGCCGCTGGGAGCAGCGGGGTATTGTCCGTACCATTCTGTTGATGTGGTGGCTCCGTTTTGCCTACTGGATTGGTGTTTCACCACAGCGCATTGCCGAGTGGTATCGATGAAAGTAGAGCTGCAGGTGTTTGCCAGGGCACCTCTGTCTGGTCACGTCAAGACTCGGCTGATTCCTGTGCTGGGAGCGGAGGGGGCAGCACGGTTGCAGCAGCGCATGACCCAAAATATGGTGGAGGAGGCGGTTGCTTCCGCCATCGGGAATGTGGTGCTCTGCTGCACGCCTGATGGTGATCACAACTCCTTTCGTCTGTTGAAACAGCAGTTTGGTGTTGAATTGGAAATTCAGCAGGGGCGAGATGTTGGGGAGCGGATGGCAGCAGCGATCGGATTGGGACTGCAGCGGTCTGATGCGGTCATTCTTGCGGGCAGTGACTGTCCACAACTGGATCAAGATGTGTTGTTACAGGTGGAAAATGCGCTGGAAGAGCATGATGTGGTGATGGTGCCGGCAGAGGATGGTGGCTATGTACTGGTGGCGATGCGTGAACCACTGCCGGATCTCTTCTCCGCTATTGAGTGGGGGAGTAGTCGGGTGATGATGCAGAGTGAGCAGGTGTTACGGAGTTCTGGTATCCAGTGGTGTGCGCTGGAGCCGTTGAATGATATTGATCGTCCCGAGGATCTGAAGTGGGTGCCGGAACAGTGGCTGTCAAGGGAGTGGCTGAGTGAGTAGTGCAACGGAAGGTTTTCGCAACTATCTGGTGGTGACCCTGGGCTACTGGTCCTTCACCCTGACCGATGGGGCGATCCGCATGCTGGTGGTGCTCTATTTCCACCAGCTGGGATATAGCCCATTGGAAATCGCGATGCTCTTCCTCTTCTACGAGTTCTTCGGAGTGGTGACCAATCTGGTCGGGGGCTGGATCGGTTCGCGTATCGGGCTCAACCGCACCATGCAGATCGGCATGGGGATGCAGGTGGTGGCGCTGTCGATGCTGGCGGTGCCGGCGGCGTGGCTCTCGGTCCCCTATGTGATGGGGGCACAGGCGCTCTCCGGTATCGCCAAGGATCTCAACAAGATGAGCGCCAAGGCGAGCGTCAAGCTGATGGTGCCGAAGGAGGGGGCGGAGTCGCGCCTGTTCAAGTGGGTCTCGGTGTTGACCGGCTCCAAGAATGCGCTCAAGGGGGGGGGCTTCTTCCTCGGTGCGCTGCTGCTCTCGCTGGTCGGTTTCCAGATGGCGCTGCTGTGGCTGGCGGGGATGCTGGCGCTGACACTGCTGCTGGTGTGGCTGCTGTTGCCGGAGGATATCGGCAAGTCACAGTCGAAGCCGAAGTTCTCCCAGCTCTTCTCCCGTACCCCGGCGATCAACTGGCTCTCGGCGGCGCGTTTCTTCCTCTTCGGCTCACGCGATATCTGGTTTGTGGTGGCGCTGCCGATCTTTCTTGCGGCAACCATGGGCTGGGAGCACCATCAGGTGGGCGCTTTCCTCGCACTCTGGGTGGTGGGTTATGGGGTGGTGCAGTCGCTGGTGCCGCTGCTGTTGCGGCGCTGGCATGCGCTGCCGGATGGCAACACCGCACTGCGGATCGCACTGCTGCTGGCACTGGTCCCCGCCGGGATCGGTTGGGGGCTGGGGGCCGAGTGGAATCCGGCTTGGGTGGTGACCGGCGGGCTGGCGCTGTTCGGGGTGATCTTCGCCATCAACTCTGCGGTCCACTCCTATCTGATTCTGGCCTACTCCGACCATGACAAGGTGGCGACCAATGTCGGTTTCTACTACATGGCCAATGCCGGAGGGCGGTTGGTCGGTACCGTGCTCTCTGGTTGGGTCTACCAGCAGCAGGGGCTGGAGGGGTGTCTCTGGTGGTCGGCGGGAATGGTGCTGCTGGCGGCACTGTTCTCGTTGAAGTTGCGTAACGATTGAGTACTGTTTGCAAAGTCTGCCTGGAAAGGGGGGGTGTTTGGGCCAAAGCGGATTTTCAGGATCGTTTAAATGGAATGGTCCTGAGTGGGTGCTATCAGCCTCCTGCAGGTTCACCCTGAGGGAGGCTGTCGGTTGAATCAACCCTCGATGTTTCGCCCCACCATTCGCATCAGTGTTGCATCTCTGTCGACCCAGTGGTGTTTAAGTGCACCTGCAAGATGAAGAATGAGAGAGGCCAGCAGAAGCTTTCCACCTACACCATGCAGGGTATGCCCCATACCCGCTATCCTCTCATTCAACGCAATCACCGCTTGTGGATTGGCTGGATCGGGGTTTCTGGCAACCAGTTCCAGCCCAAACAGATCGACGCCGTGTCCACTGGCGGCAGACATGATAATGCCGGAGAGTGGCATCAACAGGGTGCTGATAATCAGCAGGTAGTGGACCATCGTTGCCAGCCGCTTCTCGATGATTGTGTAATCAGCTACCGGTGTGAGCCATCCACGCTTCACCCTCCAGGCAATGCGTGCCAGCGCAAAGAGGATAATCAATACCCCAAATGATTTGTGCCAGGGGTAGAGTGAGAACGCCTCGGTGTTCTCCATATAGATCCCGGTTGCCAGCAAGGCAATCATCATCCCCCCCACCAGCCAGTGGAGTCGGATCGTCACTGGGTTTAATGCAGAATAGGGTTCCATCTTCATTGTCACTTCTCCAGGTTGTTATGGTGGCAGCCCGGACCATTGCCGGACTGCCTCCCAGGGTTGAACCGTCTTGCTATTTCCAGCCAAACATGCGGTGTGAAAAATCACCATCGCGCTCAATTTCGATCTGTTTCACCAGCGAATCATCCACCGTGACAATGTCCACCAGATAGGTGTTGTCATCCTTCTCCCTTACCTGTCCCACCTTGAGCCGATCATTGCCACGCAGGATCATCTTTGCCTCAACCAGCGTTTGTACCTGCTCGGCACTCAGATCAAGATCTGGTTTACCAAAAAAGCCGCGCTTTCCCTCATACTCCATCCCGTATCCATGTCTGTCATGGTCACAGTGGTCGCGATGTTTTCCCCAACCTGCCGAGGCGGTAAATGCGGTGGCACCTGCAGCCACAACCACCAGTGTGGCGGTTGTTATTTTTGCAATCTTGTTCATGCTACAACTCCTTAGTCGAGAATGGTTGTGTCGATATTGACGGCGGCTATTAAATCGACCGGATGTGTCACCACGTTGTCAAAATCCCCCATTTTTGTCACTGATTGTGTCTGTCCCCCGTTTTGACACAATCTGTCACAAAATAGCCTGAAGAAGAGAGCAGGCATCGTTCTATACTTGCCGCCATGGAGAGCCAACCCCACATACTGATTGTTGATGACCATGCAGAGATCCGTGAGCTGGTACAGCGTTTTCTGGTGGATCATGGGATGCGCTCAACCACTGCCTCCAATGGCTCCGAGATGAAAAAGGTGCTCGCCAATGCTGCCATTGATCTGGTGGTGCTCGATCTGATGATGCCGGGGGAGGATGGTCTGACCCTTTGTCGCGACCTGCGGGCCCAATCCAACATCCCCATCATCATGTTGACTGCCATGGGTGAGGAGACCGACCGTATTATCGGCCTGGAGATGGGAGCTGATGACTACCTGACCAAACCCTTCAGCTCACGTGAGCTGCTTGCACGGATCAAGGCCGTACTACGACGTGCTGAACATGCTGGAGAGCGTGCACCACTGGAGGCCCCCGAGCAGATCACCTTCCTGGGCTGGACACTGCTCCCCGCTGTGCGGGAGCTGATCGATCCCGAACAGCTGCTGGTCCCGCTCAGCAGTGCAGAGTTTGCTCTGTTGATGGCCTTTACCACCCATCCGGGCCGGGTCTTGAGTCGTGATCAACTGCTGGATCTTGCCCGTGGTAGAGATGCCCATGCCTTTGACCGTGCCATCGATACGCTGGTCAGTCGACTGCGCAAGAAGCTGGGAGACAAACCGCGCAACCCCCAGATCATCAAAACCATACGGGGGGGTGGTTACCTGTTTGCTCCTGAAGTAGGCCACCCATGATCCGTCGACTCTGGCCCGACAGTCTCACCGGCAGAATCATCGCCCTGCTGCTCGGTATTACCTTGCTGCTGGTCATTGGTAGTGCCGTCCTGTTTCAGGATGCACGCAAAGAGCACTTTGATGAGCGCAGTCGTTCCTATTTTGTCAACCGGGTGGTCATGCTGGTCAAGCTGTTGAGTGATGCCGGCTCTGCAGAGCAGCAACGCCTGATCGAGCGCATCTCCATGCCGGAGGAGTCCATCTCCATCAGTGACCAACCGCAGGTATCCACCCCCCCCTCACATCCGGTGGAGTACAGATTGAATCGTGCATTGCGGCGTGCCCTCCAATCGACCGACTATGCTGCACTCTTTATCCGGTTTTCAAACGACCATCACGGAGATGATCTGCTGGATTGGAACCGGCGCAAACAGCATCGAGAGTGGTCCAGACACCACCATAATCATGATGATGAGCGTATCACTGTCTCGGTACAACTCTGGGATGAGCGCTGGCTTAACCTGACAGCAGAAGACTTTGATGACCCGCCCCCCTGGGCCAGAAAAACCCTGCTGCTATTTGCTCTGCTGCTACTGTTACTGACAGTCGGCGGATTCCTGATCGTACAGCGCATGTCGAAACCGATGTCCAGACTGGGGCAAGCTGCCGAGCATCTGGGGATGGGGCAGCCACAGCCACCGTTGCCAGAAACCGGATCACGCGAGATCCGACAGACCATTCGTGCCTTCAATCAGATGCAGGCAAGGCTACAGAAGCAGATCAGTGACCGTTCGCTGATGCTGGCATCGGTCTCACACGACCTGCGTACCCCAATCACCACACTGCGCCTGCGGGCTGAATCCATCAAGGATCAAGTGGTGCAGCAGAAGATGCTCAATACACTGTATGAGATGGAGGCGATCCTTACTGCCACCTTGCAGTTTGCGCGAGATGAGGCGGCTGATGAGCGTGCCCGAAATACTGATATCGCCGCACTGCTGCAGAGCCTGATTGATGACCAAATCGATCTGGGGGGAGATCTCCAATACCGGGGACCGGAGAAGTACCCCTTCAGCTGCAAGCCGGTAGCGCTACGTCGTGCACTCAATAATCTGCTGGAAAATGCCATCCGTTACGGCAACCGGGCAGAAGTCAGCCTGCGTGAGGAGGGGAGTGCTGTGGACATCACCATTGATGATCAAGGCCCAGGCATTCCAGCCGAGTACCTGAATGAGGTTTTTACCCCTTTCTTCCGTCTGGAGCGATCCCGCAATCAGGAGACGGGAGGCACGGGCCTGGGACTGGCCGTTGCCAGAAGCATCATACTTGCGCATGGTGGTGAGATCTGTCTCAGCAACCGCGACAGCGGAGGGTTGCGAGTGCTGATTACATTGCCCAGGATTCAATAGCCGTCTGGTTTTGCACCCCATTTTTACTCACGCTTTTGTCAGAGTTTCCATCAAGGAAGATGGTAAAAAATGGGGAGTCAGAAAAGGAGCTGTGCGAGGTAACCTGTGGTGATTGCAACAGTGAATACAGAGGTGAGGAAGGCAAACAGAATGGGCCAGTGAAACATCCGTTTCAGCATGACCATCTCTGGCAATGAGGCACCGGCCCCACCAATCACCAAGGCGATGACTGCGCCGATCCCCATCCCCTTGGTGGTGAGGGTGAGTGCAATCGGGATCATGGTGGAGCCGCGTACATAGAGCGGGACACCGATGATTGCCGCCAGTGGGATCGCCCAAAAGTTGTCTGCACCGGCATACTCAATCAGCCACTGGTCTGGTACAAAGCCGTGGGCCACCGCGCCAATCGCAACCCCGATCAGCACATGTGGGAGGAAACTGAGAAACTGTGTAACCGCATCATTCAGTAGTCGTCTGGCGCGTGATGGGATAACGAGCTGTACAGCGTCCATGGTTTGTGGCTGGCTGTTGAAGTGGACTGCGGTAGTTTCACTCTGTGGAGTCGTACAGCAATGCTCTGTGGATGGTTCCTGTTTCAGAGAGGAGAAAGGCACGGATACGGTTGCGGGCTGTGGGCTGAAGAGATCAGCCTTAAGGTAGCGCTCAAACCGGGTCCGATCCATCAACCAGGAGATCGCCATTGTCATACTGATTACCATGCCGCAATAGAGTAGGGTCAACTCCACCCCAAAGGTGATCCAGAACAGGGTAATGATGATGGGGTTAACCAATGGAGAGGTGAAGAGTAGGGTCATGGTGGGGCCAAATCCGGCCCCGGACTTGAGCAACCCCAGCGTCAACGGCACAGTGGAGCAGCTACAGAACGGGGTGGCGGTGCCTATCAGTGCACCGATCAGGTAGCCGCGCCCATGTTGTGCTGAGAGGTAGTGCTGAGTCTTCTCCGCCGGTAGCCACTCCTGTAGTGCGCCGACCAAAAAACTGATGGCGACAAAGAGTAGCGCCAGCTCGGCAAAGAGTTGCAGTGCATAAAATGTGGTATCGATTAACTGTTGCCAGAGGGTGGTTTCCATGATTTTTTACTATGTTTCTAGTATTATCGAATTATTGGCTGAAGTTTCTAGAGTATTCGAAATGTTATCTGTTTGCAATAAACCTTCTGCTTTGGATTGGGGATGCCATGCTGCAATCTTTCAATTTTGGAAGAGTGGGGGATCTGGAACGTGTATCCACCAGCGGCCTCTTGTGTCTGGTGAGAAGCAGGCCGTTTTTACATAGTCGTGGGGCTTACTCGTTGTGAGTAAATTCTCTATTTGAACCAGATGGTTGCAAATGACCCTGTTGAGAATAGAGGGAGATGGAAGAGTTGTCTCGATGGGGAGGAGTGGGTATGCTCCGGCTCCATGAATAGAGAAGAAAACTGCTTTTTATGTACGCTGCCACCAGAGCGGATCATGGATGAGTGTGAACACACCCTGACCATTCGAGACGGTTTTCCGGTCTCTCCCGGCCACAGCCTGATCCTCACCAAGCGCCATGCGCCAACCTACTTCGATCTCAATGATGAGGAGTTGGCTGCGGTCAGTGCGGCGATCCAGAAGGCCAAGCAGGTGCTGGATGAGGAGTTCCAGCCAGATGGCTACAACATCGGGATCAACAATGGGGAGCTGGCGGGACAGTCGATCCCTCACCTGCATGTTCACCTGATGCCCCGCTACAAGGGGGATGTGGAGAACCCGAAGGGTGGGGTGCGCTGGGTGATTCCGGAGAATGCCGATTACTGGACAGAGCGTAGCTGAATCTCTATGCTGAAACCACCAACCCCACCCTCAAGGAGAAGAGAATAATGAAAAAAACAACCGGTTTACTGTTAACAGCGATTGCCTTCGGGGCACAGGCGGGCACCACCGATCTGGTCTGCAGTATGGATGAGATCAACACCAAGACCAATGAGGTGACCCATACTGATAATGTGAAAGTCTCCGTGCCGGATCAGAGCAGCCGTACCGTGCGTGCGATGACCTACTACAACAGTGATCGTATCATTGAGGAGTGGGAGATCACCCCGACCCACTCCAACTACCGCTATCGTAAGATCATTGGTGGTGATATTGTGAAGACCGAGACCAGCTCGATTGAGGCGGAGACCGGTCGTGTGCTTGGTAGCATGCACTATGATCCATCCCCCTATCTGCGTATTCGCGGTCACAAGGAAAAGGAGACCACCTTCTCCGGTCAGTGCTATCTGGCCCCGGTTGTTGAGGAGAAGACAGCAGCAGAACAGTAGCTTCCTCTCTATTTTTGCTTGGTTAGGAATCGGCTGCAGTATGACGACTGTAGTCGATTTTTTATGAGGTACCTCTAAAAATAGTAATTTTTATGTGAGTGCAAGAAAGCTCTGCACGGAGCTTCGCCTTGCGGGCGTTCACGCCAAC
>CAYFOU010000090.1:0-11443 GCA_964344805.1 uncultured Piscirickettsiaceae bacterium | reverse complement strand
ACCGCAATGAGACGCTGTTCAAGGTCGCCTCCCACATCTTCCAGATGCAGTCGGAATTTCTGGAAGAGGGACCCGCAAAGATGAAAGCACTGACCCTGCGCACCATCGCCGATGCGATCGAGATGCACGAGTCGACCATCTCTCGCGTCACCACCAACAAATATGCTCAGACCCCCCAGGGGATCTTTGAACTCAAATACTTCTTCTCCAGCCAGCTCAGTACAGCGGATGGCGACGGAACCTCTGGTACTGCAGTACGCGCCATGATCAAGGAGATCGTGGACAACGAGGATCCAGCTAAGCCCACCAGCGACAACAAGATCGCACAGATGCTGGCGGAGAAGGGTGTGAAAGTGGCCAGGAGGACAGTGGCCAAATACAGGGACATTCTTTCGATACCTCCATCGAATGAACGCAAACGATCGATTTAATGATCAACCAATAACAAGGAGCGCACTATGCAGCTGAATATCACCGGTCACCATGTTGAGGTTACTCCTGCAATGAATGATTACGTCACCAGCAAGATGGAGAAGCTGGAGCGTCATTTTGACAATGTGACCAATGTCCACGTCGTACTCGGTGTCGAAAAACTACGCCAGAAGGCGGAGGCCAATCTCCACGTCAGTGGGGCCGATCTCTTTGCCGAATGCACCGATGAGGACATGTACGCTGCAATTGATGGGCTGATCGACAAGCTGGACCGTCAGGTTATCAAGCACAAGGAGAAGACCAACAGCCGTCGCTAGGCAACGGTCTCTTTTCCAAACTTGATCCCGCGGTAAACCGAACACCGTAGATCAACCCGGTTGGCGGCTCAATGTAGAGTAATCGGCAGGAGCCGCCAACCACACCCTCTCTTTAAAACTCCCCATGCATCTCTCTATCATCAGTGGACTCTCCGGGGCGGGCAAAAGTGTTGCCCTCCACGCCATTGAGGACCAGGGAGGGCACTGTATCGACAACCTGCCAATTGAACTGCTACCCACCTTTGTCCAGGAGATCCTCCCCACACTGGAGGGGCGCTTCAGCCATATCGGCCTCTCCATCGATGCCCGCAACAGCTCGGAGAAGCTGCAGCAACTACCGGAACACCTCAAACTACTCTTTCCCAAAGAGGGCAGCACCCGCTACCGCCTGATCTATATCGAGGCCAACCAGAATACCCTGACTCGCCGCTTCGGCGAATCGAGACGCCCCCACCCGCTGAGCCGCGATGGCCTCTCACTGGAGGAGGCGATCGATCTGGAGATCCAGCAGTTGGCCCCGATTGCCGCTGCAGCCCACTACCGTTTCGACTCCTCCCAGACCAGCATCTACCAGCTGCGAGAGCAGATGCAGGCCATTACCGGACAGCAGCCCCCCCACCTCTTTCTGAAGATCCAGTCCTTCGGCTACAAGCATGGCGCCCCACGCGATGCCGATTTCCTGTTTGATGCCCGCAGCCTGCCCAACCCCTACTGGGAACAATCGTTGCGCCCCCTCAGTGGACAGCAGCAGCCGGTGATCGACTTCCTTGACCAGACAGAGGAGAGCCATCAGGTGCTGGAGGAGATTTTCCACTACATCACCCGTGCCGTGCCCCGTTTCCTGCATAGCGACCGCAGCTACCTCACCATCGGTATCGGCTGTACCGGGGGGCATCACCGCTCAGTCTATCTGGTCGATAAAATTGGGCAACAACTCCACAATCTACAAGACAACGCCGACAAAAACGGCGAAAATAGCTGGCTCAAACAGTGCAGGATCAATATCCACCATCGAGAACTCTCTCTACAGGAGAAGGAGTACTGACATGAGCATCATGTTACACGGCATCGGTGTCGCCAGAGGGATCGCCATCGGCAAGGCCTATCTGATGGAGCACGGCCAGCCCGATATTGCGGAGTACAACATCCCGGAATATCTGGTCGAGGCGGAGATCGAGCGCTACAACAGCGCACTGGAGGGGGCCCGCAGCCAGTTGGTGGAGCTGCGCTCGGAGGTACCTGCCGAGGTCCCCGGCGAGGTCACCGACTTCATCGACGCCCACCTGCTGATGCTGGAGGACAACGCCATCCGCCGCGCCCCGGTGAAGAACATCCGTCGCCAGCACTGCAATGCCGAATGGGCGCTGAAGCAGCAGCGCGACAAGCTGGTACAGGTCTTCGAGGAGATGGAGGACCCCTACCTGCGCACCCGCAAGGATGATATCGACCACGTCATCAACCGCATCATGACCCTGCTGCTGCAACAGGAAAACGATACCCAGGAGCTGCTGGCCCCCGATGAGGAGAGCGCCCCACGCATCATCATCGCCGACAACCTCAGCGCCGCCGACATCCTCCAGCTCAACCAGCAGAATGTGGTCGGCATCATCACCGAACATGGTGCCCCCAACTCCCACAGCGCCATCCTCGCCCGCAGCTTCCACATCCCCACGGTGATGGGGGCCGGCAACAGCCACCGCTACCTGCAGGATGGTGAGCCGGTGATCCTCAACGGCAACAGCGGGATGATCCTGATCGACTCCGATGAGCGGGTGGTTACCCACTATGCAGCACTGAAACAGCAGGAGCTGCTCCACAAGGCCTCTCTCTCCAAGCTGCGTTCCCAGGCCGCCGTCACCCGCGACAATATCGAGGTCTCCCTGCAGGCCAATGTGGAGCTCTCGGAAGAGATCGAGGCAATGCATCAGGCGGGCTGTCGCGACATCGGCCTCTATCGCACCGAATTCCTCTTCCTCAACCGCGACGACCTCCCCTCTGAGGAGGAGCAGTATGAGAACTACAGGACGGTACTGGAACAGATTGAGGGCGCCACCCTCACCATCCGTACCCTCGATATCGGCACCGACAAACGCATCCCCGCCATCGCCGATATGGAGAGTGCGGAAAACCCTGCACTGGGAATGCGTGCCGTCCGCCTGGCACTGAAAAATCTCGACCTGCTACTACCCCAGATCCGCGCCATTCTGCGCGCCTCGGCCCATGGCAAGATCCGCATGATGATCCCGATGGTCACCAGCATGCAGGAGCTGGCACAGATCCAGAACCATATCGAGCAGGAGAAGCGCAGTCTCAAGCATCAGAATATCGACTTTGACGATAACCTCCCACTGGGGGCAATGATCGAAACTCCGGCTGCAGCACTCGCTGCCGATGGTTTCGCCCAGCGGCTCGATTTTCTCTCCATCGGCACCAACGACCTTTCACAATACACGCTGGCAATCGATCGTACCGACGATCAGGTCAACTATCTGTTCGATCCACTCCATCCAGCGGTACTGCGCCTGCTCTATAACGTGATTCAGACAGGCATCACCCACAACGCTCCGGTCTCACTCTGCGGTGAGCTGGCGGGAGATGACCGCTATACCCGCCTGCTGCTGGGGATGGGGCTACGGGAGTTCAGCATGGGCCCTTCCATGCTGCCGGAGGTGAAACAGGCGATTCTCAACACCCGACTCGACTTTGTCGAGCCGCTGGTTCAGGAGATTCTGGCCACCCCATTCCCGGATGAGATCCATCGCCTGTTTGAAGAGATCAACAGTCACCGTTCAGACCACGGGTAGTCATCATCCTAGAATCCTCGGTTGACCGCTTGAAATCACGCTAATATCTTGCAATGCGAACCATTTCTCAAAAATTCAACTTCACTCAATGGGTGAAGCTCGCTACAAGCCAGATTGCACGTCCAGACGAGCACATGACTACGTTACAACTCCTTGCAATAGCGCTGTCTATTCCGCGTCGTTGTGCCTTGCCCTGCACTCGTCTGAACGCACACTCCGGCCTGTCCAACCAAGGACTCTAGGATCATGCACCAAAGCCTAGACCAGGACAAACAGAGCCAGTGGCTCAATACCGTTACTCTGGCGATTGAGCATGGAGATCTTGCACCGGTAGAGCAGCTCTTCTCAACCCTGCATGAGGCCGACTGTGCCCACCTGCTGGAGTCGATTCCTCCATCCGAGCGCCCACAGATCTGGGAACTGCTGGGTTTGGACCAGCGTGCCGAGATTCTGACCCACCTCAATGATGAGGTGCGCTCCGGTTTTCTGGAGGAGATGGATAGCCAGGAGATCGCAAATGCAGCCAGCCAGCTGGAAGCGGATGACATGGCCGATCTGCTGCAGGACATGTCCTACAGCCAGACCCAGGCGGTGCTGCAGTCGATGGACGATCTCAACCGCCGCGAGGTGGAGGAGATCCTCTCCTACCCGGAGGACAGTGCCGGTGGCCTGATGAACACCGATGCCATCGAGATTCGTGCCGACATCGACCTCGACGTGGTGCTACGCTATCTGCGCATGCGCGGCACCCTGCCGGAGGGGACCGACAACCTGATGGTGGTGGACCGGGACAACACCTTCCTCGGTATCCTGCCGATCTCCACCCTGCTCACCAGTGATCCGGAATCCTGCGTTGAGGATATAATGATCAAGGATTGTGATGTAATCTCTGCCGAGATGGAGGATACCGAGGTCGCCAATCTGTTCGAGAGCCGCGATCTGATCTCCGCACCGGTGCTCAACAAGCGCGGCAAGCTGATCGGCCGCATCACCATTGATGATGTGGTCGACGTCATCCGTGACGATGCCGACCACAACCTGCTGGGGCGCGCCGGTCTCGACGAGGAGGAGGATATGTTTGCCCCGGTCGGGGTCAGCGTACGACGCCGCACCATCTGGCTCGGCATCAACCTCGCCACTGCCTTTCTCGCCTCCTGGGTAATCGGACAGTTTGAGGCAACCCTGCAGCAGGTGATCGCCCTGGCGGTACTGATGCCGATCGTTGCCAGCATGGGGGGCATTGCCGGTGGGCAGACATTGACGCTGGTGATCCGCGGCATCGCCCTCAACCAGATCAGCGACTCCAATACCCGCTGGCTGATCGCCAAGGAGGGGGCCGTCGGCATACTCAACGGTTCACTCTGGGCCATTGTGGTCGGCGCCATCGCCTGGCTCTGGTTTGAAGATGTCCAACTCGGCCTCATCATCGCCGCCGCAATGACCATCAATCTGGTGATTGCCGCCCTCTCCGGGGTGGTGATTCCGGTACTGCAGAAGCGCATCGGCATCGATCCGGCACTGGCCGGTTATGTGGTGCTGACCACCGTCACCGATGTGGTTGGCTTTCTCTCCTTTCTCGGACTGGCCACCCTGTTCCTGATCTGATGACAAAGCCACTGACCATCGGACAGGTTGCCAAACTGACCGATCTCCATGTCGAGACCATCCGCTACTATCAACGCGAAGGGCTGATTGAAGAGCCGGTTAAACCGGCAGGTGGTGGCTACCGCATCTATCCACAGGCAACCATCGAACGCCTCCACTTTATTCGCCGCGCCAAACAGCTGGGGTTCACTCTGATCGAGATCCAGAATCTGTTACAGATTGATGGCGAGCAGTCCTGTGCCGCCGCCAATGAATTTGCCCAGGAGAAACTGAATGAACTGGAGCAGAGGATTGAGGATCTCCACTGGATGCGAGACACGCTGCAGCGCATCATCAACCAGTGTGACAATCAGGGGTGTCGCCACGACTGCAACATCATCCAGACGCTACAGAACCCGAAAATCGACTTTTAGGCCTCTCTGCGGTTGACTCTGTACTCAGGTACGGTTCTATAGTGTAACCATGGAACTATTACACAATATTCTCGACGTACTGAACGATGCCAGCCTCTGGCTGCTGGTAGGACTGCTGTTTGCCGGGCTGATCAAGGCCTGGGTTCCGGAAGAGCAGATGAGCCGCTGGCTCGGCGGCTCCGGTCCCTGGGCGGTCACCAAGGCGGCGGTAATCGGCGCTCCGCTCCCCCTCTGCTCCTGTGGCGTACTGCCGGCAGCCGTCGGATTGCGTCGTGGCGGCGCCTCCAAGGAGGCGACCCTCTCCTTCCTGATTGCCACCCCGGAGACCGGAGTCGACTCCATTGCCGTCACCTACGCCCTGCTCGGCCCCTTCATTGCGATCTTCCGCCCCTTTGCCGCCATCAGCAGCGCCATCTTCACCGGACTGGTCGCCACCTTCATGCTGCGCAACGAACAGCCCGCCCCCCGCTTTCAGGCCAATCCTGCATTCGGCAATATCGCCTCGGTTCAGACCACCAGTGCCGTACCGGCACCTCCCTCCCCTCCACTACAACGCACCTGGGAGGGAATCGTCTACGCCTCCACCACACTGCTGGAGGGGATCATCCACTGGATCTTTATCGGTATCATTCTGGCCGGCGTGGTACTGACCATCGCCCCTCCCGATCTGCTCTCCACCTGGGGCAGTGGACTGCCCGCGATGGCGATGATGATCCTGATCGGCATCCCGATGTACATCTGCGCCACCGCTTCTACCCCGATTGGAGCAGCATTGCTGCTGGCGGGGATGTCCCCCGGTACCGTGCTGGTCTTCCTGATGGCTGGCCCCGCCACCAATATCGGTACACTGGCGGTGGTGAAGAAGGAGATGGGCAAGCTGGCCCTCTACGCCTATCTCAGCGGCATGGTGGTCTCCAGCATCTCTCTGGGGCTGCTACTGGACTGGTCCATTGCAACACTGGAGGTGGATATTCAGGCCCAGCTGGAGAACAGCAGCCACTTTGTCCCTCACTGGCTGGAGCAGGCCGCTGCCCTGTTGCTGATTGCGCTGACCGCCAACGTCATCTACCAAAAGTACCGAATACAGCCGCTTAACCCAGAATCTTGTTGAGCGCCGCAATCAACTGGGTGACCTGCTCTCTTATCCCCGTCTCGTCATGACGTTCAATGGCATCATTGACCACCTTGCCCAGACGGGTCAATTCAGGGTAACCAAAGGAGGTACCACTCCCCTTGATGGTGTGAGAGACAAAGCGTACCTGCTCCCAATCCTGATCATCAAAGGCCTGCTGCAATAGATTACGATGTTCGGTAGTGCGCTCCACAAAGATTGCCATCAGTTCATCATCCATCAGATCGATGATCGGGTCTGCTGCCAATACCGCTTTCCCCTTCTCCTCCTGTGACAGGTACTGCCCCAGCACCTGCTTCAGCACCTCACGATCGATCGGCTTGCCGAGGAAACCGTTACAACCGGCCGCCTTGAAGGCATCCCGATGCTTCTGCATCACATTGGCGGTCAATGCAACCACCGGTACCTCAATCCCGGCACGACGTATCGCACGGGTCGCCTCAATCCCATCCATCTCCGGCATCTGCATATCCATCAGCACCAGATCAAAGCTCCCACGTGTTGCCAGCTCCAGTGCCTCCCCACCATGGTTGGCCACCTCCACAGTGAGCCCCATCGACTCCAGAATGCGGCGTTCCAGCACCTGCAGTTCTGGCGTATCCTCTGCCACCAGCACATGCCCATGGAAACGCGGATCAACCAGCTGAGACCTTACCGCCTGCACCTCAGGCGGTTCAACAGATTCGTTACTCTCCCGGTAGGGGATATTCAACTGAAATACCGAGCCCTTGCCCTCCTCACTGGCAACCTCAATACTTCCTCCCATCAACTGCGCCAGATTACCCGAAATATAGAGTCCCAGGCCACTCCCTCCAAAACGACGGGAGATCGATCCATCGGCCTGTTCAAAACGCCGAAACAGTCGTTCAATGACCTCAGGAGGCATGCCGATACCACTATCTTCAACCTTGAAGTGGAGCTGCTCACCACTGCGCCAGACCACCAGTCCGATCTCCCCCTCTGCGGTGAACTTGATCGCATTCCCAATCAGGTTGATCAGAATCTGCCCCACCCGCTGCCCATCCCCCAGCAGCTTGTGCTCCGGCCTCAGTTTCAACTCCAGGCCAAATCGCAATCCGGCATCCTGTATCCGGCCAGAGAAGATATGCTCCACCTCATGTACCAGCTCATACAGATCATAAGGGCAATCCTCTATAGTAAATTTTCCAGACTCGATCTTCGACATATCGAGGATGTCATTGACCAGCGCCAGCTGGCTGCGCCCCGCCATCTCGATCGAACGGATCAGCTTGCGCTTGTCATAGTCCTGCTCCTGCTCACTAAGCAGCTCACTGCTGCCGATAATCGCCGTCAACGGGGTGCGCAGCTCATGACTCATCGAGGCCATAAACTCATCCTTGGCATGGGTATAGTGCTCAACACAGTCCGCAGAGCGATTAATCCCCTCTTTCAGCTGATCCAGATCCCCCCGGTACGCTCCCACCATCCGGGTACCAAACAGGCTGTCCGCCACAGCTTCAGAGACCCCGACCGCTTCCCCGATTGCCTGCTGATGGGAGGCACAGAGTCCATTCAGCGCCTCACCAATCTCACCAATCTCATCCCGGCTGCGCACCTCAACCCGCTGGGAGAGATCACCACTCTGCTCAATCTGCCGAATGGTCGTCACCACCTGAGTGATATTGCGCGACAACTGGCGCCACAAATAGAAGGCAACCAACGCGGTAAACAGCAGCAGCATGAGGAAGCTGTTGCGATATAGGTAATACTCCCCGGCCAGCCGCTCTGCCCGCTGCTCTGCCCACTGCAGCAGAGCATCCCCCAGTTGCCTTGCCACATGGTTGATGCGGTCAATGCGATAGGTGGCCCCCTCAAACCAATCACTGGCATCCACATTGGTCTCCCGGGAGAGCTGCTCCAGTGCCGCCAGTGCAGGGCCATCATCCACCTTTACCTCACGATCGATCTCAACCACCACACCAGCACGATGGTCATAGGACGCCGCCCACTCGATATTGTCATGGTAGGCATCCACATTCTGTCGCACTATCTGCAACAACCCCTTCTCCTCTTCAGTCACCCCTTCGGCTTGCTGATAACGGTCCAGCACCTGCTGCACCTCTCGGTAGAGCTGGTAGAAGCGCTGACGCAACCCCTCATCCCCACGGATTACATAGTTCTTGAAGACATGGATCATTCCACCAAAACCGATCAATGCACGCAGCTCTTCCAGCATCTCCTGCTTCTTCAGGCGGGAGAAGAAGATCTTGCGGTAGGGCATCACACGCTCCTGTTCCAACCTCTTCATCTCAACCTGATAGAGCACCTGCTGATCGGGCAGGGCACGATTCATGAACTCCTGTAATTTGATATGTTGATCCTGTATCGCGTGGTTCACCTCTATGCTGGCCTGAACAGAGATCTCTCCGGAAGAGAAGAAGTGGTTGAGTCGTCCACGCTCCTGTCCCGCTCGCTCCTTGATCCACAACAGGCGATTCACGGAATCGGAACGGTTCATCAAACGCTGATCAGACATCGCATTAACCAGATCCTGAATCAGATGGAGTAGCGTCATATTGCCATCAGAGTAGTAGTCAAACGAACGAGAGAAACTATGGGACGAACGCTGATCCACCAGCCTGCGTATCTCTCCACGCTGTGCCAGCGAGGCACGGAGAATGGCCACATCCCCCTGATCCAACCGCAAACCAAGCCCGGCCTCATCTCTGATCTGTGCCAGCACTTCCATCAGTTCATCAACCAGCAGGTCTACCCGCTGACGCTGTGACAGCAGCTTCTTTAACCCTCCGCTGCTACCAATGTAACCGGCACTGAGTCCGCGCTCGACGGCCAGTTCGTGCGCCACCTGATTGAGCCGCTGGGCCAATAGAATGGCCTCAATATCCTCTTGCGCCCGTTCCAGAGTAGCCTCACGCTGCGGCAGATACTCCAGCGCAACATAGCCCAGCATCAACAGCGGCACTGCCAGCATAATGCCCAACTTGACCGGTATTGAACGATCATCAATATGCTGCAACAAGCGCTTCATGGCTCTCTCTTGTGGCATGACTCGACTCCACACCCCTGCATACTCCCCCTACTCAAGATAGGTGATTGTAGAGGATTGGCAGAAAATAACACCTGTCTCAGTGCGGAATTGGGCTCATTTAGCTCAAGAGAGGTGGGATCAGGTGAGCACCAGATTATCGCGATGAACTACCTCTTCCTCATCGATATAGCCAAGCAGAGACTCGATCTGCTCACTCGGCTTGCCAAGAATCTTCTCTACATCCTCAGCTGCATAGTTGGTCAGCCCTCGCCCGATCTCCTCTCCCGACAGGCTCTGCAAGGCCACCAGATCCCCTCGCTGGAACCTTCCCTCAATACGCTGGATGCCGACCGCCAGCAGGCTGCGCCCCGATTCACGCAACACCCGCTCTGCCCCCGGATCGACAATCAGGGTCCCCCTGCGCTGCAGTTGCCCCATCAGCCAGCGCTTGCGGGCATCCAGATGCTGACTGCCCGGCAGAAACAGGGTACCGATCTGTTCCCGTGCAAACAGCCGCTGCAATACATCAGGCTCTCTGCCCGGTGCCACGATAGTGGCCGTTGCAGAGCGTGCCGCCAGCCGCGCCGCGCCCACCTTGGTCGCCATCCCGCCACGCCCCAGGCGCCCCTTGGAGTCGCTGGCCATCTCATCCAGTGCGGCATCATGTGCCTCCACTGTATGGAGCAATTTAGCATCGGGGTTGATACGCGGATCGGCATCATACATTCCCTGCTGGTCGGTCAGGATCACCAGCAGATCTGCCTCAATCAGGTTGGAGACCAGCGCAGCCAAAGTATCATTGTCCCCCAGGCGAATCTCATCAATTGCCACCGTATCGTTCTCATTGACAATCGGTACCACCCCCATCTGCAGCAGGGTGCGGATCGAACTGCGCGCATTGAGATAACGTCGGCGGTTGGAGAGGTCATCATGGGTCAGCAGAATCTGTGCAGTGTGTACACCATGGCGAGAGAAGCAGGACTCATAGGTCTGCACCAGCCCCATCTGCCCCACTGCCGCTGCCGCCTGCTGTTCATGAATGGCGTGAGGACGCTCCTTCATCCCCAGTCGTTTCATCCCCTCCGCCACCGCACCGGAGGAGACCAGCACGACATGGATCCCCGCCCTGCGCAGCGCCACAACCTGTTCCACCCAACCACGGATCGATTCGGTTGCCAACCCCTTGCCATCATTGGTGAGGATGGCACTACCGAATTTAATTACGGCCGTTTGGGTATCTGCAATGCTGGCTCTGGCATCAGCCATCTTCATCTTCACCCTGCTGCTCCGCCTCCAGCGCATCCATCAACGCATAGACCAGCGCATCAGTCCCCTCTTTCTGTAGCGCCGAGATCTTGAACAGCGGTCCCTCCCACTGCAGGCGCTGGATCAATTCATCACAAACGCTCTCCCGCTCCTCTTCCGGCAGCAGGTCCAGCTTGTTCAACACCAGCCAGCGCGGCAGCTCCGCCAGTTCACTGCTGAACTTGCCCAGCTCCGCCTCCACCTTGCGGAACTCCTCTACTGGATCGACCGATTCATCAAACGGGGCCACATCGAGCAGGTGGAGCAGCACCCGATTGCGCGAGAGGTGCTTGAGGAACTGGATACCGAGTCCGGCCCCCTCTGCCGCCCTCTCAATCACACCGGGGATATCAGCCACCACAAAACTACGCGAGGCATCAACCCGCACCACCCCAAGGTTGGGGTAGAGGGTGGTAAAGGGGTAG
>CAYFOU010000089.1:0-11539 GCA_964344805.1 uncultured Piscirickettsiaceae bacterium | reverse complement strand
ACAGGTTTGGGCCAGCGATTTTGTGCCCCTGAATCATTGCCCCTATCGGTGTATGATATGGATCCCTTTTGTAACAAATTGCTGTGCCTCAGCCTGTTGTTGCAGATTGTCTTGGGCCTCTTGTTGAGAGGATATTGGAGGAATGGATGCACACTACGCCAACAGTCTTGATTGTTGATGATGACCGACTTGTCAGACGATTGTTGGCGGATGAGATGCATAAGCTGAATTGCAAGGTGGTTGCCTTTGCCAGTGACGGAGTAGAGGCGGTCAAACACTTTCAGCAGCACAAGCCGGATATCACTATGCTGGATATCCTTATGCCTAGAATCCATGGGGTGAAGGTGCTGAAACAGATCCGGAATCTGAATAATGAGGCGTTCATCTGCATGGTGAGTGCGACTGCCTCGGCGGATGTGGTCCGCAAGTTGATGCCGCTGGGGGTTTCTGCCTTTGTGGTCAAGCCGGTGGACCCGGAGAAGCTTGGGCTTGCGGTTGAGATGTTCAGAGAACGACAGGTAAAGAGGTCTCCTCAGAAGCGAGAGGAGGCACCTGCGGAATCTGCTGGAAAGGCGTTGCTCCCTGTGGATGAGTCGAAAAAGGCGATGGTGGCTGCCGGAGAGCCCAAATGTGATCTGCCGATAGCTCCAGTTAAAGCAGTAGCGCCAGAGCCATCCAGGGTTGAATTGCCTGCGGCAGTGAAATCCGAAACCTCTCCGCCTGAAGTGAAGGTGCCGTCAGCTACACCAGAGCCGAAGACCGAAGCGGTTGTGGTCAAGTCGCAGTCGGTGGAGAGGGGTAAGGTTGAAGAGAAAGCAGAGGATGTACCAAAGCCTGTAGCACGACCTGCTGTAGAGAAGCCAAAGTCTGCATCGAAACCGGCGCAACAATCCCCCAAACCGTCGTCAGTGGTAAAGAAACGCTCTTTCCAGCCCTCCCCGGATGAGTTGGCCCAAGCCAGAAAGATGGTTGCAACGGCCCGTTTTCAGGAGATGCCGGAGGTGTTCACCCTGTTGCAGGAGGAACTTCAGAAGGAAGATCCTGATTTTGATCGGGTGATCGGGCGCATCTCCTCGGATTCCGAGTTGTCGAGGGCCTTTCTTAAATTGGTCAATACCGCTGCATCGGGCCTTAGACAGCAGGTGACCTCGGTATCGCAATGCATCGTTATGGTAGGTCAGAACAATCTGAAGAAGCTGCTGCTGGCGATGGCGGTGCGCAGTTCCTTTGGCAAGGAGTCTCCATTTGCCCAGACATTATGGGGGCAGGCCACTGCAACGGCCGTTGCGGCAGAGAAGCTCTCCCGTTCGATTGAGGCTGTCTCTGCTGAGGAGGCCTTCCTTGCCGGACTGTTTCAGGATATTGGAGCATTGATTTGTGCGCAACGGGTGGCTCGCTATCCGCAGCTCTATCGCCAATCGCATCCGGTTGCCGCCTCACTGATCGATGCGGATCGCAAGATCTTCAAGACCCACCATATGGTGATCAGCCATCTGCTGGCCAAGCAGTGGGATCTCTCGATGCGCAGCTGTGATGCCATTCTGCTGTCACATAGTGGAGATCTGGCTGGCTATAACGGGCTGGAGTCGCCCAGCTTCCGGGCGCTGGTCTCGGTACTGAAGATCAGCAACTATCTGGTGGGTGCCAGGACCCACCCGGAGGCCGAGATAGAGGCCGATGTTGAACAGGCCTACACGCTGGCGGTGGAAGAGCTTCAGCTCTCATCGAATCAGATCTCCGGC
Source organism: uncultured Piscirickettsiaceae bacterium (assembly GCA_964344805.1). Lineage (GTDB taxonomy): Bacteria > Pseudomonadota > Gammaproteobacteria > Thiopontia. Next base: position 9,797 of record CAYFOU010000089.1, on the reverse strand, counting down.
GTAAAGCGTGCGATCAGCCATGCGCTGAAAAAGAGTGCACCGGATCCTGAACCGGAGGAGGGATAACCCCCCCGTTGTTACCGTGAGGAGAGCACCGCTTTTGCCTCTGCAATCAGCTCACCGATTCGGAACGGGTGGTGTCGCGGTGCCTCCACGCCGAGTTGGGGCATCGAGGAGAGACCGCTATCCAGCGCATGTTCCACAAAGCCCCGGTTTCTCCAGAAGAAGGCCCCCGGCATGGTGGTGGGGATCACCACCACATAGAAGAGTGCCCGTCCGATGATGGCTGAGAGCAGGATCATGGCAGTGAGCACGGTGAGAACAGTAACTGAGAAGTGGTTGAAGAAGAGCATTGCGCCCAGCAGTGGCAGGCTCAATAGCAGCAGGCCGTTACGTATCCAGTAGGGGTAGCCGTAGGTGGTGTGCTGTTGATAAAAGGAGGCGCTCGCCTCGCTCTGGCTATCATGCAGATTGTGAGCGTGGAACAGCAGGCCGATGCCCTCGATCACTATGCCCGCCCCCAACACATAGGACAGTAGCGTGCTCGGTTCCCTCAACAGCCAGATCAGCAGCAGCGCACCCAGTGCGAGTCCGGTGCCGGTAAAGGTGGCGGCGGTGTGCCAGTGGTCCCAGAAGGGGCGTGCCGGGATGCGGTAGAGCTTGTACATAAAGTAGCCACCAATCGCTGTTCCAGACAGTGCCAGGATCGTGAACAGTTCATTCAGCAGCAGGGAGAGCGGCTCAGGCAGTATCGGGGTTGCCAGCACGGTCAGTGTGAAGCCCACCAGTCCCACAAAGAAGAGCGAGACCCCGGCGATCTCCCGGCTCACCGGTGAATACTTCAGGTTATAGAAGCCTCTATAGAAGCGGTGCGGTTTGCCCAAGTGCATGTTGAGTTTGAACAGCCCAACACCGGCGGTTGCCACCAGTAGCAGCAGGGTGGGGAGTATGACGTCGCTCTGGGTGAAAGAGAGCAGTGGTTCGACCATGCCCCAGCGCCCCAGGGTTAGAAGCAGAAAGGCCCCCATCACCATCTGAATGGTGAGGGTGAAGGTGATATGGGCATTCTCATGGGAGCCCAGCAGCTTCTTCAGATTCCAGCTGCGCTGGAAACCCTGTTTCGGGTCCAGCTTGGGGTGGAACTGACCATCGTTATCATCCCGGTGGTACTTCAGTGGGGTGTTGTCGAGCCGGCTCATCTCCCGCTGGGTGGTGCGGGTCTGTTGAAAACGGATATTGGGGTGGGTGATATCCGTGCGTGGAAATCCGGGAATCTCGGTCTTTGACTGTTCACGCCCCTCCGGGGTGTTCTCGATGACGCCGAAATCGAGCGCCTTGCCGAGACAGGCAGAGACGCAGGCGGGCTTCAGACCAACCTCCAGCCGGTCGACGCACATATTGCACTTGGTCACCTGCCCCTTGACCGGGTCCAGTTGTGGGGCGTTGTAGGGGCAGACCCAGGTGCAGTAGCCACAGCCGAAGCAGATGTCGGGATCTTGCAGTACCGCACCATACTCCGAGAACTTGGTATAGGCACGGGTTGGGCACCCCTTGAGGCAGACCGGGTTGTCGCAGTGGTTACAGGCCATCGAGATATTGAGGCGCTGGGTGGCGGGATAGCTGCCCCCCTCGACATAGCCGACCGAACGGAAGGCGAGATGAGGCGGGTTGTCATTCTTCTCGGAGCAGGCCGATTCACAGGCGTGACAGGCGATACAGTTGTCGGCGGTGAAGTAGAAGCCGTGCTGCTTGTAGCGGTTGGGGTTGTCACCGATGGCGTCATCGCTGTTGATATGGAGACTCTTGCCGTGCAGCGTCGCTCCTGCCTGGGTCAGTTCAATCCCCTTGCCATAGCGGTTGACCGTCTTCGATTCGGGGTCATTCAGCAGTGCATAGTCTGGTTCATTCTCTCTGCGTTGAAACATGGCAATTGTCCTGGTGTTAATCGTTCAGAAAGTAATGGCGGTTCTGATCCATAACCGTCTGCAGCCAGGAGGGTTGCAGTCGAGCGATACATGGATGTGCTTGAGCGTGTTGTGGATCAGAGCCGCCATTACTTACGCAACCATTCATACTAAAAATTTCTCATTTCCATACTGAGGCGTGCGGCATTGTCCTGGTCTTCAATCTTCTCGATGCGGACCGCAGACTGCTTGTAGGCGGGTTGCCGCGAGTGGGGGTCCAGCAGTCCCAATGTCAGCCGGTTGGCGCAGTCGTGGAAGTGAAAGGGGAGAAAGACCATATTCTTCGCCACCCGCTGGGTCGGCTGGGCCATCACAATGGCATCGGAGCGGCGGGAGATCAGGCGCACATACTCTCCCCGCTGGATATCCAACTCACGACAGAGATCGGGGTTGATCTCGATAAAGGGGATTGGGCTGAACTTGTTGTTGTTGCCGATCTTCCCGGTCTTGGTACGTCCGTGCCAGTGCTCGACCAGACGGCCGGTATTAAGCCAGATCGGGAAGCGCTCGTCGGGCACCTCGTTATTGTCAATAAAGGGGAGGGGGATCAGCTTGGCGCGCCCATCGGCATGGCGGAAGGTGGCATCTTCGGTATAGAGCCGCTTGCCCCCCTTGGGTGGTGCCTCTCCCGCATCCCGTTGCTGCTCGGTATAGGGCCACTGTACCCCTCGATTCTGCTCCAGCAGGGTGTGATCCATCCCCGAGATATCAGCCAACCGCCCCTTGGAGAGTTCGCCCATCTCCAGAAAGATATCGGCCGCCTTCTCCGGGAAGTTGACCTGATTTCCTTGGTTAAACCGCTCCGCCATGCGGTTGAAGACCCAGAGGTCCGGTTTGGCCTCGGCTGGCGGTGGGGTCACCGGGTTGACCAGATTGACACGTCGCTCGGTATTGGTCATCACCCCCTCTTTCTCAGCCCAGGTGCCCGCCGGTAGATAGACGTGGGCATACTGGTTGCTCTCGCTGTCCTGATAGCAGTCCTGCACCGCGCAGAACTCCAGCTTCTCCATCGCCTTGCGCACCCGTGCACTGTTGGGCAGGGAGGAGAGCGGGTTGGTGGCGATCAGCCAGATCCCCTTGATCTCCCCGGTCTCAATGGCGTGGTAGATATCGGTCTGGTACATCCCGCGCTGCTTGGGGAAGAACTCCGGGTCGATGTTCCAGAATTTGGCGACCTCTTCGCGGTCTTCGGCATTTTCCAGAAAGCGGTGGTTGGGCAGCCCGGAGCAGGAGGACCACTCACGGGTCCCCATCGCGTTGCACTGGCCGGTGATGGAGAGGCTGGTGCCCCCCGGCTTGCCGATGTTGCCGGTGATCAGCGAGAGGTTGTTGATTCCTACCACGCCATCGGAGCCGTGAGTCGACTGGTTGATCCCCATGGTCCAGATCTGCATTGCGGCCTGAGAGCGGGCGTAGATCCGCGCCACTTGGCGGATGGTGTCCTCATCAATGCCGCAGATGCGGGCCGCAGTGGTGGGATCGTAGTGGGCCACCTCTTCACGTAGTGCGTCGATCCCGGTGGTGTTCTTTTCGATGTAATCCTGGTCTTCCCAGCCATTGGCAAAGATCACATGCATCAGTGCGTTCTGTAGCACCACATCGGTACCGGGCGTGATCGGCAGGTGGATATGGGCATTCTGCGCCAGCATGGTGACCCGTGGGTCGACCACAATCAGCGGGAAACCGCGCTTCTCCTGTGCCTCCTTCATCCGCCAGTAGATGATGGGGTGCTGCTCCGGTAGGTTGGAACCCCAGGCGATTAGACAGTCGGTATGCTCAAAATCTTCATAGCAGCCGGGCGGGCCATCGGAGCCGAAGGAGCGCTTGTAACCGGAGACCGCAGAGGCCATGCAGAGGGTGGTGTTGCCATCATAGTTGTTGGTGCCGATCAGTCCACGGGTCAGCTTGCCCAGAGTGTAGAACTCCTCGGTCAGCATCTGCCCGGTGGAGATCACCGCAAAGGCGTCACGTCCATACTGTCCCTGAATGCGGATGATCTCATCGTGAATCTTGTCCAGTGCGCTGTCCCAGTTGCTACGCTCCCACGGCTGGTGCCAGTGGTCCCGCATCAGCGGGTGGGTGCCACGCCCGGAGGATTCAAACAGCTCATGCTCAAAGATCCCCTTGAGACAGAGCTTGCCCCGGTTCACATCGGCATCGGCCGCCCCTCTGGAGCTGACCGCTTTGCCCTCCTGGTTGAACCCCACCTCAATCGAACAGCCGGTGGAGCAGTAGCCGCAGGTGGCGTATTTCCACTCCACCACCTGCTTGTCGGCGATGGTGATGGGGTTCTTTTTCGATCTTCCAAAGAGCATATTGATGGTTTCCTGGGTGATTTCCTGTCTGGGTTTATTGCTTCAAATAGACTGTGCCATCCTCCACCTTGACCTCATGGCGTCCGGTACACCCCTTGTCGGGGGCGACCGCCTCACCGGTTTCCAGGTCGATATTCCAGTTGTGCAGTGGACAGGCCACCTTGTGGCCGTGAATCATCCCCTGTGACAGTGGACCACCCTTGTGGGGGCAGCGATCCGCCAGGGCAAAGAGTTGGTCATCCCCGGTGCGGAAGATGGCGATATCTCCCTCTGCGGTATTGACCACACGGGCGCTGCGCAGAGGAATGGTCTCCAGTGGTGTAATTTCAATCCAGTTCGACATGGTTCTCTCCTCTACTGTGCAATGGCTTTCATCGGTACAAACTCAACACGGTGCTCTGCAGCGCTCTTTTCCGCCCAAGGGTCTTGTTGAGAGATCTTCTGGGAGCGGAGGAAACGCTGGTGCAGCGCCTTGCGGTTGGTTTCATCCTCGACCAGCTGCGCCTTGATGGTTGGGAGGCCAACACGCTCCACCCATGGGGCAGTACGCTCCAGATAGCGTGCCTCCTCACGGTAGAGCTGCATGAATGCGGCGGCATACTCCATCACCTCGGCCTCGCTCTCGACCCGGCAGAGCAGATCGGTGACCCGTACCTTGAGGCCACCATTGCCGCCGACATGCAGTTCCCAGGCACCATCGATACCGACCACGCCAAAGTCCTTGATGGTCGCCTCGGCGCAGTTTCGGGGGCAGCCGGAGACCGCCATCTTGTACTTGTGCGGAGTCCAGGAGGCCCAGGTCATCTTCTCCAGATCGATCCCCATCTGGATTGAGTCCTGGGTGCCGAAGCGGCAGAACCGGGAGCCGATGCAGGTCTTCACCGTTCGCAGTGCCTTGCCGTAGGCATGGCCGGATACCAGCCCGGCGGCATTGAGGTCAGACCACATCTCCGGTAGTTGATTCTGTTTCACCCCAACCAGATCGATACGCTGTCCGCCGGTGATCTTTACCATCGGTACCGCATACTTGTCGGCGGCATCGGCAATTGCCCGCAATTCGTTCGGTGTGGTGACACCGCCCCAGATGCGGGGGACCACGGTGTAGCTGCGGTCTTTCTGGATATTGGCGTGGAGCCGCTCGTTGACAAAGCGGGACTCTGATTCGTCGACAGCCTCCTCCGGCCAGCTGGAGAGGCAGTAGTAGTTGAGGGCAGGGCGGCAGGTGGGGCAGCCATCTGGGGTACGCCAGTTGAGAATCTCCATCGTCCCGGCAATGGAGGTGAGATGGAGTCTGCGGATTGAATCTCTCACCTCATCATGGGAGTGGTCGGTACAGCCACAGAGTGGCTTCTTGTCCGGTGCGGTGTATTCGCCGCCAACCGTGGCGGAGAGAATCTGCTCCACCAGCCCGATACAGCCACCACAAGAGGCGCCCGCCTTGGTGTGCTGCTTCACCTCGTCCAATGTGAAGAGTCCTTCTGACTGGATCGCATCGACGATATCCTTCTTGCTGACCCCATTGCAGTCGCATACCTGGGCATCGTCGGCCATCTCCAGGCTATTGTTGACCCCGCCGTGACCCGCATCGGAGAGGTGGGTGCGGCCAAACATCAGCTGCTCACGGTGGCTGCTGATGTCGGCCTGCTCCCGCATCAGCTCGTAGTACCAGGCCCCATCCACGGTATCACCATAGAGCACCGCACCCTCAATCTTCTCATTACGGATCACCAGCTTCTTGTAGATGCCACGCGAGGCGTCCTTGAGCATGATTGCCTCGCTCTCCTTGTCGCCGATAAAGTCACCGGCAGAGAAGAGATCGATACCGCTTACCTTGAGACGGGTGGCGGTAGTGGTCCCTTCATAGCGTCCGTAACCGAGTTGTGCAAGGTGGTTTGCACACACCTTGCCCTGCTCGAAGAGGGGGGCGACCAGCCCATAGCAGGTGCCTCGATGTTGTACGCACTCGCCGACTGCGTAGATGGCAGGGTCGAAGGTCTGCAGGGTGTCGTTGACCACAATGCCGTGTTCGCAGTGAAGTCCGGCCTCTTTGGCCAATGAAACATTGGGGCGGATGCCGACGGCCATCACCACAAGTTCAGCGGGAATCTCACGTCCATCCTTCAGTATCAGTTTCTCCACCCGGCCATTGCCTTGAAGTGAATCGGTATTGGCCCCGGTGATCACCTGCAGTCCACGTGACTCCAGCTCGGCCTGCAGCATCCTGGCGGCGACCTCATCCAGTTGGTGGTTCATCAGGGTCTCAGATAGATGGATTACAGTGACGGACATCCCCCGGTTGAGTAATCCATTGGCTGCCTCCAGCCCCAGCAGACCTCCACCGATCACCACGGCGTGTTGGTGCTGTTTAACTGTCTCCAGCATGGTCTCGACATCGGCGATGGTGCGAAAGCCGATCACTCCCTCCAGATCATGGCCCGGTACCGGGAGGATGAAAGGGGAGGAGCCGGTAGCGAGTAGCAGGCGGTCATATTTTGCAGTGGTGCCATCAGCAGCGATCACCTTGCGGTGGATGCGGTCAATCTCGGTGACCGGGGCACCGGTGTGCAGGGTAATGCCATGTTCGGCGTACCATGCTGGAGTGTTGAGAATGATCTCCTCGAACGGCTTCTCCCCGGCCAGTACCGGGGAGAGCATGATGCGGTTGTAGTTGGGGTGGGGTTCATCCCCGAATACGGTGATTTCGTAATGATCGGCGTCGAGCTTCAGCAGCTCCTCCAGCGTGCGAATGCCCGCCATGCCGTTTCCGATCAGTACCAGTCTCTCTTTATTTGACATAATAAAATTATCCTGCAGCCAGTTTCAGTTCGGGTTTTTCCGTCTTCTTCTCGGTTTTGCCCGGTTGGATGTGGCGTTCATGGAGGAACTTCACCACCTCGGCGCGGTAGTGGTTGAAATTAGGATCCTCGGCCAGTGCCAGTCGGTTACGGGGGCGTTCCAGCTCCACATCGAGAATGTTGCCGACGGTGGCGGAGGGGCCATTGCTCATCATCACAATGCGGTCGGAGAGCAGTACTGCCTCGTCGACATCGTGGGTGATCATGATCACGGTGTTGTTGAGGTTGGCCTGGATCTCCATCAGCGAATCCTGCATATGGGTGCGGGTGAGGGCATCCAGTGCGCCAAAGGGCTCATCCATCAGCAGCACCTTCGGCTCCATGCAGAGGGCGCGGGCGATGCCAACACGTTGCTTCATGCCGCCGGAGATCTCTGCCGGTTTACGATCCAGTGCGTGGGCCATGTGGACCATCTCCAGGTGGTGCAGGGTCCACTCATGGCGTTCCTGCTTGCTCTTGCGCTTTGCAAAGACCTGATCGACCGCCAGCCGCACGTTGTCGTAGACGCTGAGCCAGGGCATCAGCGAGTGCTGCTGGAACACCACGGCGCGGTCCGGACCGGGGGAGGTGACCTCCTTGCCCTCCAGCACGATACCGCCCTGGGTCGCCTTCAGCAGACCGGCGACGATATTGAGTACGGTGGACTTGCCGCAGCCGGAGTGGCCGATCAGGGAGATGAACTCCCCCTCCTGTACGTTGAGCTGCACATCGCGCAACACCTCCAGTGGGCCGTTGTCGGTGGGGAAGGTGATCCCTACGTGGTCGATTTCCAGAAATTTCATTGGTTCGGTTCCTGCTTCCATAATGGTTTAAGAATGAGGTTGAACCGTTTATTGCAGCGGCTGTGCCAGATGAGTCTGTTTCTTGTTAAGTGATTAAAAAATAATCGTTTTTATCGGTTATTCCAGATGGAAAATAGGGTGTTTGCTGCATCATCATGGAACATCTTCTTTGGGGGCTGCTTCACAATGGCGCGTGCAATGGATTCGGCAGGCACCACGGCTGTGCATATCGATGGATGGAGCTGTTGTGTGATTTGCCAGCGGCAATGACCGTTATTGCCGCCTTTGCCGTTGCTTGTCTTGTCTGAAATTTGCAATAGACTGATTTATATAGCATTAAATCAATGGGGATGGGGTGGAACGGAAGCTGCATATTGCCCCATACCCACTGGAAAATATGGAGAGACAACAATGATGTTAAAGGCAAATCAGATGTATGTGATCGAAAAGCTGGATGCCCTGAATGGTGCAATCGAGGCGATTCATGAGCAGACCGGAGGTACTGCGGTGGCCAAGAAGATGCGTTCCGTGTTGGCGGTGCGCCTGGAGAAGGAGCGTGAGCGGCTGGTTTCGATTCTGCCGACGGTGCTCGCTTCGGGCTAGAGGTGATTTTGTTTCTGATGAGATGAGGGATATACTGGATACAACCCGTTTAAGGATTTGTTGTCCAGTACCATGAGCACCGTAACGCTAGAGATGAGGGGGAGTGAACTCCCAACCACTATTTCGGAATCGTTTCCTGTGGAAGCCGACCACACCTATGTGGTGACGGTGAGAGACAAGGTGGATGATGTGGTACCGGAAGTTACGGGAGCATGGACACGGGAGCAGTGGAAGGAAGAGACCCAGAAGGGGATCGACGATCTGGATGCTGGTCGTACCCATGAAGCGAGTGAGGAGTTCTTTGAAGGCATCAAGCAGCGCGGACGAGAAAGGTTAGCCAAAATCAACCATGCAGGTTAGATTCGCGGATCAGGCCAGAGTGGATCTGGATGATATCTGGCTGTTCATCGCGATAGACAACGTTCTCAATGCGGATCGCTTTGTGGAGAAGCTGCAAAATATCTGTATCCATACCATTGGCCCAAACCCGGAGATTGGGAGACAGCGGGAAGAGATTGCTGCTGGCTTGCGAAGTTTTCCGTACCGGGACTACCTGATTTTGTATCGTATCGACTCGGATTATGTAGGGATAGTGCGTGTGGTTCATGGATCGAGAGAGATAGAAAATCTGGAAGTGTAAGGAGATAGAGCGATTTCAAATTGAAAACCCCGATATGGAGTCTGTCCATATCGGGGTTTTTGTTGGGGCAATGGTCCCTATCGCAGCTCGGCAGACTTGTCCCAGGAGACCCACTTCTGCAGTTGCAACATGCCACGGTCCAGCAGGAAGCCGATAAAGCCGATCACCACGACCGCAACCATGATACGGCTCAGCGAGTTGGAGCTGCCGTTCTGGAACTCATCCCAGACAAACTTGCCCAGCCCTGGGTTCTGCGCCAGCATCTCTGCTGCGATCAGTACCATCCAGCTGATGCCCAGTGAAAGACGCAGGCCGGTGAACATCATCGGAATGGAGGCGGGGAGGATCACCTTGGTGGTCTGCTTGATCCAGCTCAGGCGCAGCACCTTGCTGACGTTGAGCAGATCCTTGTCGACACTGGCGACACCCACCGAGGTGTTGATCAGCGTGGGCCAGAGACAGCAGAGGGTGACGGTAATGGCCGAGGTGACAAAGGATTTGGAGAACATCGGGTCCTGCGAGATGTAGAGGGCAGAGACCACCATGGTCACCAGTGGCAGCCAGGCCAGTGGAGAGACCGGCTTGAAGATCTGTACAATCGGGTTGATCGCCTTGTAGAGGTTGGCGTTCATCCCGGT
>CAYFOU010000088.1:3581-11652 GCA_964344805.1 uncultured Piscirickettsiaceae bacterium | reverse complement strand
TATAATGGTAGGCAGCTGATGATTGTTGAGGATATCACCATGAAATTACAGAAAATCACCCTATCCACCCTGCTCTCTTCCGCACTGATGGCAACCGCCTTTGCGCTGCCACAGGCCAGCTATGCAGGGGAATCCTTCACCGACTGGGCTACCATCACCCGGGTGGAGCCTGTAGAGCGCCGCTACACCGTACGCCGTCCGGTAGAGAAGTGCTGGACCGAGACCGTGCGGGTACAAGGGCCGGGCCGCTCCGATGGCAGCATCACCAATGAGCTGATCGGAGGCATCCTTGGTGGTGTGGTCGGCAACCAGTTTGGTGACGGCTCCGGCAAGGATGCAATGACCATCGCCGGTGCAGCACTCGGTGCCTCCATCGCCAACGACCAGGAGAAGACCCACTCCGGGCAGCAAGGGGGCCACTACAAGGAGGTGGAGCGTTGCGAAACCGTCTATGAGACTGAAGAGAAGACCGAACGTTCCGGTTATCGAGTCACCTACCGCTACAACGGTCACAGCTTCACCACCCGCATGAAGTCTCGCCCAAGAGATTCAATCCGTGTGCGGGTAACCGTAACCCCACAATAATTGCCAAACCCTGAACGCAAGGTACTCACGGTCTCCCAACTCAACCGGGAGAGCCGTTTTCTGCTGGAACAAAACTTCTCCACCCTCTGGGTGGAGGGGGAGATCTCCAATCTGGCACGCCCCGCCTCCGGTCACATCTACTTCACCCTGAAAGACACCTCGGCACAGATCCGCTGTGCAATGTTCCGCAACCGCCTCAACCACCTCCGCTTCAAACCAGAGAACGGAGCCCAGGTGCAGATCCGTGGCACCGTCAGCCTCTATGAGGCGCGGGGGGACTACCAGCTGATCGCCGAACATATGGAGGAAGGGGGCGAAGGCGCGCTGCAGCGCGCCTATGAGCAGTTGAAGAAGCGACTGGCCGCCGAGGGGCTGTTTGCTGAAGAGAACAAGCTACCGATTCCCCCGCTGCCGAAACGGGTCGGGATCATCACCTCACCCTCCGGCGCAGCCATTCACGATATTCTGAGCGTACTGAAGCGCCGCTTTCCCTCTCTGCCGATCATTCTCTACCCCACTTCGGTACAGGGTGAAGGGGCTGCTGCCGAGGTGGTCCATGCCATCGAGACCGCCCAACAGCGAGCGGAGTGTGATCTACTGATCATCACCCGCGGAGGTGGCTCAATCGAAGACCTCTGGACCTTCAATGAAGAGTCAGTGGCCCATGCAATCTACCACTGCAGTCTGCCCACCATCTCTGCTGTAGGCCATGAAACCGACTTCACCATTACCGACTTCGTTGCCGACTATCGGGCCCCCACCCCATCAGCAGCAGCCGAGTCAATCTCCCCGGATCAACGGGAGTGGCTGGAGGGGCTCAAGGTGCTGGAGCAGCGACTGATTCGACAGAGTCACCGCAACTTGGAGCAGCTTTCGCAGCATCTTGGTCATCTGCAACGCCGCCTGCGTCATCCCCGTGAACGGATTCAGCAGATTGCACAACGTCTTGATGAGAATGAACAGCAGCTACTACGCGCTCAGCAGAGGCTGATCGAACGCAAATCGGAGCAGTTGCAGCGCCACTGGTTGCGCCTGCGGCAGCAGGCACCGGCCAACCGCATCGACAGCTATCGCCAACGGCTGGAGGGGCAGCATAACCGACTCTCACAGGCCATTCGTCACCAGCTACAGCATCAGCGTGACCAGCTCTCTGGATTGGCACAGGCACTCGATCTGTTGAGCCCGCTCTCCACCCTCTCACGCGGTTACAGCATCACCCTGACCCCGCAGCAGCAGGCGCTGCAGGAGGCGACACAGGTTGAAGTTGGAGATCGAATCGAGACCCGGCTACACAAGGGCAAGGTGATCAGTCAGGTGCTCTCCACCGAAAGCTGATCCACCACCTCCAGCAACCGTTCCGGTGCCACCGGATTGAGCAGTGTTGCATCCACCGAAAAGCGCCCCTCTAGCTGTCGCAGAAAGCCTTCATCCACATCATTGTAGATCACCACTACACGGCTATCGGGCAATTTGCGCTGCAGATGGGCCAACATCGACTCCAGGTTGCTGACCCGATCCCGGAACGCCGGTTCATGGTAGAACTCCGCCACCACCACCGCCGGGGCCTGTTTTTTCAGAAAGGAGATCGCCTTGCGCATCTGGTGCTCTACGGTAACCTGATAACGGGTCGACTGCAGGGCGCGAATCAGTTCAGGGTAGACCCCGTATTCGATGATAAAGAGTAGCTTGTTGTTGGAGAGGCCATTAATCATGGCAGGAATGCTACGGCAGCCGTGAAGGAAAAGCTATCTCATAACTATTCAACTCACTCCTGAGATCCGCCATTTCAGCGTAGCACGACCTCGCTAACTCGGTTCAAAAATGATCATTTACACTTGTAAACTCACATTTTTTGCCTTGAAGCGAAGCAACGCCAAAGGCGGTCACTGGCAGATCTCAGAGGCAATCTGAACAGCTACGCTATCGCAACGCATCCCCATATTCACGGGCAATCTGATCAAATTGCGATTCCACTACCATAAAGGCATCCACCATATCGGGATCAAAGTGACTTCCCCGCCCCTCTTCAATGATTGAGACCGCCTTCTGATGGGTGAAGGCCTCCTTGTAGACCCGAGGGGTCACCAGCGCATCATAGACATCGGCGATCGCCATGATACGAGCACTGAGCGGGATCTCCTCCCCTTTCAACCCCTCTGGATAGCCATTACCGTCCCACATCTCATGGTGGCTGCAGGCGATCTCACGGGCGTAAACCAGAAACGGCTGCTCCTGATCCAGTGCACTCTCCGCCTGCAGAATCACATCACGACCGGCGATTGCATGCTGTTGCATCTGTCGGTACTCCTCTGACAACAGTCGACCCGGCTTGCGCAGCACCGCATCCGGGACCGCCACCTTGCCGATATCATGCAGCGGGGCCGCCTTGTGCAGCAGATCGATCTGCTCGGCGCTCAACTGCCCGGAGAAGCGGGGATGCTGCTGCAACTGCTCGGCAAGAACCTTCACATAGGATTGGGTACGATGAATATGGCTGCCGGTCTCCGGGTCGCGATGCTCTGCCAGCGCCCCCATCGCCAGCATGGTGGCATCCTGAATCTGCAACAGCTGTTCAGTGCGCTGCTCCACCATCTTCTCCAGTGAGCGGCTGTAGTTGCGCAGGCTGAGGTGGGTCTTGACCCGCACCTGCAAAATCGGTGGGCTGATCGGTTTGGTGATGTAATCGACCGCCCCCAGCTCAAACCCCCGCTCCTCATCCTCCACCTCACTCTTTGCAGTGAGAAAGATGATCGGAATCTCCCGGGTCAAAGGATTGCTTTTCAGTCGCCGACACACCTCATAGCCATCCATCTCCGGCATCATCACATCAAGCAGGATCAGATCGGGTAGCTGGGCAGCCGCAATCTTCAGCGCCAACGCACCATGGATCGCCCCGAGAATCTGGTACTGCTCGGAGAGCAGCCCCTTGATCACATCAAGGTTCTCCGGGGTATCATCTACAGCAAGGATCTTCTGTTTCGGGCTCACCCTTCACCCACCTCCTCTTCCGCCTGCTCCAGCCATTCGACAACACGCAGGCGTGCATTATCAAAATCATATTGTTCCAGGCTGTGCATCACCTGCTGCAGTGGTTCACGCCGCTCTCCCACCCCCGGCAGCAGCCCCTCCAGCAGATCGAGCGCCTCGGTATCATACTGATCAATCAACTCCAGCAGAGAGTATAACTGCGTGGTGATCTCATTGAGCGCTAACACCCCCTCCTGATCCATTGACTTACCTGCAGATTCCTGCAGCACTTGCCCAATCTCCTCAATCACCGGATCCAGGGCTGCGGCAACCTCCTCCAGTAACGCCTCCCCGTTACCTTTATCCTGCAGTTGCTGCTCCAATAAAGCGGCCTGCTGCTGCAGTGCCAGGGCACCAATGGTTCCCGCCGTCCCCTTCAGAGAGTGGGCCATGCGCATTGCATCGGACGGCTCCCCTCGCACCAGTGCCTCCTGAATCCCGGTAATTGCTCCCGCCTGATTGTGATAGAAGCTGGACAGCACCTTGCGGAACAGCGACTCCTTGCCCCCAGACTGTCTCAAGCCACGGTCATAGTCCAGGTATCTCCACTCATACTGTTGCAGGGGTTGAATTACAGGGGCCTGTACTTCATCCGGCGCAGCCACCTGCTGATCACCTTCCTCTTCTGAAGTGATCCAGCCTGCCACGGTCCGGTAGAGCTGGTCTGGATCAATCGGCTTGGGCACATAGTCATCCATGCCCGCCTCCCTGGCGGCCTGCTGATCCCGGGCCATCGCATTGGCGGTCATTGCAATCACCGGCATCGCATCATAGCGGGCCTGCCGGCGAATCTCCTGCGTCGCCTGATACCCATCCATTACCGGCATCTGTACATCCATCAGCACCACATCGGGAAGCGATCCCGCTTCCGCCTTTTGCTGCAGATAATCGAGTGCTTCTGCCCCGTTGGCCATCATATCCACCTCGGCCCCTACCAGCTTCAGCAGGTCTGCCGCCACCAGCTGGTTGACCGGGTTATCCTCTACCAAGAGGATACGTACCCCCTCCAGTCGAATCTCTTCACTCTGCACAGGCTTCTCCTCTATCCCCTTCACACCATCCTCTGCAGAAAGATCCAGCTGCAGAGGCAGCCGTACCCGGAAGGTACTGCCGCTCCCCAATTCGCTCTCCATTGAGATCTCTCCACCCATTAACTCTACCAACTGTTTGCTGATTGACAACCCCAGTCCGGTACCGCCAAATTTCCTCGAGATGGAGCCATCAGCCTGAGTAAAGGGCTGGAACAACCTCTTCTGCTGCTCCCGGCTCATCCCTATCCCCTGATCACTCACCGAGAAGAGGAGCCACTGTTTGTCATCACCCCCCTCTCCCTGATGTTCAACCCGCACCACCACCTCTCCCTGTTCGGTGAACTTGAGCGCATTGCTGGTTAGATTGGTCAACACCTGACCAATGCGCCCAGAGTCACCAATCCACCCATCCGGTACTGCAGTATCCACCTCAAAGTGGAGGTTGATACCCTTCTCATTGCTGCGTTCCATCAATAGCTGGCGCTGCTGCATGATCACCTCACTCAACCGGAAGGGGATTTCCTCAATATCAAGCTTGCCCGCCTCCACCTTGGAGAAATCGAGAATATCATTGATGATCCCCAGCAGAGAGAGCGCCGCCCCATGCATCTTCTCGATGTAGCCACGCTGCTTACTGTCCATCTCCCGCTGCAGGGCAAGGTGACCCATACCGATAATCGCATTCATCGGGGTGCGGATCTCATGATTCATATTGGCGAGGAAGTCCCCCTTGGCACGGTTGGCCTTCTCCGCCTCAATCACCGAGGCCTTCAGCTTCGCCTCCATATCAAGACGCAAGGCGATATTATTGAAGACCGCTACCGACCCCTGAACCTCTCCCTGATCAATCAGTGGGGCCGCATTGAACTCCACCGGGATCATGCTGCCATCCTTGCAGACAAACCAGTCCTGCTCAATGGAGTAGCGCTCTCCATTACGAATCGCCTTGTAAACTGGACAATCCACCGTCTCTATCACGTCACCATCGGTCAGATGGGTATGGATGGTCTCATGCATGTTCCGTCCTATCAGCTCATCAGCACGGTATCCCAGCATCTTCTCGGCCGCCGGATTGACAAAGGTAACCAACCCCTGCTGGTCGAGTGCATAGACCCCGTTCTGCATATTGTTGGTGAGACCCTTGAGAAAGTTCTTCTGCCCCTCAATCTCCTGATGCGCCTGCCGGTTCTGCTGTGCGGCAGCCTGCAGCTTCTGTCGCGCCCGTTCAATCGAGCTGAGCATCATCGTCACTTCACGGGAGCGGTTGTAGTGGATCTGATAGGGGGAGATAGGACGATCATGGTTCCCCTGCCCCAGATCGGCAATCAGCTCCACCGCCTGCTGAATCCCGCTGAGGATATGGTGGACAATGGTGGTCGCCAGGAAAATCGCCAACACCATCGATACCGAAAGCACGATTATCAGCCAGTTTCTGGCGCTGATCAGCTCCCCCAATTCAGTATGGAGGCGTTGCAGATAGAGAATCCGTACTTCATCAAAGAGTCCAAACAGTGCTTCGATGGAACGGTTGCTATAGTTGAGGAACGATTCGGCCTCATCAAATTGAACATCCCCTCCCAACACATCCCACTCAATCAAGTCCTCAATCTCCTGTGCGGTATTGACCAGATCGAACATCAGCGGGATCACCATATCCCGCTCCAATCCATCCACAAAGGTACGATCCAGGGTATTTCTCAACTCGACAAAGTCACGCGAGGTCAGTGTCACCAAATTAAGCAGGGTATGTTCCGACCCTTCCAGATCAAACACCTCCTCAGGGAAGCCGGAACGTCGCCTCTCCAACTGCATCATATGGGCCGCAGTACGGCTATGGAGCTGCCAGGAGTCCTCCGCAAGCACCGGAATATATTTGATCAGTACAGAACGCAACTCCGGATAGAGACTCCCATCCCGTCCCAGCTCCGCCAGCACCAGTATCAGATGCTCCATCAGATCATTCTGCTGCTGGAACAGCTCTTCAGCATCCTCAGACTGTCTGTGCTGCAACAGCTCCAGCAGTTCCTGCCACATCTGGTTGACATGGTGAGCATGTTCCAGAGCCCCGCTCTCCTCTCCGCTCAGCTTCTGGTTAAGCAGATAGAGTGTATCCTGTACCTGCTGATTGGCAGCCACCACCCGATTTGGTTGCTGATCAGAGTATATCTGTGGAGGCTGATTGAGCTGTAGATGGAGCAGGCTGCGGTGTACAGCAACTGCCCTCATTACATCAAGCAGCGGAGAGATCAGATAGGCCTTCTGTACCTGTCGCTCCAGCCCCTCTATCTCCCGGTTCTTCTCAATCAGATAGAGGGAGATCAGCATCAGAATAGGGATCAGCAGAATCCCTCCTGCAATATTGAGCTGATGGGAGGTACGCCAGAAGTAGGACTTTTTCTCTTTGCGTCTGATCATAAATATGGAATATTCAGGACCACCCGCATAGACCGAAAAATGCAATCCTCTGCCGGTTCAGCAGTTTGTGATAGCCATAAAATCCGGGCGCATCGTACCCCTTGCAACCTATTGAAACAATTTAAAATTACCTATATAAACTCTTGTATACACAGGCATTTGTTGAACAATTTCAGCTTGTTATCATCTATAACTCATCCTTCATGGAGGGCAAAAATTCCCGGCATATTTCTCAGGTACCCCTTGTAGTCCATCCCAAAACCAAAGACATAGCGGTCGGGAACGGTCAGGGCATTGAAGTCAGAGGGCGGTGCCACCTTGCGTTCGTGTAGTTTGGTCACCAGGGTTACCGTAACCACCTCCCTGGCCCCCTGATCCTCTGCCCACTGTTGCAGTGCCAGCAGTGTCCCCCCCTCATCATGGATGTCATCAACAATCACCACGGTGCGCCCCTGCAGCGCAATGCGGGGACGGGCAATCCACTCCAGCGCGCCACCGCTCAGCTTCTTGCCATAACGGGTGGCGTGGATATAGTCGACCTGTAGCGGAAATTCGAGACGGGTCAGCAGGTAGCCCATCGGGATCACCGCACCATTCATCACCGTCAACAACAGTGGATGGCTGTCAGCAACCCGTTCACTCAGCGCGGCCGCCATCTCATCCAGCGCCTGTTCCACCTGCTGTTGGGTCCAGAGGACATCGGCCTCCCGTCTTACCTGCTCCACCTCTTGCAACGATACAGTCACAGCTCCATCTCCACGGTATGTACCTCTTCCAGTTGTTTGATTCGTTCCACCGCCTGTTGCCACTGATGGCTCTCCATCAGCTTGCTGCGTTCAATCCCGCGCTTGCCATGCAGTCGCATCAGCCGTGCCGTCAATAGCGGCTCCTTGCGCTGCGGCAGGGATTGCAGCACCTCAATGGCGTGCTCCCGATGGTTGCAAACCAGCACCATATCACAACCCGCCTCCAACGCTGCCGCCGCCCGCTCCGGATAACCACCCATCGGAGCG
>CAYFOU010000088.1:0-3571 GCA_964344805.1 uncultured Piscirickettsiaceae bacterium | reverse complement strand
CACTGAAGATGGCCCCATTGAAGTGGAGCTGGTTACGCAGCACCTGCTGTAGCCAGTAGGCCGAAAAGCAGGCGGGATGGTCGGGGTCGATCGACTTGTAGTAGACATGGGCCGGCATGATCCCCTCAATGCCGTACTCCACCATGCGCTCGAAGGGGACCAGATCATCGACCATCAGATCGGCATAGCTGCGCTCATCGACCGGGATATCAACATGGGAATCGGCCTTTACCCCCCCATGCCCGGGAAAGTGCTTGCCCACCGCCCCCATTCCGGCCAGATGCATCCCTCGCATCCAGCTCTGGGCCAGCGTCGCCACCACATCCGGCTTGCGATGGAAGGCGCGGTCCCCGATGACCCCACTGACCCCATGGGAGAGATCGAGTACCGGGGCAAAACTGAAATCGACCCCGCAACTGAGCAGCTCACTTGCCATCAACCAGCCAATCGACTCTGCATCCTGCTGTGCACGCTTGTGGTCACGGTCATATCCTCTGCCCAACCGCTCCATCGCAGGCAGTTCGGTGAAACCTTCACGGAAACGTTGAACCCGCCCCCCCTCCTGATCAACTGCAATCAGCAGCTGTGGACTGCTGCGTACCGCGTGGATATCGGCGCAAAGTTGGGTCAACTGTTCCGGGGAGTGGAAATTCCTGCTGAAGAGGATCACCCCACCCACCCGGGGATCTTCCAGCATATTGCGCTCCTCTGCGGAGAGCTCCACCCCGTCAAGGTCGAGCATCAGTGGCCCCAGACTCATAATTAGTGCTCCTTGATAATAATCGGCGTACCGGTCTCAACCCGGTCAAACAGGGCTATCAGATCACGGTTGCGCATACGAATACAACCGTGTGAGCGGGGCTCCCCCATCGGCTCACTGTCTGGAGTACCATGGATATAGATCATCCGCCGCAGGGTATCGACCTCTCCCCCTCGATTACGGCCCGGTTCATCCCCACTGAGCCAGAGGATACGGGTCAGAATCCAGTCCCGCTGCGGCTGCTCTTCAGCCAGCTCCGGGCCATAGAGCTCTCCGGTGGCGCGACGCCCGACAAAAACCGCATTGAGTGGACACCCTTCCCCAATCTTGATGCGGATATGGTGACGTCCTCTTGGGGTGCAGCCGCTACCAAACTGCTCTCCGGGACCATTGGCTGCGGTCGAGATCAGAAACTGCAGCGGTTCCCCCTCCTCGGGGAGAAGGGTCAACAGCTGCTCGGCAATCGAAACCTCGATCCGGGCCAACGCTGCAATCAGTCTCTGAAGTTGTTGAACTGCAGCGGTACGTTGATACTGCTCTCTTCACGCAACAGCGCCATCACCTGCTGCAGGTCATCGCGCTTCTTGCCGGTGACACGCACCTTCTCCCCCTGAATCGCCGCCTGTACCTTGATCTTGGACTGCTTGATCAGCTTTACAATCTGTTTGGCAATGGCGGTATCGATCCCCTGTACCAGCTTGATCGGCTGACGTGCCTCGCTGACGTTGGTCTCCACCTCACCCATATCCAGAGCACCTGCATCCACACCGCGCTTGGCCAGCTTGCCTCGCAGGATATCCATCACCTGCTCCAGCTGGAACTCGTTATCGGCCTTGACCACCATGCCACCATCCTCTTCCGAAACTGCAGCCCCGGTCCCCTTCAGATCAAATCGGTTACCAATGTCACGATTGGTCTGGTCTACGGCATTGGTCACCTCGTGCAGGTCGACCTCGGAAACGGTATCAAATGAAGGCATAAAACTTCTCTCTATTCTTGTTATGCGCACATAATGGTCCAGATCGGTTCTGAACGCTTTCAGTGCAAGGCGGAAAATGTGAGTTTATCCCAATGATGACCGCGAGCACAGCTCGTAGTGTTACAAGTGTAAATGATCAGTTTCCAACACAGCAATGGAAGTGTTCAGAATTGAGCTGGGGCATTATGCGAGTTTGTCATCTGCAACATGGTAGATCGGATCTTCCAACATTTGATCTCAACCGGATCTCACTCGCTGCGAATTGACTGCTAATAATGAGTCAACGCTGCGCAACTTGTAGCAGGTTGTTGAAATTCGCTCATGCGAGTACGAGACAAGGCATTTTGGCGTGAAAAAGCGGAGTTTACACAGGGTAAATGAGCATTTTGAACGGCAAAATAACACCGTATCGTGCCGCATGAGTAGAATTTCAACAACCTGGTAGAGGTATTTTTTCAGTCCCAACCCTGTGTACAGTCCAGATTCACCCACACCTGCTTCAGGCCGGGGATACCATCTTCGAGCATAATGGTCAGTGGCGACCGTTTATTGAAGTATTTGTTGGTATGGCGCAACCAGACCGCACCGCCCGCCTTGGTGGAACGAGGGAAATTGTGGAACAGCGCATCCCCGATACCAATCAGGTGGCGTGCCCGCTGCAGTACCGGCTGCTCATCAGGGATCGGGGTGCCGTACTTGAACTGGGTCAACATCCGCTCTTTTCCCTTCAACCCCAGCAGCACCATCTGTTCCCTCTTGCCAATGCCCCACTCCTCGAACAGCTCCATGACCCGTTCAGTCATCACTACGCGCTCTTCGTAGCTGAACTCCAGATCACCTTCGCTGGATTGGGACATTACGGGCTCCTTAATCTTGACTTATTTCGTCAGGATTATACCTCAATTCTGTTGATCTGCCACACTTTTTACGGGAACTACTCCACGGCTCTCCAGCAGCGCCACTACCCGCTCCACACTCTGTTGCAACGACTCATCTGCAGTATTGACCACCAGATCGGCCGCCTTGGGTGGTTCATAGGGGGCATTGATCCCGGTAAAATTGCTGATCTCTCCGGCACGCGCACGCGCATAGAGCCCCTTCACATCCCGTGACTCACACACCTCGACCGAACAGTCACAATAGATCTCGATAAAGTCACCATGCGGCAGCAGATTTCTCACCTGTTGCCGATCAGCATGGGCCGGGGAGATAAAGGCGGTCAATACAATGGTACCCGACTCGATAAAGAGTTTGCTGGTCTCACCGATACGGCGCAGATTCTCGGAGCGATCCGCTTCATTGAACCCCAGATCTCCACAGAGGCCATGACGCACATTGTCTCCGTCCAATACGATGGTGCGACACTCTCTTTGATGAAGTGACTCCTCCACCGCATGGGCCAGTGTCGATTTGCCTGCTCCGGATAGCCCGGTAAACCAGACCACTGCTGCCTTGTGCTTATTCAGTGTTTCACGGCGCTGCCGGGTAACGGTGGCGTGGTGCCAAATCGTATTGGTGGATTGCGTCCCTTTCATCACCTAATTGTAAATCATCTCCTCAGAACGAGGCCTGACCTTTACCCGCCTTTTTGGCCCGATACATCGCCTGATCCGCCTGCTCCATCAGTCTCTCAGCATCTCCACCATCCTCGGGATAGAGGGCAATTCCCGCGCTGCCGGAGACCACGATCTCCCCCTGTGGCCCATCATAGCTGCGCCGCAGCTGCTGCAGGATACGCTCTGCCAGTTGGCGTACCTCATCCCGTTTCCACCAGCCGTGCATCAGCACCACAAATTCATCCCCACCAAGGCGGGCCGCCGTATCATCATCAC
>CAYFOU010000087.1:0-11679 GCA_964344805.1 uncultured Piscirickettsiaceae bacterium | reverse complement strand
CCCAATCGGCTGGTGATTCGGGCGATGCTGGAGGATATGGGGGTAGAGGTCTCCGAGGCCAGTAGCGGCGAGCAGGCGCTGGAGATGCTGGATCGGGCAGTTGCCGATGGGGCGCAGGGGATTCCGGAGCTGGTATTGATGGATATTCGCATGCCGGGGATCAACGGTCTGGAGACCAGTGAGGAGATCCGGCAGCGGCACCCTGAACTGAACATTCCGGTGATTGCACTGACTGCAGATGCCACCACAGAGAGCCGGAAGGCGTGTTATGCCGCTGGAATGGTGGGGTTTGTAGCCAAACCGATCGATCCGGACAGGCTCAATGAGGTACTGCTGGAGACGTTGGAACCGGTTGGAGAGCCTCAGGAAGGGAGTGTTGCCATCGGTATTGAGATGCAGCAGGGGAGCACACCAAATGCTGTCGATCTCTATGTACTGGCAGGGGAGAATGCACTGCTGGAGCAGCTGCAGCAGACGGTAGGAGGGCTGCTCCGGCAGGTGCAGGCCACCAGAGATATTGATACCATTGAGCAGATGGCCCGTGAGGTTGAGCAGTTTGCAGAGGTTACCGGCTCATTGCCACTGAAGCAGTGGGCTGAGGTATTGGAGGAGCAGTCTGAATGTATGGATGTAACAGGGATGAATCGTTCACTGGAGCAGTTGGAGAGACTGTTTGAAGAGCGCTGATTGATGATAGAAGAGAATCCCAGAATTCTGGTTGTCGATGACCAGCCGACCAATCTGCAGGTGGTGGGCGGGGTGTTGCGAGACAGTAAAAAATATCGGGTCAGTTTTGCCCAGAATGGTGAAGAGGCGTTGCGGCTGGTAGAGTCGGTCTCTCCCGATCTGATTCTGCTCGATGTGATGATGCCGGGAATGGGGGGCTTTGAGGTGTGTCAACGCATCAAGGAGAATCCCCAGTGGTCCGCGATTCCGGTGATCTTCCTCACCGCCAAGAGTGAGGCCAAGGATATGATCGAGGGATTTGGTGTCGGTGGTGCCGATTACATTACCAAGCCCTTTGAACCGGCGGTATTGATGGCGCGTGTGGCGACCCATCTGAAGCTCTATCTGTACCACCAGCGTGAAGAAGAGATGCGCAGCCAGGAGCGGATCTCCGCCTACCAGAATGGATTGACCGAAATGGGAGCCTCGGTGCTGCACAACATCGGTAATGCGATGGTCGGGGTCAATAGCCGAATCTCCCCGATTCAGACCGTGGTCAACAAGCTCAATGATCTGGGAAATGCGCTGGAGAAGGGGCACCAGATGCTGGAGCAGGGTGAAGAGCGGGACCGGGTGCTGCAGATTCTTGATCTTGGAGCCAAGCTGTTGAAGGAGGAGTATGCCGCCCATCTGGACAGCGACTGCAAGCAGTTGAAAGAGTCGGTCTACCATGTCAATGAGATCATCGATGCACAGCGCAGCCTGACCAACAAGGGGTTGATGTCCTCCCGTTTTGCCCTCTCTTCACTGCTCTCCGATGTATCCACTCTGCTTGGAGATGAGTTGAGCAAGCGCAAGGTGGAACTCCTGGTTGAGGAGCATGGTGAGATCCCTGAGGTGTTCTTGCCGCGCAGCCCGCTGGGACAGATGGTGGTCAATCTGGTGAAGAACAGTTATGAGGCGATTGCCGAACAGGCGATGAGTGGTGCTATTGCGGTGGATGAGGGGCGGATTACCCTCTCTATCGATCCGGAGGCGGGTGCGGAGCAGCGCTTCTGGGTGCTGGAGGTGAGTGATAACGGGGTCGGTATTCCCGAGGAGGAACTCTCTTCGGTACTGCTCTCCGGTTATACCACCAAGGCGACTGGAAGTGGCCTGGGGTTGCACAGTGCCGCCAACTTTGCTGTGGCGATGGGGGGGGAGCTCAAGGTATTCAGTGAGGGGGCTGGCAGAGGGGCCACGATTCGGGTACAGCTGCCGATGGAGTGCATGCAGAACTGTTATCAGGCCAAAAGATAGCCTTCCGCTCTATTCAGAGTCGAAGGTAAGCGGTTAGCTCTGGAAGATCCACCTCACTCAATTTCAGCGATACCGTCTCGTTCAACGCCAACGGTTGTTTCATCCGCGTCTTGCACTCCAGCGCCAGTTTGGGAATCAGGAAGGTGCCGCGCTGTTTCATGGTGTCGACCAGCACCCCTTCACCACTCCAACCGGACTGTTGTTGCAGCCATACCATCTTCCAGTGCTGGTTGGAGAAACGTTCGGCCCGGCGAACATTGCCGATAATTGCCTCTGCAGCCCCTACCCGTTCGGTCAGGGCCTCGCTGTCCAGCAGCGGTTTGCCCTGCACCCAGGCCCGTAGCTGCTGATGGGCGACCAGATCGAGATAGCGGCGTAGCGGGCTGGTGACCTGACTGTACTCGGTCATCCCCAGGCCGGAGTGGGGTTCTGGCTGGCTCTTCAGCTGGCTGCGCTGAAAGCGGCGACGGAAGGCGTACATCTCTGAGGGGGTTTGCGGGGCCGGATAGGGGTTACCCTGCTCATCCGGCTCCGGTGGGGGCTGGGTGGAGTAGGGGAAGGGGATCTCCTGCTGCTGGGCAAAGCGGGCCGCCGCCTCGCCCGCCATCAGCATGAATTCGGTTACCAGATCACGGCTGCGCAGTTTGGGCAGTGGGGTGATGGTGATCTCTTCCTCCTCTACCCGAATCTTCGCCTCCGGCAGCTCCAGGCGGATTGCCCCCTGCCGCAGGCGTCGCTGCTGATACTGCAGTGCCTTTTGGTAGAGTGGGGCAAAGGTCTCTCCCTCGATCTGCTCCTCCACCTGTCGGTAGCTGGTACGGGTCACCTGAACCCAACTGGGGGTGATCTCAATCTTCTCAATGGTGCTCTCTGCCGAGAGGGTAAAGCGGAAGGAGAGGGCGGGGGAGCGCTGCTGTAATCCCAGTCCGAGCTGTTCGGTCACCTTACGGGGCAGCATGGTGATGGTCCCCTCCGGCAGATAGAGGTTGGCTCCACGGGCGCGTGCCTGCTGGTCCAGCTCGCTATCGGGTGGAATCAGTGCGGCGACATCGGCCACATGGACCCAGATCTGCTCACCGTCCAGCGAGATTGCATCATCCGGGTCCTGATTGCCCTCATCATCGATGGCCCATGCTGTCAGGTGAGTCAGATCGACTCGCTCCTCTTCCGGTAGAGAGGGGACCTCACCGCATGCAGAGTTCATTTCCACTCCCATGCGGGCGGGGTGAGGGTTGTAGTGACTGTTCCAGTAGCCGGTCTCCAGCAGCAGGTGGTGACCATTCTCCGGGCGCTGTTCCCGCCCCAGATCTCGCAGAATGCGGCTTACCTCGCTACGCCCCAGCGCCAGCATCTCCACATCGCTGAGTTCGGAGTGGTCCTCTGGCTCCAACTGGCCATTTTTCAGCCGCTGCAGAAAGTCGGCCTTCTTCTGCTGGGCAGTGGCCCTCTCCTCCCGCTCCTGTCGTACCTGCTGAATGCGCTCTGCCGGATAACCTTCAATGGCCTCCGGGGTGCCGTGGAAATAGAGGTCTTCACTCACCTGCTGCCAGCTGGCCCAGACGGTGTGCGGGGTGGTCTCCCCGTAGATCAATTCACTCAACTCGTCCAGCGGCAGGCTCTCCTCCCCCAACAGCTCCCATGCCTCCTCGATCTCCCCCTCCAACGGTGCCTCCAGGGTAGAGAGTGTGGTGAGTGGACCGGGATGGAGCAGCAGAATGTCTTTGTCTCGTACCCGTTTCTGGTTACCGTTGGGGAGCTGGATCTCGATCTTCTCATGGATCGCGGTGATGCGGGCCGGGCCGCTCTTGTAGAGGACCAGTGCATTCACGGAGGCTTTTTGACTATTCATAAAATCGGAGGATACCGCGACTGGAAACAAGGTGACAGATTGACATTGTTGCAGGATGGCGCTACAAGAATCCCTTACGGTAGCGGCTGGAACAATAGGAGTGTTGATGAACAGGCGAATCAGAGGGTATTTGGGGTGGATGGTTGGAGTACTGCTGTTGACAGGGTGTGGGCAACCGGCCACCAATCTGCAACTGGAGGGGGCGATGTTGCTGCCCAATCCCCGTGCACTGCCCAGCTTTACCCTGCAGCAGCGGGATATCGGCGATTTCACCCTGGAGCAGCTGAAGGGGAAGTGGTCAATGCTCTTCTTTGGCTATACCCGTTGCCCCGATGTCTGTCCAACGGAGCTCTTTATGCTGGGGGGGATGAGTCGACAGCTGGAACAGAGTGGTGGGGCGGAGCGTCCACAGGTGCTGTTTGTCTCGGTTGATAGTCAGCGGGATCGTGTGGCTGATCTGCAGGAGTATGTTACCTACTACCATCCCGATTTTCTCGGTATCACCGGACCAAAAGAGCAGATCGATCCGTTTACAAAGTCGATTGGAGTGATCTATGAGCGGGTCTACTATGTTGATGGGCGCCAGGTTGTCTTCAATGAGGGGGATGAGATTCCTGAAGCTGCAAAGACCACCTATCTGATCAACCATTCGGCGACCATCTTCCTGATCAATCCTGATGGCAAGCTGCATGCGGTCTTCAACACTCCACACAAGCCGGAGGTGATGGTGCGGGATCTGGCGGCGATTCAGGCGGCCTGGAAATGATGAGATGATGCTCCAACAGAGAGGCGTGCTGCTATGGGGGGGGCTATTGCTGTTACTACTGGGGCTGTTGATTGCATTTTGGCCCTCACAGACGGAGCGTGCCACCCCTCAACGCCTGGCAGTGGTAGAGGGGTGTATGCTGCACCAGCAGGCGTGCAGTGTTGATCTGCCCGGAGGGGGAACCCTCACCTTCGAGATGAATCCACGTCCGTTGCCGACTACCGAACCGATTGCACTCAAGGCACACTTCACTGGAGCCGGGGTTGAGCGGATGGAGGTGCTGTTTGAGGGCAAGGATATGTATATGGGGTATCTGCAGTACCGGATGAGGCCGGAAGCCGATGGTATGACCTATAGGGGTGAGGGGAGCCTCTCGGTCTGTATCCGTCGTCTGATGGAGTGGTTTGCGGTGGTACGGGTTCAACGGCGGGGAGAGTGGGTTGAGATACCATTCCCGTTTGAGACCATCCATCCGTAGTGGGGGATTTGAAAGGAGGGTAGATGAGTATAGCAATCAAGGGGTTAATGGGAGGGCTGATTGCGCTTCCGCTGGCAGTCAGTTATCTGGGGGAGGAGCCGACGTTGATTCGTGATCCGTGTGAGCATGGTATCGTGGTTGAGGAGAATGCGGAGCTGTTGAATGGGGGCAGTCGTTATCGTCTGGAGGGTGGCCCCTACTGCAAGTCTCCACTGCGCATCGCCCATGATGACCATGATTCCCGTTATGGAGGCACCTTCTTTATGGCGAGGAATGGAGTTCACCATGTTGAGTTTATCTACTCGGAACAGTGCGGTGCCCAGGTGGTGCTCTACAACGCCTATACCCAGGAGGTCCATGCGGCCGAGCAGATACAGGGGATGGTGAAGATGATCCCCGATGATGAGAGTCAGCCGGAACGGCTCCGTTTTCTCAGCCCCAGTAAACAGGGGATCCTGTTGGGGGCCGACATTGGACGGGTGCAGCGCCCGTTCGAGATGGAGTTCCAGCTGCAGTTTCCCTATCGGGTAGAGCCGGATCGTTTCAACGTCTATATCTCCAAATAGTGGTTACTTCATCCTTGATACAATAGCGGGATGATCCGCATTTCATCTTTGTCGATCCGACGAGGTCCTCGGCAACTCTTCCAGAATAGCACTCTCTCGATTCACTCCGGTCAGAAGATCGGGGTGACCGGGGGTAATGGCTGTGGCAAATCGAGTCTGTTTGCGCTGATTCTGGGAGAGATGGGGGCCGATGAGGGGAGTCTGGAGTTCCCCGATAGCTGGATTGTGGCCCATGTGGCGCAGGAGACCCCGTCACTGGAGTGTGCGGCGATTGATCTGGTGATGGATGGGGATGGTGAACTGCGCCGTCTGCAGCAGGCGCTGGTCGAGGCTGAGCAGGTGGAAGATGGAGAGCTGCAAGGGGCGCTCTATGCAGAGCTGGAGGCGATTGATGGCTTCAATGCCCGCAATCGGGCTGCACGGCTGATGCAGGGGCTCGGTTTCTCGGTGGAGCAGGAGAGCCAGCCGGTATCGGCCTTCTCGGGTGGATGGCGTATGCGTCTCAACCTGGCGCAGGCGCTGATGGCCCGCTCCGATCTGTTGTTGCTGGATGAGCCCACCAACCATCTTGATCTGGATGCGGTATTCTGGCTGGAGGCTTGGCTCAAGCAGTACAGCGGCACTCTGCTGCTGATCTCGCATGATCGGGATGTGCTGGATCGGGTGGTGGATGGCATCATCCATATCGAACAGCAGCAGATGCAGCTCACCTCGGGCAACTACAGCGCCTTCGAGCGGATACGGGCCGAGCGGCTGGCGCAGCAGCAGTCCGCCTATGAAAGGCAGCAGCGCGAGCGGGAGCATATGCACCGCTTTGTGGAGCGCTTCCGCGCCAAGGCGACCAAGGCGAAACAGGTGCAGAGCCGAATCAAGGCGCTGGAGCGGATGGAGGCGATTGCACCGGCCCATGTCGATTCCCCGTTCCATTTCCAGTTTCTGGCTCCAGAGAAGAATCCCCATCCACTGTTGACCATTGAGCAGTGCAGGGCCGGTTATGGAGAGACGGTTATTCTGGATGGGGTGTCGATCACCCTCAATCCCGGTGATCGAATGGCGTTGCTGGGGCGCAACGGGGCGGGAAAATCGACGCTGATGAAACTGCTGGCGAGTGACGTCACCCGGCTGCAGGGAGAGCGCAAGGAGGCGCAGGCGCTGAAGATCGGCTACTTTGCCCAGCATCAGCTGGAGCTGCTCGATCTGCAGGCGACCCCGCTGCTCCATCTGCAGCGCAACCATTCCGATGCCACCGAGCAGGAGCTGCGGGACTATCTTGGCAGCTTTGGTTTCAATGGGGATCGGGTGCTGGAGCAGGTAGGGCCCTTTTCCGGGGGAGAAAAGGCGCGACTGGTGTTGGCGATGATCATTCGTCAGCGCCCCAATCTGTTGTTGCTGGATGAGCCCACCAACCACCTTGATCTGGAGATGCGCCACGCCCTTACCGTTGCACTACAGGCGTATGAGGGGGCACTGGTGGTGGTCTCCCATGACCGCTACCTGCTGGAGGGGGTGGCCGACCGTTTCCTGCTGGTGGGGCAGCAGCGGGTAGAGCCGTTCAGTGGAGACCTGGATGACTATGCGCGCTGGTTGCGCAGTGCGGAACCGGCGGCTGCCACTGCAGCAGTACAGCCGTCCACAGAGGAGGGGCCTTCGCGCAAGGAGCAGCGCCGCATCGAGGCGGAGCAGCGCAAGCGTCTGGCCCCACTGAAAAAAGAGGTGAAGCGGCTGGAGCAGGAGATTGAGCAGCTGGAGCAGCGCAAGGAGGTACTGGAGCAGCGTCTGGCTGAACCGGAGATCTATCAGGAGCCCTTCAAGGCAGAGCTGCAGCTGTTGCTGCAGGAGAAGGGGGAACTGGACCAGACCCTGGAGCAGCAGGAGGAGGCGTTGCTGGAGCGCTATGAGGCGCTGGAGACGGCACAATGATGACGGTATTGCGAGCGGGGCTTGAGGATGCACTGCGGATGGAGAATCTGCGCTACTTTCTCTATGCGATGGGGATTGTGCTGGGGGGGATGGGGTTGCTCTATCTGCTGTTGCAGGACCCTGTTGGGGCACTGTTGCTGGAGCTGGACCGTGGTGAGGGGTGGCTCTACTGGGGAGCGGGGATTGCCCTCCATATGCTGCTGGGGGTGCTGGGTTATTTTCTCATTCCACCGCTGATTCTGCTGGTTGCAGCACTCTTCAGCGAGCAGATTGTGCGCAACATCACTCTGCGCCATGCGCCACAACAGGTTGCAGGGCTGGATCAGGAGGGGATCAGTGTGACGGCCTCACTGCTGATGGTCGGCAAGAGCTTTCTCTTCTATCTGCTGCTGATGGTACTGCTCTCCCCGCTGCTGCTGACCGGGATTGGTTATCTGCTCTATTTTGTGCTGGGCTATCTGTTGTTCCGTCGTCTGCTGCTGATTGAGGTGTTGGGTGGCCGCAGTGGCATGGCCTCTCTGCGACAGCAGCTCTCTATCCGCACCGAGGGGTACCGGCTGACCATGCTGTTGCTCTATCTGTTGACCATGGTGCCGCTGGCCAATCTGTTTGTCCCCTATCTGGCGCTCTGTGTGGTGACCCATGAGTCACTGTTTCGAGAGGGCATTACCCCGGAAAACGTACGCTGATCTCCAGTCCGTCGGGATCGCTGCAGTTCTCCATCTCGATGGTGGCACCGTGAATCTCTGCAATCCGTTTGGTGATCGATAGCCCCAGCCCGGAACCACTGGCGCTGCTGCTGTTGCGGTAGAAGCGCTCGAAGATCTGCTGCTGAATCTCTTCGGGAATACCGGGGCCGGTATCCCGTACCTTGACCTCAATCCCTCCCTGATGGTGGTTCAGACTGACATTGACCCGACCGCCGGAGGGGGTGTAGCGGATCGCATTGTCGATCAGGTTGCGCAGCAGGGTGGAGATCAACTCCCGGTTACCCTCAATCTCCAGAGACTCTGGAACATCGTCACTCAGTTGGAGATCGATCTCGGCAGCGCTGGCCTGATTGCCCAGCATGTCGATATTCTCCTTCACGATCTGCCCCAGATCGAGGGTGGTGTAGTTGGGGTCCAGTTCATCGACTCCATCGACCCGGGCCAGAGCCAGCAGTTGTTCAGCGAGGTGGGTGGTGCGATCGACACCGGTGATGATCTGTTTCAGGGCGTGGGTGCGGCGTGCCTCATCCTGTTCATTGCGGGCCACCTCGGCGTGGATGCGGATCGCGGCCAGCGGGGTGCGCAGCTCATGTGCGGCATCGGCGGTAAAGCGGCGCTCCTTATCCATTGAGTGCTGGAGGCGGGTAAAGAGACGGTTGAGGGCGTGGACCAGCGGCTTCAGCTCCTTCGGGGAATGCTCTTCATCGATCTCTCCCAGATGACGGCTATCCCGTTCAGCCAGATCGTTGGTGATGGTGGAGATTGGACTTAATCCCCAGCGTACCGACCACCAGATCAGTAGCGCCAGTAGTGGGAGAGCGATCTGTGCATACTCAAACATGTGCTCCGAGACCTCCTCACTCAGTTCGTTACGCACCTCCATCAACTCCCCGACATGGATCACCGCCTGGGGGTGAGGGAGGCTGAAGGTGCGCCACAACTGCCCATCGATCAGGCGATCTTCAAAGATGCCTCGCTGGGTGGAGAGTAGTTGTGCCGGAGCCTGGGGGGATTTCAGCAGCAGATTGTGCTCTGTGTCGGTGATCTGGAAGGCCACCTTGTGTTCGTAGTGGTGGAACTGCTGTGCAATCTCATCGAGTTGATAGGGGCCGATCAGATGCCAATTATGTACCCGATGTTCATTCAACTCTCCCTGGACCAGAGTGAGTAACAGTTTGGAGAGCTGTACCAGATTGGCATCAAATACCTCTTCCGCCTCATGGCGCACCTCATCCTGAATCACCAAACCGGCAATTAGCCAGAGGGTGGTGATGGAGCCGAGCAACAGCAGTAACAGCCGTCGCTGGAGGGAGCGTGTGCCAAATATCATTTTTAACTATTCTTCGATTTCTGTAACTGATTACCAGCCTGTGGCTGTTCGAGGCGAAGCAGCTTGCTCCTGAAATTTGTCAGTTCAAGGCAAAAAATGTGAGTTTACAAGTGTAAATGATCATTTTTGAACGCAGAAATGGCAGATTTCAGGGGTGAGATGAACAGTTACTTGATTTCGGGGAGCTGGTAGCCTACACCGCGTACGGTCTGGATCGTGCTCTTGCCCAGCTTCTTTCTCAGATGGTGGATATGGACCTCAATGGTATTACTTTCTGCACCGCTCTCCCAGCCATAGAGACTCTCCTCCAGGTGCTCCTTGGTGACCACCCGTCCAGCATGGCTCATCAACAGCTCCAGTATGGAGAATTCATGGCGGGTCAAATCCACCGGATCTCCATCCTGGGTTACCGTGCGGGCGGCAGGATCGAGGGAGATATTGCCGTAGTGCTGTTGTGGAGAGGATTCACCGATCTTGCGTCGGTGGATGGCGCGCAGGCGTGCCGTCAGCTCTCCCAGATCGAAGGGTTTGGTGAGATAGTCGTCGGCGCCGTTGTCGAGCCCGTCGATGCGGTCCTGCAGTGCATCCCGTGCGGTTAGAATCAGGATTGGGGTGCTGTTCCCCTGTGCTCGTGCCGTCTTCAGTACCTCAATACCATCCAGTTTGGGCAGTCCAAGATCCAGCACCATCAGTTCAAATTGATCGGTACGGATTGCATTCAGTGCCTGTTGGCCGTCGGTGACCCACTCCACCCGATAGCCTGTCTGGGTCAGACCGGCAGCCAGCCCGTCTCCCAACAGGGTGTCATCTTCAACCAGTAATAGTCTCATGATATGGTCTCCTCGATTAACAGGCTGTTGAAATTCTACTCATGCGGCACGATACGGTGTTATTTTGCCGTTCAAAATGCTCATTTACCCTGTGTAAACTCCGCTTTTTCACGCCAAAATGCCTTGTCTCGTACTCGCATGAGCGAATTTCAACAACCTGTTAATCGTCTTCCCAGCGCCCGAAGCCGGGGATACGGATCTGGTATTCACTGAATGATCCTTCAGTGGCCCGGGTGTGGCAACGCTCACACTGGCTCAGTGACTCGATTTTTGGATTTTTGCGGATCAAATGGCGTGGAATCTCGTCATGCTCATGGCGAAAGGCGCGGGTCTGGGTGATGCGAATCGGGACCTCGTCACTCTTCTTCCAGAAGCGATACCAGCGGCTGGGACCACTGTTCTCCGAGAGGAATCGGAGCAGAGCCTGCTGCTCTTGTGGCTCAAGCTCGGCGTTTTCACCAAAATGGTCCTGTAGTGAGTGCATGATACGTTGCCAGGAGGCCTCTCCGAGAAAACGGGGAGGATAGGCCATATGGCAACTGCCACACTCCTCTCTGTACTGTTCCAATAGAGGACTCGGTTGTGGATAGCTGCGCCGATGTTCCCACTCATCATCGTCACCCCATGCGGTAAAGGGGGCTATCAGTGGAATGGTCAGGGTGATGGTGGTCAGATGTGATTTCAGTTTCATGGTCTACCTTTTGAAGATTCAGGATTGGGATTGGATATAGCTGAGCAGGTCCCCCTTCTCCTGTGGAGTACAGAGGCGGCCCAGTGTCCACTTGCAGTTGCGTTTGAACCACTTCTCCACCTTGTTGATACGGCTGAACCGTTTTGGATCGATGGCAGGGGAGAGAGGAGAAATGATCTTGCCGGTGCGAATATGTTTGCCCGGTTTTTTCAGGTTTCCGGTGTGACAATCGATACAGCTGCGATGATTGCCGCTGCTATGTGGATTGGCCTGTTTCCATAGCCGTTCACCGCGCTGTACGCTGAAGTCAGTGGCACCCTGTTGTCGATATTGCTGTTGCAAGGTATCGATCACACTGCCTGCGGTGGCAACCGGTGAGAGCAGTAGTAGGATGGGTAAAAGTAACTGTTTTTTCATGGTCATACTCCGGGGATTTGTACTGCGTGGTCCTGAAAATAGCCCTCTGCGGCATCCAGGTGGCAGGCATCACAATTCAACTTTCCATTGACGCTGGGCAGATGCCAGATTTCGCTGTTGATTGAGACGTGCTTTCTTTTCCAGTAGCCGGTCTCGG
>CAYFOU010000086.1:0-11716 GCA_964344805.1 uncultured Piscirickettsiaceae bacterium | reverse complement strand
TTCAACTAATGGGATGCGGCGAATAGCTGCGCTCTTGCTCCAGCGTTAACAGCTACTGATCGGTATCGGTCTGTTGATGGATGATGCGATTGTGATCGCCGAGAACATCGCCTCGCGTCTGGCACGCGGGGACCGCCCGATGGAGGCGGCCACCAGGGGTATTCAACAGGTAATGCCGGGAATCCTCTCCTCCTTCACCACTACCGTGTTGGTATTCGGCTCACTCGCCTTTATCAGTGGCGAGATCGGTCAGGTGCTGCGAGTGATGCCGATTGTGCTGCTGGTGGTACTCACCGTCAGTCTGTTCGAGGCCTTTCTGGTACTGCCCAACCACCTCGGCCACTCACTGACCCATATCGACCGGCGGGAGGATTCACGTTTTCGTCAGGCCTTTGAGCGCAACTTTGATCGACTGCGTGGGAACGTGTTTGGTCCCGCCATCGACTTTGCGGTGGAGTACCGCTATCTCACCGTAGGCACGGTGATTCTGCTGATGCTGCTGGCCATCGCCATGCCTGCCAGCGGTAAGCTGAAGTTTGTCGGCTTCCCCTCGATTGAGGGCGATCTGCTGGAGGCGCGCATCCTGCTACCACAGGGTACCCCACTGGCCCGTACCGAGGCGGTGGTTGCCCAGCTGACCGAGGCGCTGGAGCGAACCAATAGCCACTTCAAGCCACGCCAGCCAGGACAGCAAGACCTGATCCAGCACGTCGCCGTAATCTATGGGGAGAACCCGGATGCCCACGAGAGCGGCCCCCACGTGGCACGCATCATCACTGACCTGCTCACTGGAGAGGTGCGGGATGCATCGCTGGATGAGTTCCGTCAGGTGTGGCGTGAACAGAGCGGCGACCTCACCGATGTGATCGCCATCACCTTTGTCGAGCCGACGGTAGGCCCCGGTGGTCGTCAGATCGACATCCGACTGATTGGTGACAACCTCAACCACCTGCAGTCGGCTGCGCTGGAGCTGAAGCAGTGGCTGGCTGGTTACGCCGGTGTGACCGATCTGAATGATGATCTGCGTCCGGGAAAACGGGAGTACCGTTTCCACCTCAAGGAGAGCAGCGGCACACTGGGGCTGAATGCACAGGAGATATCGAACCAGATCCGTGCCGCCTTCCAGGGCATCCAGATCGACGAGTTCCCGCTGGGGGCCGAGACCTATGAGGTCGATCTGCGACTCACCGCCAGCAACCGTAGCGGTCGTGCAGACCTCGACAACCTCACCATCATGGGGCGCGATGGCGCACTGATCCCACTCGATGTGGTGGTCGACATCGAAGAGAGTCGGGGCTGGGCACGGATCAACCGGGTAGACGGAGAACGAGCCGTCACCGTGCAGGGGGATGTACAGAGCGAGATCGCCAACGCGCAGGAGCTGTTGGGACTTGCCGCCCGTGAACTGTTCCCGCAGTTGGAGCAGAAATACCCCGGTCTGCGCATTGATATCCAGGGTCAGAGTAACGAGTCGGCCAAGACCGGGCAATCGATTGTGCGCAATGTACTACTGGGAATGGTCGGCATCTACATGCTGCTGGCGCTGCAGTTCCGTGGTTATCTCGCCCCCATTACCGTGATGTCGGTAATCCCCACCGCACTGATCGGCGTGGTCTTCGGCCATATGGCGATGGGGCTGGATCTCACCCTACCCAGCATGATCGGCATGGCCTCACTGTTCGGCGTAGTGGTCAATGACTCCATCCTGCTGGTGGTCTTCATCCGCGATGAACGGGCACAAGGGATTGCGGTCATCGAAGCGGCCAAGCATGCAGGGCGCGCCCGCTTCCGCCCCATTCTATTGACCTCGATCACCACAATCGCCGGACTGATTCCACTATTGACCGAGACCAGCCTGCAGGCGCAGATCCTGATCCCATTGGCAACCAGCCTCGCCTTCGGCCTCACCTCGGCAACCCTGATTGCAATCTTTCTGGTACCTGCCATCTACTGCATTCTGGATGACTTCAACGCCCTCGGCGAGATTACACCCGTTAAACCTTCCCCTGCCACACAGATACAGAGCTAGACAACCCCATGAACAAGAGACTACAGACCTTCACCGCAGCACTGGCCCTACTCTCCTCTTCCAGCACACTGCAGGCAGAGAATATGCTGGAGATCACCCGCGCAGCACTGGAGCAGGATCCGCAACTGCAGATTGCCCGGCTCGACAGAGAGATCCAGCAAGAGCAGGCAACACAGGCGCGGGCACCGCTACTCCCCTCTCTCACCACCAGCGCCAGTTATGACTACGGCGACAACTCACGCTACAGCAATGAGAACCGTGGAGAGAGCTACAGCCTCACTCTCTCACAAAGCCTCTACAACCGCGCCCAGCAGAAGCAGCTGGAACAGGAGAAGATCACCACCAGAGAGAAGATGCTAGGGGTGGAGCAGGAGCAGCAACAGCTCCTGTTGCGCAGCGCCAGCGCCTACTTCGACCATCTCAGTGCAGAGGAGTCGGTAAGACTGGCCGAACAGGAGCTGAATGCCACCGCCGAACAGTTGAAGCAGATCCGCAAACAGTTCGAAGTCGGCACCATATCCATGACCGATCTGCAGGAGGTCCAGGCCCGCTATGACCTCAACCGCGCCCAGCTGGTCTCTGCCAAGGCGGCACGCTCCAACAGCTATGAGGTGCTGTTCGAACTGGTCAACCGGGAGATCTCGAAACTGCAACCGCTGCAGCCACAGATTCCGTTACAGCCCCCCGCACCGCAACAGCCCAAGGCGTGGATCGAGCAGGCACTGGAGCAGAACCTTGCACTGCAACAGCTGGAGCAGCAGCGGCAAGCGGCCACAGCTGCAATTGAAGCGGCACGTGCAGGCCACTATCCGACCGTCGATCTGACCGGATCACTCTCCCGCAACGAGAACAGCAACAACCTCTATGGCAGTGACTACGACAGCTACTCCGTTGGCATACAGGCAACCCTACCACTACTGAATGGGGGCAGCACACGCTCCAAAGTGACACAGGCACGCCAGCAACTGCAACAGATCGAGGCAAAACTGGAGCAGCAGCGACGCAGCACCGTGAAGCGTGTACGCTCCAGCTATCTGGCGGTGGTCACCGCTATCGAACTGGTCAAGGCGCAGCAGCAGGTGGTGGCCTCGGCAGAGACCGCACTGAAGGCAACCCACAGCGGGGTCAGCGTGGGTACACGTATCACGGTCGACCTGCTGGATGCCCAGAAGGAGCTGTTCAGCGCCCGCCGCTCACTCTCCCAGGCACGCTATGATCTGCTGCTCAGCAGACTGACGTTGAGGCAGGAGGTGGGGACACTGACGATTGAGGATATCGAGTCGGTCAATCTGCTACTGAAACACCACGGTTAATCAGATAAAAGTGGCATCACAGAATACCTTTAATGGATGCCAAAAGCTGGGCTGCCTGCTCCCCAGCTGCATCAAACTGCTCCTGGCGCAATCGTGCTTCAACCACTTTGGCCTGCTCGGTCAGTTGTGGATAGCCAAAGCTCCCCCCACTGCCCTTGATCTTGTGGGCCAGCCTAGCCAGATCACCCCACGCCTTATCGACAATGGCCTGCTCCATCTCCTGCTGATAACCGGCCATCTGCTGCTTGAACTCCTCAATAGCCTGCTGGTACCCCTCTCCAGAGCGATCCAACAATCCATCACCGCCCTCTGCAGCCCCCTCATCCACCTCCAGATACTCTTGCAGTATCCGCTGAAAAGCGACGTATTCAACCGGCTTGCTGAGAAAGCCATTCCCGCCAGCCTCTTCAAACTGGGTACGGTGGTGTGCCATCACATCGGCGGTCAATGCGATAATCGGCTTCCTGTAGTGCAGTGCCCGCAAGGTACGGGTCGCCTCCAGCCCCCCCATCACCGGCATCTGCATATCCATCAAAATCAGATCAAAGCTCTGCCCCAGCGCCTGCTCAATCGCCTCCTGCCCATTACCAACCACAGCCACCGTCAACCCCAGAGACTCCAGCATCTGCAGCCCCAGCCGCTGCAGTTCAGGGGTATCTTCCGCCAACAGTACATGCCCTCGAAAACGTTCCGGCAATTGCCCACTATCCAACCCCTCCTGCGTAGCGTTTTTGCTCTCTTCCAGCTGCAGCGGCAGATAGAGGCTGAAGGTGGAACCAACCCCCTCCTTACTCTCCACATCAATATAGCCCCCCATCAGTTCGGCCAGATTCCAGGAGATATGCAGCCCCAGCCCGGTCCCGCCATAACGACGGGTAATGGAACTATCCGCCTGCTCAAACGGCTGAAAGAGACGTTCGACCACCTCAGGCGACATTCCAATCCCTTGATCCTTAACATGGAAGCCGATCCTCTTCTGCTCCCTGTCAAACGTTACCGACAGCATCACCCTCCCCCGCTGGGTAAACTTGATTGCATTGCTCAAAAAATTGACCAGCACCTGCCGGATCCGTTTCTCATCCCCCACCATCGACTGCCGGGAGGATCGTGCATCGATCTGCACCGAGAAATCAATATCCACCTTTCTGGCACGGGCGGCAAACATATCCTCCACATCCTGCATCAATGTAGAAATCACAAACGGCTGCTGATCAATCTCAAACTTGCCCGCCTCAATTTTGGAGAGATCAAGAATATCGTTGACCAGCGCCAGCTGCGCACGCCCTGCGACCTGAATCGAACGCAGCATCTCGTAGAGCTCACTATCCAGCTGATCCTTCAGCGCCCGCACCAACAGCTCACTGTTACCGATGATGGAGGTCAGAGGGGTACGCAACTCATGGCTCATCGAGGCAAGAAAGCTGTCCTTTGCCCGATTGGCCCGGATTGCGCTCTCGGCCGACAGTGTCTGCCGCAGGTCATGCAGTACCAGTACCACCCCATTAAAGCGACGGCGCCGCCCCTCTTCCCGATAGATCGGGGAACCCGAAACATGGACCGGAATGGTGCCTCCACCGCTCCCCTTCAGTAGCCACTCGGTCTGAATCTCGGACTGCTCCTCCTCCTTGTAGATCAGGCAACCAAGCGGAGTCAGCTTGAACATCTCCAGCTTGTGCGCTTCAACCGGGTTGTGGAGCACCACCAACACCCGTGCCTTTCCCTCCATATTGAGCGGAAGCAGGGCAATCTCCACCTCAATCATCTCACCATCGGCGCACACCAGTGGCAAAATCCGCTCTCCCCCCATCTTTCTCGCCTGAGGCTGGGCCATGAACTGCTGCATCAATACACTATGCGCATCATGTATCTGCGGAGGCAACAACAGCTCCAGCGAGCCATTCAGCAGTTGATCAATGCGCCATCCGCTCAGCTCCTCCATCGCATGGTTGACCTGAGAAATGGTCCCATCCTCATTCACCACCAATGCAGCAAGCAGGGAGTGTTCAATCCAGCGTCCCACCAAATCATGGTAGACATCAACCCGTTTCTGTATCACCGTGGCATGAACAGCAGGATGACCGATACTTTGACGAACCCCCTTTCTCTCCTGAAACAGCGATTCAAACGGATGACCGGCCACCTCAGCCTCTCCCCTGCCAATCATCTGCTCCAGCTTTGGATTGACCTCTTCAATATTCCCCTGTCGATCAATCACCACCACCGCCTCTTTCATCGACTCCAGAATCAGTTCGGTATGCTCTTTCTCCAGTGCCAGAGAGATGGTCATCTGTTCACGGTAGTCATCCAGCTCACTCTGCACCGCCTTCAGCGCCTGCTGCTTGCCCCAGCTCTCGGAGAGAAAGCTGATCGACTGGATCAGCTCTATCGGAGCAAAGGGCTTGTAGAGCAGATTGAAATTCCCGCCAATACGGGCGCGTATTCTGGAGAGTTCATAATCGGTATAGGCGGTAACAAAGATCAGGTTGACCTCCGGGTCCACCTTGCGAATCTCTACCGCCGTCCTCAGACCATCCCATTCGGCCATCCGCATATCGATACAGATCACCGCATAGGGGCGCTGATCCTGTAGTGCCTCCTTGACCAGCTGAAATCCATCTCGACCACTGGATGCCGTATCCAGAGAAAACCGGGGCATCCGTGTTGCCGGATCCGGTTCAATACCCACCAGATCATTCAATACCAGCAAACGTTCGCTATTATCCTTTTGAACCAGTAGCCGCTGGTATTGTTCCAATACATCTGGATCATCATCAATAGCCAGTACTCGCCACCGTTGGGAAAATATTCCATCCGGCCTTTCTGGCGCTATCTGCTCTTGCACATCCGATTCCATGGCGAGTTCCACGCTCCTTGTTCAGGTGCTCCTCCCCATGCCAGATAACCATGCTGCCACACACAGCGTACCCGTCAACCCCTTATCATCCTGATCGTTTAAAAATCATCGATAGAATAGATGCCCACATGACTCCAACCTTACAGTTGGCTTACATAAGGAAAGCAATCAGGATTTCAGTGGATAGAGACCGGGTAGACCAACTGGTAACCACGTCCTCTCTGGGTCTGCAGGCACTCCCGGTCAGTTACCCTGGTCATTTTCTGTCTCAAACGGGAGATACGCACATCGAGTGCAGATTTATGAAAGTTATCCAGCTCCAGCCCCAACAGCTCCACCACCTGCCAGTACTCCAGGAATTGTTGATGGGCTCGAGCAAGCCCAATCAACAGGGCAGTCTCACTGGAGGAGAGCTTAACGGTTGCACGCTCACTACTGAGAGACTGCTTGCGAGTGTCCAATAACAGTGACTGCTGCCCAGATACCGTGGAGGGGCTGGATACACTCAAACGACGTGCCAGAGAGTCAACCGCTGCAAGCAGTTCGATGGGGTCAATCGGTTTGGGTAGATAGATATCGGCCCCACTCTGATAACCGGCAATCCGATCCTCAATAGCGTTACGGGCAGTCACCATAATAATTCCGATCTCCGGCTGCACCTCACGTACACGACGAACCAGGCTGATCCCATCCTCTCCCGGCAAGTTGAGATCGACCACCAGCAGATCAATCAGTTCTCCCCCTGCCTCATCATCCAGCGCCTCGGCACACTCCACCCCGATGACCTGGTACCCCTTCTGCACCAGCAGCTCGACAATCACCTCACGCAAGGCGTGGTGATCTTCAACAACTACAATACGGAGTGCGGCAGCCATAGAACAAACCTTACCCGATCCCGGTCCGGTTGGTAACGCAATTCACCCCCCAGCTTCTCCGCCAGCGTATGAGAGAGGTAGAGCCCCAACCCTGAACCGGTCAGGTTGTAGGCACCAGGGCTGCGGTAATACTTCTGAAAGACCTTGTTGACATCCGGCCATCCTGATCGCCCAGGCAGATTGGAGACGGTGATTTCAACCCCCTCCTGCTCTCCCCGTTGAGCTGCTTCGGCGGTTACCACCACATCACTCCCCTCTTCAGAGTGCCGCTCTGCATTATTGAGCAGATTGAGCAGAATCACATGAAGCAATTCACGATTACTCTCCAGCTCCGGTAACAGTTGCTGAATATGCCATTGGAAACGTTCCGTAAAGTGCTCACGCTGCTGCAGCCCTGCAATCAACTCATCCAACTGGAAGGATCTGGAAGCCGCAGGCAATTCACCCGCATCAATCCGTTCTGCCAATGCACACTGCTCAATCACGTCATTCATGTCGGAGATCGCCCGATCTGCCTGGCGACGCATGTTATCCGAAGGGGACTCTGCCCCCAGCGCCACCTTGATGATGGAAAGCGGGGTACGCAGTTCATGGGTCAACATCGCCATAAAGGCACTCTGCTGCTTGCGCTGCTGTCGCTCCATCTCCTGCTCCTTGTGCTGGGCAGCCATCTTCATCTCTGTCTCCAGCAGCTGTTTTTGTGTCGCGACCTTCTCCCGCTGCAGGCGATCAAAGCGAATGGCAAAGGAGATCGAGAGGAACAGCACACCACTGATACCGATCGACAGTAGTGGACGATCCTGGGGGAGCACATGCACCAGCTTTCCCCCTTCCCAATGAAAGAAGGTGAGTGTTACCACAATCCAGAATGGGGCATTGGCCAACAGATAGAACCAGGCATTCCATACCTTGCTGCGTACCGCCACCCAGGTCGCGCCCAGCATCGCTACAGCCGCCAGCGGTGCAGCAATGGAGATGGCATATCCGGCATAGAG
The DNA here is from genome assembly GCA_964344805.1 of uncultured Piscirickettsiaceae bacterium. GTDB lineage: Bacteria > Pseudomonadota > Gammaproteobacteria > Thiopontia. Next base: position 3,650 of record CAYFOU010000086.1, on the reverse strand, counting down.
ATAGTCTCCCCACCATCCCATCAGAAAGACCAGCAGATCATAGCCCATGATCCAGCCAATGATGCGATACCAGCGCGGGCTGTAACGCTGCAGTTGCAGATAGAGTCGGGTAAAGGCAAGGAAAAAGAGGGTGGCCCCTGCTGCCCCCATGACCATCGGCCGTATCGCCCAATCCCCGGAGATCGCCGGGATCAGGTGGTGGATAAAACCATTGTAGGTAAGCACAAAGATGGCAAAACCCAACAGCGCCAGACTGTAGTAGAGCTGATCCTGTGTGCGGTTGAATGGGTGGACCAGCAGAAAGAGGACACTGATCCCCAGAATGGCCCCATAGAGCAGCAGCCGAAACAGGGAACGGTTGGAGTGCTGATCGAGGTAGTGTTCCGGCTGCCATAGAGAGAGAGGGACGGTAATCGCAGTCTTTGAGGCGATACTCAGGTAGAGAGTGTGGGTCTCCCCCAGAGGGATCTCAACAGGAAAAAGGTTGGCCGCAGCGTCCATCGGACGCTCTGCCCGCTGTAACACCGATCCCCCCTGTAACTGTTGTACCAGAGAAGCCTGATTCGAGGCAGAGAACTGGTAGAGAGCAATCTGCTGCAGTCTGGGCTCTCCAACCTCCAACCAGTAACGAGCCCGGTCGGTATCATTATGCAACGCTACCTTGAGCCAGAAGCGTGATCGGCTATACCCCAGTGCAGTGCCATGCTGCTGCAACAAAACAAATCGATCCAAGGGCTGAGCCACCACTTCATCGATCTTTTTTACTCCAGTGGCATCCTCAAACAGTTGTGCATAGGGAGAAAGATCGGAAGAGCCCTGTAGTTGGGATAGAGGGATGGCTTCAACCGCTGCACTGGCTGCAGGAATCGATAGCAGCCACAACAGCAAAGCCCTAATCATCCTGTATGCACCTCAGTACATACCTCAAAACAGAGAGAACTCTTTCCTCTCTTCAACACAGCATTTACAGCTCCAGCTCTGCAAACCCTGAACGCTTTACACTCTGGTCGATCTCTTTCAACACCTCGAGTAGCGCCTCCATCTTCCCCAACGGCCAGGAGTTGGCACCATCGCATAGCGCCTTTTCCGGGTCTGGATGGGTCTCCATAAAGAGGCCGGAGATTCCGGCAGCGACTGCGGCACGGGTCAGTACCGGTACAAATTCACGCTGCCCACCGGAGCTGCCCCCCTGTCCACCTGGCTGTTGCACCGAGTGGGTACCATCGAAGACCACCGGACAACCGGTCTCACGCATCTTCGCCAATCCGGCCATATCGACCACCAGCTGGTTGTAGCCGAAGCTGACACCGCGCTCACAGGCCATGATCTGCTCATTGCCGGTTGCCTTCGCCTTGTAGGTGACGTTCTTCATATCCCCCGGGGCGAGGAACTGCCCCTTCTTGATATTGACCGGCAGGCCTTGTTTGGCAACGCTTTGTATAAAGTTGGTCTGGCGACAGAGAAAGGCGGGGGTCTGCAACACATCGACCACTGCGGCCACCTCATTCAGCGGGGTATCCTCATGCACATCGGTAATCACCGGCACCCCGATCTGCTCCTTCACCTTGGCGAGAATCTTCAACCCCTCCTCCATGCCGGGGCCACGGTAGCTGCCAATCGAGGTACGGTTGGCCTTGTCGAAAGAGGATTTGTAGATAAAGGGGATCTCCAGCCGGTCACAGATCTCTTTTAGCTCACCGGCACTATCCAGCGCCAGCTGTTCGCTCTCGATCACACAGGGACCCGCCAACAGGAACAGCGGCTGCTCCAGCCCTACCTCAAAGCCACACAGATTCATGATGCGCTCTGCTGATAGTTCAGCGCTGCGGTGACAAAGCCGTTGAACAGCGGATGTCCATCACGCGGGGTCGAGGTGAACTCGGGGTGGAACTGGCAGGCGACAAACCAAGGGTGGTCACTCAGCTCCACCATCTCTACCAGTTCACCATCGGCAGAGCGGCCCGAGAAGACCAGACCCGCCTCCTCCAGCTTGCCGACCAGCTGGCTGTTGACCTCGTAGCGGTGGCGGTGGCGCTCGACGATCTCTTCTGCATCGTAGAGCTTGCGGGCCAGTGTTCCCTCGCCCAGCTTGCAGGACTGACCACCGAGGCGCATGGTGCCCCCCATATCGGACTCTTCACTGCGCTGCTCGATGGTGCCATCAGCCGCCTCCCACTCGGTCACCAGTGCAATCACCGGGTTGGGGGTCTCTGCATCAAACTCGGTACTGTGAGCGCGTTCCAGCCCCGCCATATTGCGGGCATATTCAATCACCGCGACCTGCATACCGAGACAGATACCGAGGTATGGAATCTTCTCCTCACGAGCAATCTGCGCAGCAATGATCTTGCCCTCCACACCGCGCTTGCCGAAGCCTCCGGGAACCAGAATCGCATCCAGTTCATCCAGTCTGGAACGATCCCCCTTCTCCAGTGCCTCGGAGTCAAGATACTGAATCTTCACCTGGGTATCGGTATGGATACCGGCATGGATCAGCGCCTCGGAGAGCGACTTGTAGGCCTCGGTCAAATCCATGTACTTGCCGATCATGCCGATGGTCACCTCATGCTGCGGATTCTGCTGGTGTTGCACCACCTTCTCCCACTCATGCAGGTCTGCCTCTGGCAGCTCCTCAAGACGGAACTTCTTCACCACAATCTTGTCCAGCCCCTGCTTGTGCAGCAGCATTGGAATCTCGTAGATACTCTTCACATCCACCGCCGAGAAGACCGCCTGCTCCTCCACATTGGTGAAGAGTGCAATCTTCTCCCGCTCTCCCTCCGGCAGAGGACGATCGGAGCGACAAATCAGGATATCAGGCTGGATACCGATACTGCGCAGCTCCTTGACCGAGTGCTGAGTCGGTTTGGTCTTCAGCTCACCCGCCGTTGGAATCCACGGCAACAGAGTCAGATGGACGTAGAGGGCACGATCATGCCCCACCTTCAGCCCGAGCTGACGAATCGCCTCCATAAACGGCAACGACTCGATATCACCAACCGTACCGCCGATTTCGATCAGCGCCACATCGGCCCCCTCGGAACCGGCAATGATCGACTGCTTGATCTCATCAGTCACATGGGGGATCACCTGTACGGTCTTGCCCAGGTAGTCACCACGGCGCTCCTTCTTCAGTACGCTGTCATAGATCTGACCCGCAGTGAAGTTGTTGTTCTTGCTCATCCGGGTGCGGATAAAGCGCTCATAGTGGCCCAGATCGAGATCGGTCTCCGCCCCATCCTCAGTCACAAACACCTCACCGTGCTGGAACGGACTCATGGTACCGGGGTCTACATTGAGATAGGGATCGAGCTTCATCATCGTTACCTTAAGGCCGCGTGCCTCAAGAATGGCGCCCAATGATGCGGCAGCAATGCCTTTACCCAGTGACGAAACCACGCCACCGGTGATGAAGATATATCGAGTCATACGAATCCCATGAAACAGAGGTTGGAGGGAAATTTCATGGAGCGCCATTGTACCCTAGGGTACTTGGTGTTGCATGTACTGTATGCATTCAATTCAATCCCAGCGGACTATATGCGTAAGAGCCGCATCGCCTAGATCAAGGTGCAACTAAAAAATCCACCCCCAAAGGGGGTGGGATTGATATAACCCCTAAAAGGGATCAATTTGCCTTGCCTCCTCAG
>CAYFOU010000085.1:0-11724 GCA_964344805.1 uncultured Piscirickettsiaceae bacterium | reverse complement strand
TCCCGTGCCATGCCAGCAGCTCACGGGCATCGTTCTGGCGCATCGCGGTAAAGGTGGGGAAGATGATGGTTGCCACTGCAATCCAGGCGAGGATGGTCTGTGCAGAGACTCCAACCAGCTCAAGAGAGAGCCAGCTCCCCTGTGCCAATTTGAACAGCACCAGCACCATCGCAAACAGCCCCAGACGGGAGGAGATTGCACCGAGGAAGGCGCCCCCCGGTCCCGGGGTACCGGCATAGGCGGGAGCCTGCCAGAGGTGGAATGGCAACAGTCCCATCTTGATGCCGAAGCCGGAGACCGTCAGCACCAGCAATAGCGCAGCATTCGCCGTGGAGAGCTCACCCAGGCGACTGCTGAGTTCACTGAACTGAATGGTTCCAGTCTCTCCGGCGATGATCGCAATCGCTGCAAACAGCATCATCGCCCCACCCATCGCATAGATCAGATAGCGGTGGGCCGCCTGCCAGGCGGTGCCACCGGCCAACGCCATCAACAGGAAGGCGGACCAGCTCGCCAGCTCCCAGCCCACAAACAGCGAGAGCAGGTCGTTACTGGAGAGCAACAGCAGCATGGTCCAGACATTCAACGCCAGCGCAAAGCGCAACAGACGCAGACTGTTCCCCTCTGCCGCATAGCGTTTGCCCCACTCTCCTGCGGTATAGAGGGCAGAAAACAGCGCCGCTCCAATGGTAATCAGCGCAAAGTAGAGTCCCAATCCATCGATCTGCCACCCCATCGAATAGCCGAAGGGGGAGAACTGCAAGACCGAGCTGTAACTGTTCTGACTTTCCAGCCCCATCACCATACCGCTAACCATCACCAGCTGCATCAAATAGAGCAGCCCCTGCAGCCAGCCACCACAACAGCTTCTCGACCAGAGCGTCGACAGCGTGGTGATGCCGGCAATCAGCCAGAGCAGGTCGAGTATCTGCAGCCCACTCATTCTCCACCTCCTGCCGTCTGTGGCATCACCGTACCGATCACCTGTCGCTCATCGGCGGCCTGCAGCGCAATCGCATCAATCCCGTCCCCCACCTGCTGAATCTGCCAGGTCGTCAACAACAGTCCAGCCGCCACCAGCGAGGCCAGCATCACCCCATTCATTCCACGGTTGATGGAGGCGTCCTGCTCGACCTCATGAATGGTGCCACTGCCCTGATAGAAGTGGCTCACCACACGGAACAGGTAACTCGCCTCGACCACCGTGGCGAAGAGGAACACGGTCAAGGCCACTCCATTGAGCCAGCCCCCACTCTCCACCAGTGCCGTCAGCAGTGAGAACTTGGCCCAGAAGCCAGGCAACGGCGGCACCCCGACCAAGGAGAGGGCGAAGAGGATAAACAGCACCATCCCCCAGCGATTGAGGGTCTGCTCCGTCAACAGGAAGAGTCCGGGCTTGATCAACAGATGGTGTAGAGAGAGGGCAATACCGACCAGCAGCCCCGCCTCCATCGACAGCGAGAAGGCGATAAAGATCATCCCCAACTGACCGATTGAGGAATACGGATCAACATCACCACCGCCAGCTTGGAGACCACCCCTGCCAGTATTGCAGAGAGGCGGGGTGAGATCACCACATAGACCTCGGGCACCCAGCTGTTGACCGCAAACAGCTCCGCCTTGACCCCAAATCCCAACAGCATCAACAGGAAGGCGGCGAGCGGCAGTTGTGCACTCTCGCTGTAGACCAACTGTGCCAGATGGGCGAGGTTGAGGGTGCCGGTATGGCTGTAGACCAGCGCAATACCGGAGAGGGCCAGCACCGATCCCAGTCCACTCAACAGCAGATAGCGGAAGCTGACCAGCGTGCTGGCACGACTCTCCCCTGCGGCCACCAGACCGAAGGTGGCTACTGCCAGCAGCTCATAGAAGACATAGAGGTTGAACAGATCCCCTGACAACGCCATCCCCGTTGAAGAGGCGGCCAGCAACAGCATCAGCGCCTGCTCACGCACCGGCTTGCCATGGGGCCAGAGCAGCAACAGCCCCAGCTGCAGCGCCACCAACAGTAGCCAGGAGAGTCCATCGAGATAGAGGTTGATCCCCATCGGGGCGACAAATCCCCCCATCACCAGAGAGAGCGGCTGCTCGGAGACCTGATCTCCCAGTGGCAAGGTGTAGAGTAGAGAGAGCACCATCAACAGCGGCCCTACCCAGGAGAGCAGCGCTGAAGACGACTGGGCACGCCCTGCCAGTGGCTGTAGCAGGAAGGCGACCAGCAACGGCACCACAATCAGCAGCGGCAACCACTCAGGATTCACGATTCACCTCCTGCAGTGGCCGTTCCCCCCTGGGCGCATGACGAGAGGTGGCGCTATAGCTCCCCAACTCCTGATCCAGCACCTCTTTCATCTGCGCCACCGCCTCGGCACGCTGCAACGTTCCACTCTGCTGCCGCACCCGTACCAGTAGGGCAATCGCCAGTGCCTGGATACCGACCCCGATCACAATGGCGGTCAGCACCATCGCCTGCGGCACCGGATCAACCATCATTGCCGGGAAACTCCCCTCCAGCCAAATGGGTGCCTCGCCACCCCAGCGGTATCCGGCCAACACCAGTAGCAGATTGGCCCCCGCTTCGGCAATCACCAGCGCCAACACCATGCGAAACAGATGCTTTGAGAGCACCAGACCGGCAATACCGATCACCAGCAGACCGATGGCACCCAAGTAAAGCACCATCTCCATCATGCGCTCTCCTCGGACAGATGCATCAACAGTGCGGCCAGTTCAGCCCCCACCTTCAACCCGACGGCAAGATAGAGCAGTGGCAGCGTACCGGCAGAGAGCAGTGAGCCCATCATCCCATGCTCCAGCATCGGTGCCAGGAACCCTTCCCCATCCAACAGAGCGATGATGCCAATCAGGATAAACGAGGCACCTGCGCCCCCCTCAACCCAGCGGATCGCGCTATGCTCCAGCGGCATGCGGTAACGCCGCGAGCCGGAGAGTGCCGGTAGAAAGAGGGCGACCGCGAGAATCACCCCGCCCTGAAAACCACCACCCGGCGTCAGGTGCCCATGCAGAATGATATAGAAGCCCACCAGCAGCAACAGCGGCATCAATAGCTGTACCGAGGATTCAAACAGGTTGCCCAGGAAGATGGTGGAGCGCGTACTGTGCGATTGAGAGAGGATCAATCCTACCGCCGTTGCCGAGGCGAAGAGAATCGCCAATTCTCCCAAGGTATCCAGTCCACGATAAGCAAGCACCACTGCGGTGACCAGATTGGCCGCCCCCACCTCTGCGCCTCCGGCCTGTTGAATCATCCCTCCGACCCGCATCGGTGGCTCACCGAACGGCACCAGAATGAAGAGTGAGAAGAGCAGGAAGGCGAGCCCACCACTGAACAGCAGCGGGGTCCACTCCAGGGAGCGCTGCTCTCTACTCATGCCCAGCCCCCTTGCCATCCGGTTTCAACAAATCGAGACGACTCAGCGCCAGTGCCAGAATCAGGCTGCCCAATCCGGCACCCACCACCCCTTCGGTCATCGCCACATCCGGCGCCTTGAGCCAGACAAAGAGCAGGGTCAGCCCCAGAGAGACCACCGAGGTCGCCGCCACCGCCGCCAGATGGCTGCGCACCAGCAGTGCACTCAGTGCCGCCACCAGCATCACTACAACCAGCAGCGGCACACTCCAGATCGGCAGCTCCATAAAGGTCATGACTCCTCTCCCTTGCACCAAGGGGTGATCCCGGAACGCAGAAAGGCTCGCGCCAGTGTCGAGGAGCCGACCGGGTTGGTCAGCAGTACCAACAGTGCAATGATCAACAATTTGGGCCACCAGGCTGGTTGGTGAAGCCCCACGCCCAGCAACAGTGAGAGGGTACCCAGCGTCACCGCCTTGGTCCCCGCCTGAATTCGGGTATAGACATCGGGCATGCGCACCAGCCCCAGCGCGCCCAGCAGCAGGAACAGTGCACCAATCAATAGAAAAAGATCGGCCAGCCAGTTCATGAGGGCTCTCCGTTTTGCTCACTATTGCGCTGTTCAATCGCTCGTGCCAATGCAATCACCCCAACAAAGGCGAGCGCACCAAACAGCAGCGCCAGATCCAGATAGAGCGGACTCTCGAGCAGTAGCGAAAAGAGCGCAATAGTGCCGGTGGCGACCACGGTCAGGCTATCGGCCGCGACAATTCGGTCGGCGGCACTCGGCCCCTTGAGAAAACGGAACATCACCAGCAGGATGGCCAGTGCGATCAGCAACAGCGCAGGAAACAGCAGCGGTGTACTGTTCATCGCAGGAACCCCTTCAGCTGCTGCTCGAAAGGTGCGGCAATCTGCTCTGTAGCCAGCTGCAGACGCGCCTGATCCTCTTCATCTCCCTCGAGCAGGGAACCATCGATCCAGTGAACCAGCAGTCGATCCTCCTCCACCTCTACGGTCAAGGTACCCGGTGTCAGGGTGATGCTGTTGGCCAGCATCAGCCGACCCAGAGAGGATTGCAGTCCGGTCTCCACTTCAACCAGCACCGGTGCTATCGGCAACGAAGGGGTGAGTACACGGCGCGCCATATCGAGATTGGCCCGCACCAGTGCAACGAAAAACAGAGAGAGATAACGGAACAGCGCAATCAGGGCATCTACAGAGAAGATCACAGCTGCACCGCCGGATTTATCATGCTGTGACTGGCGGGACAACATCACCACCAACAGGGCCACCGCAGCACCGACAAACCACTCGGCCCACTCCAGCGAACCACTCATCAACATCCATATCAACAGCAAGAGGATAAATTGTGGCATCCGTTTCCCTGATTCCAAAACCTCAGACTTTCCAAATCACTTACAATCTTTACTGCTTTGACCAATCATAGCCTCAGAAACGATTGTGCGTCCATGAACATTTTATAAAAATATATCGACCATCATTCATTCTCCAGACATCTCTTGATTCCAACCATACACTTCAAAGTGTGTGCTCAACAAGGCACTATCTACCATTTCAGCCATGCTGACGAACCATTGACCTACATCTCAATTATTCGACTTAAACCATACACCTATCACTTATGAGCCCCTTCCCTCCTACCTCCCTCTCCTGTTCAGAGCAGCCTGCATGGCAGGCGCTGAAGCAGCATCAGGAGAAGATTCGGGAATATCGCATTCCCCACCTGTTTGCCAAGGATGAACAACGCTTCAAACGTTTCTCATTGCGTTTTGAGGGGATTCTGCTCGACTACTCCAAGAACCAGATCACTCAGGAGACCCTCAAACTGCTGATACAGCTGGCCGAGGAGCAGCAGCTGCCACAGTGGCGTGACTGGATGTTCAGCGGCAAGGCGATCAACCATACCGAGCAGCGTGCAGCCCTCCACACCGCACTGCGAGCCCCCGCTGACCAGGCCATTGAGGTGGATGGCAGGAACATCATCCCAGAGGTTCATCAGGTACTGAACCAGATCGGTGATTTCGTGGAGCGGGTACACAGTGGACGCTGGCGCGGTTATAACGGAGAGGTCATCACCGATATCGTTAATATCGGTATTGGCGGTTCCGATCTGGGACCTCGCATGGTGGTCCATGCCCTGGAGCCGTGGCACCATCCGTCGATCCGCACCCACTTTGTCTCCAATCTGGATGGGCGTGAACTGGAGTCAACGTTACGCAGACTCAACCCATCCACCACCCTGTTTTTGATTGCCTCCAAGACCTTCACCACACTGGAGACGATGACCAATGCGGAGAGCGCCCGCAACTGGTTCCTGCAACAGACCCAGCACCGAGGGGGCGGAGAGCACGCCATCCGCCAACACTTTGTGGCGATCTCCACCAATCTTGAGGCGACCAGCCAATTCGGTATCGCCCCGGAGAATGTCTTCCAGTTCTGGGACTGGGTTGGGGGACGCTACTCACTCTGGTCCGCCATCGGGCTCTCCATCGCGCTGGCCATTGGCATGAAATCATTCCGCACACTACTGGCCGGTGCCCATGCAATGGATGAGCATTTCCGTGAAGCACCCGCAGATCAGAACCTGCCGATCATGCTGGCAATGATCGGGATCTGGAACCTCAACTTCCTCGGTTCGGAGAGCCAGGCGATCATCCCCTACGACACCGCACTGGAACTGTTCCCCACCTATCTGCAACAGCTCGACATGGAGAGCAACGGCAAGCAGGTGGACCGTCAGGGGCATATTGTCGATTACCAGACCTCTCCTCTACTGTGGGGAGAACCTGGCTCCAACGGGCAGCACTCCTTTTTCCAGTTTCTGCACCAGAGTCCAGTGACGGTACCGATCGATTTTATCGGCACCATTAACCCGGAGCACGATCTGGATGGCCACCATGATCGCCTCACCGCCAACATGTTTGCCCAGGCGGAGTCGCTGATGCACGGCAAGAGCCGGGTGGAGGTACTGGAGGAGCTGGCTCAACTCCCCCCCAAAGAACGAGAGCAGCTGGCCCCCTACAAGATCTTCCCCGGCAATATCCCCTCCAACCTGCTGTTGCTGGATCGTCTTGATCCTCATACATTGGGATCACTGATCGCACTCTATGAGCACAAGGTCTTTGTACAGGGGGTGATCTGGAACCTCAACTCCTTCGACCAGATGGGGGTAGAGCTGGGCAAGGCGCTGGCCAAGCAGGTGCAGCAGGAGCTGCTGCAGGGGATACTGGATCCCAACAACAACCAGCACGATGACTCGACCGCACAACTGATCAACACCTATCTGGAACGCAAGCAATGAGCAAAACCGCAACCATCCGCTACGTCTACTCCTATCAGGAGGGAGATGGCAAGAACAAACAGCTACTGGGGGGCAAGGGGGCCAACCTCTGCGAGATGACCCAGATCGGTCTCAATGTCCCTCCCGGTTTTGTCATCACCACCGAGGCATGTCTTGACTACCTTGGCTCCGGCAGCAGCACACAATCACGCCGCCGCCTCCCCCCGATGATGATGGATCAGGTAGCCGAACAGATCATCCAACTGGAGAAACAGAGCGGCAAGGGGTTTGGTGACCCCAAAAATCCGCTACTGGTTTCGGTCCGCTCCGGTTCCGCCCTCTCAATGCCGGGGATGATGGATACCATCCTCAATCTGGGGCTGACCACCCAAACGCTGGAGGGGATGATTGAACAGAGCGGTGATGCCCGCTTCTGCTATGACGCCTATCGCCGCTTTATTCAGCTCTTTGGTCATGTAGCGCTACGTATTCCCGATGAGCGCTTCGATCTCACCTTCAACAAGATCAAGCAGAAACAGGGAGTGGAGCTGGATACCGAGCTCTCTGCCAAGTCACTGAAGAAGATCTGCAATCAGTTTCTGGAGATTGTGGAGCATGAGAGTGGGATCCCCTTCCCACAAGATCCAATGGAGCAGCTGGAGATCGCCATCAAGGCAGTATTCGGCTCCTGGATGGGAAAACGTGCGGTCGACTACCGCCGCGAATTCAACATCACCCCGGAGATGGCCAACGGCACTGCGGTCAATGTGGTCACCATGGTGTTTGGCAATCGAGGGGAGGATTGCGCCACCGGCGTCGGCTTCACCCGCAATCCCGGTACCGGTGAGAATCTGCTGTTTGGAGAGTATCTGACCAACGCACAGGGCGAGGATGTAGTGGCCGGTATCCGCACCCCCAAGCCACTCTCCGCGATGGCCGAGGAGATGCCGCAACAGTACAAGGAGCTGCAGGCCCTGCGCAACCGACTGGAGCAGCACTACCGGGAGATACAGGATTTTGAGTTCACCATCGAGAAGGGGGTGCTCTACTGCCTGCAGACCCGCAACGGCAAGATGAACACCCAGGCGATGGTGAAGAGCTCGGTAGAGATGGTAGCTGAAGGGTTGATCGACAAAGATCAGGCGCTGTTGCGCATCCAGCCCGATCAGCTGGAGCAGATGCTCTTTCCCCGCATCGATCCCTCTTCCAATGCCCAGCCGGTGGCACGCGGCCTCCCCGCCTCCCCCGGTGCCGCCTGCGGTCAGGCGATCTTCGATGCAGACCGGGCAGAACAGCTGGGACGCAACGGTACCCCGGTCATTCTGGTGCGTGAAGAGACCAAACCAGAGGATATCCACGGCTTCTTCGCCGCAGAGGGCATTCTCACCAGTCGTGGTGGCAAGACCTCTCACGCAGCCGTCGTCGCACGTGGCATGGGAAAACCGTGTGTGGCCGGTGCCGAACAGATCAGCGTCGATGTCTCTGCACGCGAAGCAACCGTCGGCATAGTCACCATCCATGAAGGAGACATCATCACCCTTAACGGTAGCAGTGGTGGTGTCTACCTTGGGGAGGTACCGATGGTGGAGGCAGAGTTCAGCGACGAGCTGCACACTCTATTGGGATGGTCCGACGAGGTGGCCCAACTACAGGTGATGGCCAATGCCGACACCCCTCACGATAGTGAACGTGCCCTCAAGTATGGGGCGATGGGGATCGGCCTCTGCCGTACCGAGCGCATGTTCAACGCCACCGATCGACTGCCGATTGTGCTGGAGATGATCGTTGCCGAGAACAGCCACCAGCGACAGATTGCACTCGACAAGCTGCTACCGATCCAGCGTGGCGACTTCTCCGCCCTGTTCCGGGTGATGTCTCCCCGTCCGGTCACCATCCGCCTGCTCGACCCACCGATCCATGAGTTTCTACCGACCCAGGAGCAGCTGCAGTATGAGCTGGAACAGTTGCGTCAGCTGCGCAATACCGTATCAGGGCTCAACATTCTGGCAGAACATCTGCCGGAGCTGCAGAAAATCACCGAGCCGCGCAAGGTGGATGAGGTGATTAAACAGAAGGAGATGATGCTGCAGAAGGTCAACAGCCTGCATGAAGTCAACCCAATGTTGGGCCACCGTGGAGTACGCCTTGGTATCACCTATCCCGAGATCTACTCAATGCAGATCCGCGCCATTCTGGAGGCGGCTGCCACCTGTATGCTCGACGGCATCCATATCGAGCCCCAGATCATGGTACCGCAGGTGAGCACGGTGCGAGAGCTGAACCGCATCCGCAGCTTCCTCGACAAGATCCAGCAGGAGGTGGAGGCGGAATATGATGTCGAGCTGCAGTTCAAGTTTGGCACCATGATTGAGGTGGTACGCGCCTGTATGCGCGCCCAATCCCTCGGCAAGCGGGCCGACTTCTTCTCCTTTGGCACCAATGACCTGACTCAGGGCACCTTCTCCTTCTCCCGCGAAGATGCAGAGAACAAGTTCCTGCCGATGTACAACGAGTACGAAATCCTCCACGACAACCCGTTCGAAGTACTCGACACCCACGGTGTGGGGCAGTTGATGAAGCTGGCCGTTGAGTGGGGCCGGGAGAGCCAGCCCGATCTGAAGGTGGGGATCTGTGGTGAGCACGGAGGCCACCCCGCTTCAATCGAGTTCTGTAGCAAGATCGGACTGGATTACGTCTCCTGCTCGGCCCCTCGCATTCCAATTGCCCGGCTGGCTGCCGCCCATGCAGCCTTGAAGCAGGCATAAATAAACAAACAAGCACAAACAGAAAAGGCCCTCAATCGAGGGCCTTCCTGATATTACAAGCTATCGTCTCCAGTAGGCTGGGGGCGGCGCCATCATCGGCATCGCCGGTGCAAACGGTGCAGGCCCCATCATCTGCGCTGGCGGATAGGGGTAAGGTGCATACCCATATGGAGCCGGGGCAGGTGCCACCGGCTGCTGCTGGTTATAGTAGGGATTGGGGCCATACGGATATGGACCATAGTAGCGATCCCCGTAGTGGCGCACATCGGAGCGCCCCTTGCCGGTTGCACGGTTCTTGCTCTTGCCGCTCCCCTTGCCTTCACCATGGGCCTTGCCCTTGAGCTGGGTATCCAGATTGAGATCCCACTCCACATCGGTATTGAGGTCGCTCATTGCATCCCCCATCCCCATGCTGTCCATCATCGAATCAACCGCACCCCAGCCATGCTCACCGCCAAAGGGGCCGCGCTTGTCATCACTCCCCCAGCCAAACGGGGCCATCGGGTGGTTGCTGCCATCCTTCCAGCCGTCGCCCCAGCCATCCTTCATGTCCCAATCCTTGGGGTTCCAGAATGCAGCAGCGGTCGACGAGAGTACCGCTGTGGTCAGCAGTGTTGCGGTCAGGGTCATCGCCTTGAAATTGCCCATAGCCAATCTCCAAAAATATTCAATAAACTTTTTGAATTCTATCTCAGTTAATCTATCTGATCAACCAGAAAAAAGGCCGGTTACCGTCTCCAGCAACCGGCCCTCTTCCTTATGGTCTATCAGCTTACAGATCTCTGGTAATGGTGAAGGCGCCGCGCAGGTCGCCCGGCTTGAAGCCGGTCGCCTGATCCATCGGATAGAGGTCGCGGATCTTTTTCAGCACATCCGGGGCCACCAGTTCCCCATGGCAGGTCATGCAGGGTTTGCCTGCAGGGATCGCCTTCATGTAGCGGAACTGCTGCTTGCCCCCCTTTTCCACCACCTCGTGATAATCCATCTTCATCAGATCCTCACCGGCGGCCTTGCGTGCCTCGAACTGCTGCAGCACCTTGATCTCCCAGGCATCCGCCTCATTGGCCGGATTGCGCAGACGCAGGCTGGTACGTGCCACCCGGAATCCCACCTTGCTCGATACCCCCTGGGTCAGTGGCTGCGCATTGATATTACAGGCGGCAATCGCCTCGGTCGGTCCACCCGCCTTCATCGCCGCTACCAGCGTGCCACTGAGCGACTTGAAGAGCTGCTTCACCGCCCCCCGACTCTCCTTGACCAGCTGTTGGGTCTCTGCCGCCTGCACCATCGGGGCTGCCAGCAGTGACGCCAATACCGCACCTGAAATGATCTTCTTCATCTTCTCCACACTCCTTCTATTGTAGATAACGGGGTTTTACGGTTTGACCACCGGGTTCCCCTGCTTGATCCAGTGAGTGATTCCTCGCTTGACGTTATAGACGTTTTTCCACCCCAACTCTCTCACCAGCGCCTGTGCCAGACGGGCAGTACGATTGCCCGTACGACAGATAATAATCACCCGATCCTCCGCTGCAAAGCGTTTGAGGAATTTGTCGGCAAACTCTGGATGGAGTGCACCACGTTTAGTGAAGGCGGTGATCATCTCGGAGCCCTCGACAATACCGGTCATCTTCCACTCCTCGGGGCGACGGATATCGACCAGGGTGACATTCCCCTCTTTCAGGGTCGCCTTCAACCCCTCATTATCGAGATCGGTATAGCTGAGAATATCGATCAGCTCCACATCGAACAGCAGGGTGGAGTTGGCCGGAATCACCGAGACGGCACGGCTACCGTAACCCATCTCTGGCGGCACCACCAGCTTGCGCTGCTCACCCCGCTTCATGCCGTTAACCCCCTCATCCCACCCCTTGATCACCTGACCAGCACCGAGGGTAAAGGTAAACGGGGTGCCGCGATCACGACTGGAGTCAAACTTTGTACCATCGGTCAACGTACCAGTGTAGTGGACTGAAACAATGTCTCCCGGCTTGGCCCCTTCACCGCTCCCCTGCTGGACGGTAGTAACCTCAAACCCTTCTGCAACCACCTGAGTGGTCACCATCCACAGCGCAGCAATCATTGCCTTGATCATCTTCTTCTCCTTGAATCCTGACTAAAATCGAACGACATTCTATGCTACTGCCCCAACCGTGGATAGGTGCTATCCTAAACAGGCTGTTGAAATTCTACTCATGCGGCACGATACGGCGTTATTTTGCTGTTCAAAATGCCTTGTCTCACACACCCATGAGCGAATTTGAACAACCTGTTAAGTTAAATAG
>CAYFOU010000084.1:7296-11751 GCA_964344805.1 uncultured Piscirickettsiaceae bacterium | reverse complement strand
ACCGAGGCGCAGGATTGGGCCGAGATGCTGCTGCGCATGTATCTGCGCTGGGGGGAGCGCAAGGGTTTTGATGTGGAGCTGATGGAGGCCTCTGCTGGTGAGGTGGCAGGGATCAAATCGGCAACGGTCCATCTGAAGGGGGAGTACGCCTTTGGCTGGTTGCGTACCGAGACCGGGGTGCATCGTCTGGTGCGCAAGTCCCCGTTCGATTCCGGCAACCGGCGCCACACCTCCTTCTCATCGGTCTTTGTCTATCCCGAAGTTAACGAGGATATTGAGGTCGATATCAACCCAGCCGATCTGCGGGTCGATACCTATCGTGCGCAGGGGGCGGGTGGTCAGCATGTAAATACCACCGACTCGGCGGTGCGCATCACCCATGAACCCTCCGGGATTGTGGTGCAGTGCCAGAACGAGCGCTCACAGCACAAGAACAAGGCAACGGCAATGAGCATGCTGAAGGCGAAGCTCTACGAGATGGAGCTGATGAAGCAGAATGAGGAGAAGCAGGCGGCGGAGGATGCAAAGTCCGATATCGGTTGGGGCAGCCAGATCCGCTCCTATGTGCTGGATCAGTCGCGGATCAAGGATCTGCGTACCAATCATGAGACCGGCAATACCCAGGCGGTGCTGGATGGGGATCTCGACCCCTTTATTGAAGAGAGCCTGAAGTCAGGATTATAGAGAGTACAACGGGAGCTTCCGTTCTCTTGCACCAGAAAACGCGGTAAACCCATCCGTGGGCGCTTGACGACAGCCTCCCTGCTGTCGACATTTCTGATGCAAGAGAACGAAATCTCCTTTTTAGAATGAGCAGATAGATGTCAAAAGAACAGAACCAAGAAGTAGATGAGAACCGCCTGATCGCCGAGCGTCGCCAGAAGCTCGATGCACTGCGTGAAGAGGGCAACGCCTTCCCCAACGATTTCCGTCGCAATGTGATGGCGGGGGAGTTGCACGCTGAGTATGAGTCCAAGGATGGTGAGGCACTGGAAGCCGAAGGGATCCGTGTGGCGGTTGCCGGAAGAATGATGGCCAAGCGCATCATGGGCAAGGCTGCCTTCACCCACGTCAAGGATATGAGTGGCAAGATCCAGCTCTTTATCCAAAGAGATTCACTGCCGGAAGGTGTCTATGCGGCATTCAAGAAGTGGGATCTGGGGGATATCATCGGTGCCGAGGGGGTGATGTTCCGCACCAAGACCGGTGAACTCTCGGTCAAGGTGGATAGCCTGCGACTGCTGACCAAATCGGTACGACCACTGCCGGAGAAGTTCCATGGGCTGACCGACACCGAGGCACGCTACCGTCAGCGCTATATCGATCTGATCATGAATGACACCTCGCGTGAGGTGTTCAAGACCCGTGTGCAGGTGATCCAGTACATCCGTAACTTCCTCAATCAGCGCAACTTCATGGAGGTGGAGACGCCGATGATGCAGGCGATTCCCGGTGGTGCGACGGCTCGCCCCTTCACCACCCACCACAATGCGCTTGATATGGATCTGTTCCTGCGTATTGCACCGGAGCTCTATCTGAAGCGTCTGGTGGTTGGTGGTTTTGAGCGGGTCTACGAAATTAACAGAAATTTTCGGAATGAGGGGCTCTCCACCCGTCACAACCCCGAGTTCACCATGATCGAGTTCTATGAGGCCTATGCTGATTACCATGATCTGATGGATATCACTGAGGCGATGCTGCGTGGTATCACCCAGGAAGTGTTGGGTTCAACCGAGGTCCACTATCAGGGCGACACCTATGATTTTGGCAGCCCGTTTGCACGGATGACCGTCAAGGAGTCGATTCTACACTTTAACCCGGATCTGACCGAGGACGATCTGGATGATCTTGACAAGGCGCGTGCGGTGGCGGATAGGCTGGAGATTCCACTGAAAGACTCTTATGGGCTGGGCAAGGTGCAGATTGAGATCTTCGAAAAGACGGTGGAGCATCGCCTGATGCACCCCACCTTTATCACCGCCTATCCGACTGAAGTCTCTCCGCTGGCGCGGCGCAGTGATGAGGATCCGTTTGTCACCGACCGCTTCGAGTTCTTTGTCGGTGGTCGTGAGATTGCCAACGGCTTCTCTGAGCTGAATGACTATGAAGATCAGGCCGAGCGCTTCCGTGCCCAGGTGGCCGAGAAGGAGGCGGGGGATGATGAGGCGATGCACTATGATGAGGATTACGTGATCGCGCTGGAACACGGGATGCCGCCGACGGCAGGAGAGGGAATCGGTATTGATCGACTGGTGATGCTCTTTACCGACTCCCCGTCAATTCGCGACGTATTGCTGTTTCCGCATATGCGTCCCTTAGGGTAAGAAGCGGGCAAGCGGGGGAGGGAGATGCCACCAGTGATTGAACAGACCGGGCTCAACGGGATCGATATCGCCATTCTGGCGATTGTGTTGATCTCTGCCGGGATCAGTCTGTTGCGTGGCTTCTTTAAGGAGGCGATCTCGCTGGTTACCTGGATTGCAGCCTTCTGGGTGGCCGCCAACTTCTCCAGTGATCAGGCGCGCTACCTCGAATCGCTGATCGAGACCCCGTCACTGCGAGCAGCCGCCTCGTTCGGCATCCTCTTTCTGGTGACGCTGATTCTGGGATCGCTGATCAACAAGGTGATGCAGGAGATGATCGACTTTACCGGCATCGGCGGGATGGACAAGATGCTGGGGCTGCTGTTTGGCAGTGCCCGTGGTGTATTGATTATCTCGCTGCTGGTACTGGTTGCCGGCATGACTCCATTGACGCAGGATCTGTGGTGGGAACAGTCGGCACTATTGCCCCATTTTCAGCAGATTGCAGATCAACTGCTCGACATGATGCCAGAAGATCTGCGTAGCTATTTCTCGTATACTTCCCGTTAGTTTTTAACCCATAGGTCTCATTCATGTGTGGAATCATCGGACTTGTTTCAACCTCCCCAGTCAATCAGGCGCTCTATGATGGGCTGACGGTACTGCAACATCGTGGGCAGGACGCCGCTGGCATCATGACCTGTGATAATGGCAAGGTGTTTCTTCGCAAGGCCAATGGTCTGGTCAAGGATGTCTTCCACACCCGCCACATGCTGCGGCTGAAGGGTAATATGGGGATCGGCCATGTGCGTTACCCCACTGCCGGGTGCTCCTCATCGGCAGAGGCGCAGCCGTTCTATGTCAACTCTCCCTACGGGATTGCGCTGGCCCATAATGGCAACCTGACCAATGCGGCGAGGATCAAACGTGATCTCTATATGGAGGATCTGCGCCACATCAATACCGAATCCGATTCAGAAATCCTGCTCAATGTCTTTGCCCATGAGCTGCAGCATATGGGCAAGCTGCGGCTGGAGGTGGAGGATGTCTTCAAGGCGGTCTCAGCAGTACATCGTCGTTGTGAGGGGGGGTACAGTGCGGTGGCACTGGTTACCGGCTATGGCGTGGTGGCTTTTCGCGATGACTTTGGCATTCGTCCGCTCTGTATCGGTGAGCGTACCGATGAGGATGGATACAAGGAATATATGGTTGCCTCCGAGAGTGTGGCGGTGGATACCCTCGGCTTCAAACTGATTCGTGAGCTGGACCCCGGTGAGGCGGTCTACATCAGTGCCGATGGGGAGATGCATACCCAGCAGTGTTCCGATAACCCGGTGCTCTCTCCCTGTATCTTCGAACATGTCTACTTTGCTCGTCCCGACTCCATTCTCGATAATG
Organism: uncultured Piscirickettsiaceae bacterium; assembly: GCA_964344805.1. Lineage (GTDB taxonomy): Bacteria > Pseudomonadota > Gammaproteobacteria > Thiopontia. Next base: position 8,050 of record CAYFOU010000084.1, on the reverse strand, counting down.
TCCACGTCCACAAGGCGCGACTGCGGATGGGGGAGAAGCTGGCGACCAAGATCCTGCAGGAGTGGCCAGATCATGATATCGACGTGGTGATCCCGATTCCCGATACCAGTCGTACCGCAGCCTCGCAGCTCGCCTATACCCTGGATGTGGTCTATCGCGAGGGCTTTATCAAGAACCGCTATATCGGTCGTACCTTCATCATGCCGGGACAGAAGATGCGCAAGAAGTCGGTACGGCAGAAGCTCAACCCGCTGGGACTGGAGTTCAAGGGGAAGAATGTGCTGCTGGTTGATGACTCCATTGTGCGCGGTACCACCTCGGCACAGATCATCGAGATGGCGCGTAGTGCCGGTGCCAACAAGGTCTATTTCGCCTCGGCCGCGCCACCGGTGCGTTACCCCAATGTCTATGGTATCGATATGCCGGTCGCCTCGGAGCTGATTGCCCATGGGCGTACCGAACAGGAGGTTTGTGACTGGATTGGAGCAGATCGCCTGATCTTTCAGGACCTTCAGGATCTGGTTGATTCGGTACAGGAGGGGAACCCTCAGATCAAACAGTTTGACACCTCGGTATTCGATGCCAATTATGTAACCGGTGGCATTGATGATGCCTATCTGCAGAATCTGGAGGCGTGCCGCTCCGATGATCAGAAGAGCAAGGATGACAGCTCGGATGATGAGGTCCTAGGCATTTACAACAACGTCTAGTGTGTAATCGCCCAACTTGCGCCTATACGTTTCAATAGCGGTGT
>CAYFOU010000084.1:2746-7196 GCA_964344805.1 uncultured Piscirickettsiaceae bacterium | reverse complement strand
GTTCGAAAATGGTCATTTACATATGTAAACTCACATTTTCTGCCTTGCTCTTGAAACGTATAGACGCAATTTGAACGATTACGTGGTAAATAATCATAGAGGGTTTTAAGTGATGATTGATCCGGATGAGTACGGCTTTTCCACACTGGCGATTCGTGCTGGACATGAGCGCACCCACGAGGGGGAGCATGGGGAGCCGATCTTTCCCACCTCCAGTTTTGTCTTCGATTCTGCCGAACATGCTGCGGCCCGCTTCTCCGGGGAGGAGCCGGGGAATATCTATGCCCGTTTTACCAACCCCACGGTAAAGATCTTTGAGCAGCGTCTGGCGGCACTGGAAGGTGCAGAACGTGGGGTGGCGACCGCCTCCGGGATGTCAGCGATTCTGGCCACCTGTATGGGTGTACTGAAGGCGGGAGACCATGTTGTGGTTTCGCGCAGTGTCTTTGGCACCACGGTGGTGCTGTTCAACCAGTTTATGGCCAAGTTTGGGGTGGAGATCACCTTTGTCTCGCTAACCGATCTTGGTGAGTGGGAGGCTGCGATGCGTCCCAATACCAAGCTGTTGTTTCTGGAGACGCCGGCCAATCCACTGACTCAGGTGGGGGATATTCGGGCACTGGCTGATCTGGCTCACAATAATAATGCCCTGCTGGTGGTGGATAACTGCTTCTGTACCCCGGCGCTGCAGCAGCCGCTCTCGCTGGGTGCCGATATTGTGGTCCACTCTGCGACCAAATATCTCGATGGTCAGGGGCGTGCGGTAGGTGGAGCCGTAGTGGGTTCTGAAGCGGTTGTGGGGGGTGATATCTACGGTTTCCTGCGTACTGCCGGTCCAACCATGAGTCCATTCAGTGCCTGGATCTTTCTCAAGGGGTTGGAGACCTTGAAGTTGCGGATGGATGCACATAGCCGCAATGCGATGGCACTGGCGCAGTGGCTGGAGGCGCAACCGCAGGTAACCCAGGTCCACTATCCTGGTCTGGAGAGCCATCCGCAGTATGATCTGGCCGCTGCACAGCAGCGTGGTCCTGGTGGCATCCTCTCGTTTGAGCTGGAGGGGGGCAAGGAGGCGGCATGGTCGCTGGTCAATGCCACCGAGATGGTCTCGATTACCGCCAATCTTGGAGATACCAAGACCACCATTACCCATCCGGCGACGACCACCCATGGGCGCCTGACGCCAGAGCAGAAGGCCGAGTCTGGTATTACCGATGGGCTGATCCGTGTTGCAGTGGGGTTGGAAGAGATTGAGGATCTGAAAAAGGATCTCTCTCGTGGGCTCTGATCTCAATCTGTTCGAGGAGGCGGGGCGAGTACTCTACCTCTGTGATCTGGAGCAGAAGCTGGTCGCGACAGAGCAGCTCTACCGGCGTTGGCAGGAGCGACAGCTGGACACCGCCTCACGCAGTGTGCCGGAGCCGATCCGTCAATCGGGACACCCTGAGAAGCCGGAATTGGTCGCGCCTCGCAAGCTCAAGCGCAGACGTCTCGGCAGCCCGGAGGGGCACGCCTCGATGATCCATGCGATTGCCCATATCGAATTCAACGCAATCAATCTGGCGCTCGATGCGGTCTACCGTTTTCGTGGCATGCCGGATGGCTACTACGACGACTGGCTGCGGATTGCTGATGAGGAGCGCTACCACTTTCAATTGGTGCGAGGGCGGTTGAACCAGCTGGGTTATGAGTATGGTGATTTTCCTGCCCATAACGGCCTGTGGGAGACCGCTCAGCAGACAGCAGGGGATGTGCTGTTGCGTATGGGGTTGGTGCCCCGTATTCTGGAGGCGCGTGGTCTCGATGTGAATCCAGGCATCATGGAGAAGTTGAAGGCGATTGGGGATGAGGAGATCGTTCCTGCACTGGAGGTGATCCTGCGGGATGAAGTGGGCCATGTGAAGGCGGGTACGGTCTGGTTCCGCTATATTTGTGAACAGCGTGGTCTTGATTCGGAGGAGACCTTTGAGCAGTTGGTGCGGGAGGAGTTGCCCCATACCATTCGAGGGCCATTCTATGAGCCTGGGCGGTTAGAGGCTGGATTCAGTGAGCGGGAGATGGCCTTTCTGCGACAATTGGATTGTGAGAATCGTATGATCTGATGCGGTTGAACGGCGGATACTGGTCGCTTCTGTTTTTAGGGGTTGATGTACTGCATCCTGTAACGGGATAGGGTGAAAGTGGTTGATCTTTTTCCATTATGTAGTATGTTCTACATAGGTAAGATTGGATAGAAAATGGTTATGCAGCAGCAAGTCCCTGTACGTGAAGTCAACCAGCATCTCTCAAAATACATTGAGTTGGTGGAGTCTGGTGAGGAGTTTATTATCACCAAACGGGGGAAGCCGGTGGCTCGGCTCTCTGCAATTGAAGCGGAAGAGGTGCTCTCGGAGGCGCAGCAGCAGGCTTATGCTCGAGTCAGTGAGCGAATGAATGCCGGATACCATTTGGGGGGTACACCTCTGGACCGTGATGCGCTGCATGAGCGCTAACCGCTATAGTCTGGATACCAATATCCTGATCTACTCGGTGGATCACGATGCCGGAGAGCGCCACCATCAGGCCATTGCGCTGGTGGATGAAATGGTAGGAAAGGATTGCCTGCTGACCTTGCAGTCACTTTCCGAGTTTTTCAGTGCGGCAACCCGAAAAGGGAAGATACCGATAGAGGATGCAAAAGGGCAGGTTGAGGACTGGATGGAGCTATTTCCGGTTGCAGCAGCAGATGCGGCAGTGGTTGTTCGGGCAATGGAGTCTGTGGAGAAGAAGCAATTCTCCTACTGGGTGCGATGTTGGTGGAGACTGCAGTACGGGCCGGGGTGACCTGTCTCTATAGTGAGGATATGCAGCATGGGCAGATCTGGAGAGGGATGGAGATTATCAACCCATTCAGACCGTCAGTTGGATAAAGCCTCCGGTATTGTGGATCAGTATGTTGCTGTCACTGTCCCAGTCTCCCAACACCAGTCGTTGTGCGGATTTCCCATTCAAGGTAAAGGAGTGAATGCCGGGGCGGTGGGTATGGCCATGCACCATGCAGAGGCTCTTTTCTCTTTGTAGATGTACTTCAACCTGCTGCTGATTCAGATCCATAACAGCGGATGGCTTCCGCTGTTTCCCGTAATCACTTTGCTGGCGCAGCTTGTGGCCGATCCATCTGCGGATGGGGCCGGGTAGGTGTAGCAGTAGCCATTGAGTGATTGGGTGCTGGATAAAGCTGCGATAGCGTTGATAGCTGAGATCATCACTACAGAATAGATCACCATGGCTGAGCAGAATGCGACCGCTATCAGTTTCCAGAATGTAGGGATCAGGGATCAATCTACAGCCACTCTGCTGTTCAAAATCTTCTCTCAGCAGAAAGTCACGGTTGCCACGCTGGACGTAGATGGATGTGCCCTGTTGGGAGGCTTTCTGGAATGCCTCCAGTATAGGGGCATAGTCGTTACAGGAGATATCATCCCCCAGCCACACCTCGAACAGGTCGCCGAGGATATAGAGCGCTTGATGTTTGGAAGCTTCCTCTTGCAGGAAGCGGGTGAAACGCTCCACCAGCTCCGGTCGATCAGCGGAGAGGTGGAGGTCTGCAATAAAGCAGATGGACAGGAGGCTTACTCCTCCACAGTCACTGTTTCGATGACTACGTCATCCTTGGGTACGTCATCGTGGAAGCCACGGCTGCCGGTCTCCACCTTCTCGATTGCCTGTACCACGTCGATCCCTTCAGTAACCTCACCGAATACGCAGTAGCCCCAGCCATCCTGACCTGGGTAGTTGAGGAAGCCGTTGTTGTTGGTGTTGATAAAGAACTGTGCAGTGGCAGAGTGGGGGTCCATGGTGCGGGCCATGGCGATGCTGCCTACCTTGTTCTCCAGGCCATTGTTGGCCTCGTTCTCGATTGGCTCGTTGGTGGGCTTCTCGGCCATGCCGGGCTCCATGCCACCGCCCTGAATCATGAAACCGGGGATAACGCGGTGGAAGATGGTGCCATCGTAGAAGCCGGTACGGCAGTAGTCGAGAAAGTTCTCTACGGTCTGTGGTGCCTTCTCGGCGTTGAGTTCAATCGTGATCTCTCCGTGAGAGGTGGTCATTTTAACGATCATTTTGAAGTGGTCCTTCTAGATAAAAAATGTTGGAAAATTAATGTTGAATTTATTGGGAGATGATTCTGACAGACTCGATCAGTACGGTCTGCTGTGGTGCATCCTTGGCAAAGGGGCCACCGGGGCCAGTCTCTCCCTGCTCAATCTGGCGCACTACATCCATGCCACTGGTCACCTGACCGAATACCGTGTAACCCCAGCCACGTGCCGACTTGCGGGTGTGATTGAGGAAGCGGTTGTTGTTGGTGTTGATAAAGAACTGTGCAGTGGCGGAGTGAGGGTTGTTGGTGCGGGCCATGGCGATGGTGCCGGGCAGGTTCTTCAGGCCGTTGTCTGCCTCATTGGGG
>CAYFOU010000084.1:1814-2678 GCA_964344805.1 uncultured Piscirickettsiaceae bacterium | reverse complement strand
ACATAGGTGAGGAAGTTGATAACCGTAAAAGGGGCGCGGGCCTCATCCAGTTGTATGGTGATGGTGCCATGGTTGGTGACTAACTCGACTACTGGAGAGTCTGATGCAATCGCTGGGTTCTTCTCGTTGGCGATGGCAGGGTTGGAAGAGAATACGGTAAAGGTGATGGCGCCCAGCAGGGCGACCACGGAGCCAAAGATGGTGAGGTTCTTCTTCATGGGTCTCTCCGGTTTGTGAAGAATTTGGAGGCGAATCATACCTTATTGCAGTCGTGGGGTATAATCGCGCGCTGTTTTTGGTTGATGCAGAAGAGAGTCGAAGAGAAGAGTCATGTTGCAGATCTACAATACCCAGAGCCGTTCCAAAGAGGTGTTCAAGCCGATCCATGAAGGAGAAGTGAATCTCTATGTGTGTGGGATGACGGTCTACGACTACTGTCATGTCGGTCATGCGCGGGTGATGGTCTTCTTTGATGTGGTGGTGCGCTATCTGCGAGCGAGAGGGTGGAAGGTCCATTATGTGCGCAATATCACCGATATCGATGACAAGATCATCCATCGTGCCAATGAGAATGGTGAGGTGTTCACTGAGCTGGTAGATCGCTTTGTCGAGGCGCTGCATGAGGATTCCGAGGCGCTGGGGATTCATCCTCCGGATCAGGAGCCACGGGCGACCCATTCGATGGATGATATCCTCTCGATGACGGAGAAGCTGATCGAGAATGGCAAGGCCTACGTTGCCGAAAATGGGGATGTCTACTGCGATGTTTCTGCGATTGAGGAGTATGGCAAGCTCTCCGGCAAGAATCTGGAGGATCTGCAGGCGGGGGCGCGGGTTGAGGTCGGAGAGGTGAAGCGTGCGCCG
>CAYFOU010000084.1:0-1804 GCA_964344805.1 uncultured Piscirickettsiaceae bacterium | reverse complement strand
TGCCTGGGTAACCACTTCGATATCCATGGGGGAGGGATGGACCTGATCTTTCCCCACCATGAGAACGAGATTGCACAGTCTGAGGGGGCGACCGGCGAGACCTTCGTCAATTACTGGATGCACGCCGGCTTTGTGCGGGTCGATGATGAGAAGATGTCGAAGTCTCTGGGGAACTTTTTTACCATCCGCGAGGTGCTGCGGAAGTATCCGGCCGAGGTGGTGCGCTACTTCCTGCTGACCAGCCACTACCGCAGCCCGCTTAACTATACCGAAGAGAATCTGCAGAATGCGCAGGCGGCGCTGACCCGCTTCTACACTGCATTGCGCGGGATCGAGATTGAAGGCATTGAACCGGTTGCTGATAGTGACTGGGAGCAGCGCTTTGATGTGGCGATGGAAGATGACTTCAATACCCCCGAGGCGCTTTCGGTGCTATTTGATCTGGTGCGTGAGATCAACCGTCTCAATGACAGTGGAGATACCGCTACCGAGGCACATGCGCAGCTGCTGAAGCAGTTGGGGGAGATTCTGGGATTGCTGCAGCAGGATCCAGAGCAGTTCCTGAAAGGAGATAGCGCAGCCGGTGGACTCAGTGATGAGGAGATTGAACAGCTGATCGAGGCGCGCGCCACTGCACGTGCCAGCAAGGATTGGGCGGAGTCGGATCGTATTCGTGATCTCTTCGCCGAGCAGGGGATTGTGCTGGAGGATGGTGCCGACGGTACCACCTGGCGTAGAGGGTAACGGTACTGGCTACAGTCTTTTAGACCTGTAGCCTTTTTTTATTGCTATGTGCCGTGGAAGACCTCGGCTGCCTTCAGGGTATTCTGCAGCAGGGTGGCAATGGTCATCGGGCCGACCCCACCCGGCACAGGAGTGATCCAGGAAGCGCGCTCCTTGGCCTCCTCATAGTTGACGTCACCGGTCAGGGTGCCATCCTCCAGACGGTTGATGCCTACGTCGATTACTACCGCATCTTCACGTACCCACTCACCGGGGATGAAGTTGGGAATGCCCACGCCGACTACCAGTACCTCTGCACGGCGAACGTGAGCCTCCAGGTCTGCTGTCTTGCTGTGGCAGGTGGTTGTAGTGCAGCGCGCTGAGAGCAGTTCCAGAGTCATTGGACGACCCACGATGTTGGAGGCACCCACAATCACCGCCTCTTTCCCCTCCAGCGGGATACCGGTGTGTTCCAGCAAGGTCATCACCCCCTTCGGGGTACAAGGGCGCAGCAGTGGCATCTTCAGCGCCAGACGGCCCATGTTGTAAGGGTGGAAGCCATCGACATCCTTGTCTGGATGGATGCGCTCAATTACCGTCTCCGGATCGATATGGTCGGGGAGAGGGAGTTGAACCAGAATGCCATCCACCGTGGGATCTTCATTCAGCTCATCGACCAATGCCAGCAGCGCTTCCTGTGTGGTCTCTTCAGGGAGATCATGCTTGATCGAGAGGATGCCCGCCTTCTCGCAGGCGTTATGTTTGTTGCGCACGTAGACGCTGGAGGCTGGGTCATCGCCTACCTGAATCACCGCAAGGCCGGGCTGTCGATGGCCTGCAGCCAGTAGCTGATCAACCTCCTGATGGATCTGCTCGCGGATCTCAGCCGCAATCTTCTTTCCGTCGAGAATTTGTGCGCTCATAGTGGGTTCCATTCCAGTAAAAAAAGTTGCGGGATTATAGCACTCGTTCTTGACCTTTTGGCTGTGGGTGGTATGATGCGCGCTCGCTGATTTTGTAATCAGTTGTCGGGGTGTAGCGCAGCCTGGTAGCGCGTCTGCTTTGGGAGCAGAATGTCGGG
>CAYFOU010000083.1:5114-11885 GCA_964344805.1 uncultured Piscirickettsiaceae bacterium | reverse complement strand
GTATCGGCGGTCTCCCCGGACTGGCTCAGGGTAACGGTCAATGTGCCCTCCTGCAGTACCGGATGGCGGTAGCGGAATTCGCTGGCGACATCGACAAAGCAGGGCATCTCCAGAATCCGTTCAAACCAGTATTTGGCCACCATTCCGGCATGGTAGCTGGTGCCGCAGGCGATGATCTGAATCTGTCGGGTCTCGGCAAAGATCGCTGTGGCTTCAGGGCCGAAGATTCCGGCCATCACCTCGCCGTTGTGGATACGCCCTTCCAGCGTTTCGGCAATGGCATTGGGCTGCTCGTAGATCTCCTTCAGCATGTAGTGGGCGTAGGGGCCGAGGTCGGTGGCATCAGCTGAGAGATTGGATATATGGATCTCTCGCTCCACCTCGGCACCACTTTGGTCGAAGATGGTGACTTGGTCATGGCGTAATTCGGCCAGATCGCCATCCTTGAGGAAGATAAAGCGGTTGGTGTAGGGGAGCAGGGCGGCGGTATCGGAGGCGATGTAGTTGGCCTCCTCTCCCAATCCGATCACCAGCGGACTGCCGAGGCGTGCGGTGACCAGCAGATCCGGCTCCAATGGGCTGATCACCCCCAGTGCGTAGGCCCCCTCGAAATCGTCGATGCTGCTGCGTACCGCACGGATCAGGTTCTGCCCCTGCTGCAGGTAGTGCTCGATCTGGTGGACCACGGTCTCGGTATCGGTCTCCGAGGTGAAGCGGAACCCCGCCGCCTGCTGCTGACTGCGTAGTGCGTTGTGGTTCTCGATAATGCCGTTGTGGACCACCGAGACCCGCTGGTTGCAGATATGGGGATGGGCATTCTCGGTGGCGGGGGCACCATGGGTGGCCCAGCGGGTGTGGGCGATACCGATACCACCATCAAGGCCACTTTGCTGCAGAGGGGACTCCAGTGTCGCCACCTTGCCGAGGCTGCGTACCCGCTGGATCTCGTTGTTTCCATCCAGTACCGCGATGCCTGCCGAGTCGTAACCACGATATTCCAGCCGCTTCAGCCCTTCGAGTAGTTGTGGGGTAACATTATGGTGTGCGATAGCGCCGACAATTCCACACATGGGTTGATTTCCAAATGGTTAGGTTGGCGGAATGATACTGGATTTGGGTTTGTTATACTGGACCGGTTTTCAATGGAGATGATTGGAGAGTCGAGATGAACTATACCTTTGGAGCTACCCTGAATGGCAATTTTGATGATGCCGTGGCACAGGTTACCGAGGCCTTGATGGCTGAGGGATTTGGAGTGATGACCGATATTGATGTTGCCGCTACCCTGAAAAAGAAGATTGATCGGGATATCCCCCCTTACCGCATTCTGGGAGCCTGCAACCCATCGCTGGCATCACAGGCACTGGATGCCGATATCGAGGTGGGTGCGCTGCTACCCTGTAATGTGGTGGTGCGTCAACAGGAGGAGGGGGTAAATCAGGTCTCTTTCATTGATCCCGATGTGATGATGGGGGTTGCCAGCTCTGCAGGGTTGCATACGGTCGCTACCGAGGTGCGCGCACGGCTGGTGCAGGTAATGAATTCGCTGTAATCGGGTCAGAAGTATGAACAGGCGTTGGAGGATATGAGGAGGAGGGAAGCTCCCCCAACCCCTGTTCATGCTGCCCATTCTAGGGGGGCTTCTTTTCTGTAAAATTTCTCGATTATTTCAAAATGTTTCTATGACAGAGAAAATCAACTCGAAAGGCGATTTGCAGCACATCCTGGTGGTTGATGATGATCGCAAGCTGCGTGAGTTGCTGACTCGCTACCTCAGTGAACAGGGGTTTGAGGTAATGGCTGCAGCCGATGGTACAGAGATGGATCGAATGTTGGCAGAGAGAGCTGCCGACCTGATTGTTCTTGATTTGATGTTGCCGGGGGAGGATGGCCTCTCCATTGCGCGTCGTCTGCGGGCGGAGAGTGAGCTCCCGATCATCATTCTCAGTGCCAAAGGGGATGAGATTGACCGTATCGTGGGGCTGGAGGTGGGGGCTGATGACTACCTCTCCAAACCATTCAACCCCAGAGAGCTGCTGGCCCGGATCAATTCGGTACTGCGCCGGGTGGAGAAACAGCAGGGGGGAACGCCGGAGAATGTGCTCACCTTTGGTCCGTTCCAGATGGATCTTGACAGCTACTCACTGAGCTGTAATGGGGAGAGTATTGAACTGACCAGTGGTGAGTTCCAGCTGTTGCGTCATCTGGCGGCCCGCCCCAACCGGGTGATGAGTCGTGATCAGCTGCTGGATCTGCTTGATGATGGGGTTGAGGGGGCCTTTGACCGCAGTATCGATGTGCGTGTTACCCGTATCCGCAAGAAGATTGAGGAGGACCCGCACCATCCGCGCTATATCAAGACGGTGCGTGGGGTGGGGTATCTCTTTTCGGATCGTGATTGACGGTGGCCCTGCAGCTTCCTCGCAGTATCTACAGTCGCACCATGTTGCTGGTGGGGCTGGTTACCTTCCTGCTGCAGGTGACCACCTTCATGATCTTCTTCAACCAGATGGTGTTGCCCAATGTACACACCCAGGTGGAGCTGTTTGTTGATGAGATGCAGGCCTTTGCGCTGCAGGGGGAGCAGATTCAACCGCTACGCAAAGAGGATTTTGTCTATCTGCAGGAAGAGCTATTGCTGCAGCCAGCGAGTTGGCGTATCCCCTTCTGGCACTTTGTGGAACAGGAACTGGAGGCGCGGAGCGGCAGTGAGATTACCCTGTGGGAGGAGCTAGAGAGCCCGGTGGGGGGAGGGCACTACTGGGTTGACATCCCCTTCCCGGAACAGGGGCGTTCGGTCCGGGTCGGATTTCCGGCACAGCGGGAGGGGTGCCTCAACCCGCCGGTGCTGTTGCTGGTGCTGTTTCTGGTGGTCTCCACCTCGGTGATTTCGGTCTACTTCCTCTCCCGCTGGCTGGTGAAGCCGATCGAGGAGCTGCGTATGGCGGTGGGGGAGATGGGAATGGGGGAGTACCCCCACCCGCTACCGGAAAAGGGGCCGGCTGAATTCTCCTCACTGGTGCACCGTTTCAACTGGATGGTGAAGAGTGTGCAGAGTCTTACTGAAAATCGCTCTACCCTGTTGGCTGGAGTTTCCCATGATCTGAAGACGCCACTGGCGCGGATGCGGCTCAGTGTTGAGCTGCTCTCGGCAAAACAGGATCCTGATCTGGTGGAGGGGATTGTCGAGGATATCGATGTGATGGACGGAATGATCAGTGAGGTACTGGAGTTTGCCAAGGGGGAGCGCCAGGGGAAAAGAGAGCGTTTTGATATTCAGGAGTTGATTGAGGGGGTAGTCGAGCGCAAACGGCGTGGCGGGGTGAACGTAGAGTGGACTCCGCTGGAGGAGAGCTGTGTTCGGGAACTGGATCACTCTGCACTGCGCCGTATTCTTTCCAACTTTATCGATAACGGTCACCGTTATGGTGAAGGCGCGCCGCTTGAGGTGAGGTTGCAGTGCAGTGAAGCGCGGGTGGTGATTGAGGTCCATGATCAGGGGGAGGGGATTCCCGAGGAGGCGCTGGAGAAGGTGTTCCGCCCCTTCTATCGGCTGGAGCGCTCCCGTTCACAGGATAGCGGGGGCAGTGGTCTTGGATTGGCGATTGTGAAGAGTCTTGCCAATGCCAATGGGTGGTGGGTTTCACTGTATAACCGGCCTGCAGGCGGGGTGGTGGCCCGAGTGGAGATCAGTGGTTAATGGTTGCAGATGGATGCAACAGGGATTGTTTTGGGGGAGAGATGAGATTAATCAACAGGCGAGGACAGTTGGTGTTCTCTTGGTTGTGGTTAATGGTCTTGAGCCTGATGTTGGGCTCTTTTGAAGTGAAGGCTGCTGAAGAGAGGCTTGTTATCGCAATGGTGGACCCCGAAAACAGCTTCCGTGACCGCTGGTATCGGCTGGTCTACAGTGAGGCATTTGGAAGGTTGGGTGTTGAGATTGAATTCATCAACTATCCAATGAAGCGCTCTCCCTATCTGGTCAATATGGGCAAGGCGGATGTGGTGCCAGCGAGGGTGTATGACTTCAATACCATGTATACCAACCTTCTCCGGGTTGAAGAGCCACTGTTTCCAGTTCGCTTTTCTGCCTATAGCCACCGCAAGGATATTCAGCTCGACAGCTGGGACAGTCTGAGAAACAGCAATCTCCGGGCGGTTTATCGGACTGGAGTCAAGAAGTGTGAGGAGATGCTCCCGAAGGTTCTCCCCAACTACCAGATTGAAGAGGTGGAAAAAGATGCTCAGGGACTCCATATGCTGTTAAAGAGGAGGGCAGATGTTTATGTGGGGCTTGAGCTCTTTGTCGAACCATTGTTGAAGTCGGATGATTTTTCAGGAGCCCCTATCTACCGGGTTGGGGTGATGGAGAAGATCAATCTCCACTCTTTTCTGCACAAAAAACATGAAAAGCTGGTTCCCAGACTGGGAGTTGCATTGAAGGCGATGAGAGAAGAGGGGCTGTTTGAGCGGTATGATGTGTTGGCTGCAAGACAGGTATTGATCAGGTGAGGAGTGTGAAGGGGGGACAGGGGCTATGGTTGTTCGAGTACTGACCTTTACAGATCGTGCCCCTGGGTGATCTGTGCATAGAGGCGTGGCAGTCGCAGGGGCAGCTCCTCCGGTCTGCGGATAACGATATAACCGGCCGGGCCAAAGATGTGCGGCAGGTAATCCCCCCCCTCCTCATCAATGGTGACACAGAAGGGGTAGAGCCCCTCCCGCTTTGCCTCGAAGATCGCCTCACGGGTATCCTCAATGCCGTAACGCCCCTCATACTTGTCGAGGTCATTGGGCTTGCCGTCGGTCAGCAATAGCAGGATGCGGCGGTTGGCCGGTTGCCGCTTGAGGATGGTGGTGGTGTGGCGAATTGCCGCCCCCATGCGAGTGTAGTAGCCGGGTTTGATCGCCTCAATGCGCCCCCGGGTGGTGTCGCTGAAGGGCTCCTCGAAGGTCTTGATCTGATGTACCCGCACATGATCCCGATTGCGTGAGGAGAAACCGTAGAGGGAGAAGCGGTCTCGCGGATTACATCAATTACCCGGGCGTGGTTGTTGATCCAGCTATCGGTGGAGAGGGAGAGGTCGGCCAGTAGCAGGGTGGTGAGGTCACGGCTGCCGCTGCGGAAGTCGCGGTAGAGGGCCGGTTCGGCCCCGCTGTGCGCCCCCAGCTGGTCGGCGCTGAAGGCGATATAGGCATCGAGATCAAGCTCCGCCCCCTCCATCTCGCCACGAAACCAGGTGCGGGTCGGGATCAGTGCCTCGAACTGTCTGCGTACCTTGCGTGCAGGCATACGCAGCTTCTCCGGTAGGGAACACGGCTCGGCCTTGCTGGAGAGCAGCGGGATTACCGAGCAGTGGTCGCGCTGTAGCTCATGATGCTTGAAGTTCCACTCTGGGTAGAGAATCCCTTCACTCAACGGGGCATCGTCATACTCGGCGGCTGGCAGGTCGAGGTCAAACTTGATGCGGGTCTTGGCGGTCTCCCCGTCGCGGGTGATGGAGAGGTGGTCGAGATCCTCGGCGCGAGACTCGGCATTGTCATCCTCGTCATCGTCGGTGGTGCGATCTACCTTTACATACTCGGCAAGGCTGAAGATGGTCTCCATGCGCATCGCAATCAACCCACTCTTGCCATCCGGGTTCTCGGTGCGCTCTGCCTTGCGTCGCTTGTTCTCCTGCTGGTTGCGCTGGTGGCTGTTCTCATTTTCGTTGGAGGAGGCGGGAGCAGCCTCCTCCTGGGGCAGTGCTGCCGTTGCTGGGGGTAGTACCAGCCATAACGGGACCGGGCTGTCGGGGCCAAACCACGATTCGGGGTAGGGGGAAGCCTCCTCTGGGGTGAGGAGAATCTCTACTACCTTATCCTCAATCGCTCGCTGTTCACTGTCGAGTTTTTCTACAGGGGGGCGTTGAGCCACCACCGCCTCTGCCAGTGCGCGGTAGCGCCCGTGAAAACCGGGAAAGCGCTCCAGGGTCTGCAGGGTATTCAACCGGTTCTGCTCTACCCAATGTTGGTTGTGGTGTTCAATCGAGGTGGCGGCCAGCATCGACAGCCAGAGGTAGAGGTCACGGTTCTGTTCTTCAGTAGGAAACAGGTCGATGGTGGGTGGGAGTAGTAGCGCGCGCTCATCGCGCCAAGCGCTGTGGACCCGCTTGTCGCTACCGGCGATCTTCTGCAGCAGACTGCGGTGGCCAAAGTGGTCGGTGGCGTAGCTCGCCTCTACCTTCAGACCACCATCCCCGCCCAGTGCGCGAAAGAGAATGCCCAACTGCTTTTTGATCGCATCCAGAGAGACGGCTGCCTCTGGATAGCGGTGGTTTGCGGTGCGGGTGATCCAGCGGTGCCAGAAGGCGCCTACCTGCTCCTCCATCTATCGCAGCCCATCTTCTGTCAGGTGTTCCATTATTTCCCAAAGGTGGCGCGGGCAATCTCCATCAGCGCGGCAGCGGTCTCTAGATCATCGGTCAACGGCTCCACCAGTGCGCAACGGCACGCCTCAACCGGATCGAAGCCGCTATGGATCAGCCGTGCGGCGTAGATCAGCAGGCGGGTGGAGGCGGCCTCCTCCAGATCATGATCCTTCAGTGCACGCAGGGCGTTGCCGAGAGAGACCAGCCGTTTCACCACATCCTCGCTGGCACCGCTCTCATTGCCGAGGATGGTCTGTTCCAGCTCGGCAGAGGGGAAGTCGAAGCGGATGGAGATAAAGCGCTGGCGGGTACTGGGTTTCATCCCCTTGAGGAAGTTCTGGTAGCCGGGGTTGTAGGAGAC
>CAYFOU010000083.1:0-5104 GCA_964344805.1 uncultured Piscirickettsiaceae bacterium | reverse complement strand
TGAAGATGTCGGGGGCCTCAAGAATCTCGCCGGTGCGCTCCAGTGGCAGAATGCGGCGGTCATCGGATAGCGGGTGGAGTACCACGGTGGTGTCCTTGCGCGCCTCGATCACCTCATCGAGATAGCAGATCCCCCCTTCACGTACTGAGCGGGTCAGGGGGCCATCACTCCAGAAGGTCTCTCCGGAACCAATCAGATGGCGTCCCACCAGATCGGCGGCGGTGAGGTCATCGTGGCAGGCAACCGTATTGAGCGGTAACCCCAGCCTGGCGGCCATATGGGTGATGAAACGGGTCTTGCCACAGCCGGTTGGCCCCTTGATCAGTACTGGTAGCTGGTTGTTGAAGGCGTACTCGAACAGTTCCACCTCATTGGCATGAGGCTGGTAGAAGGGTAGTACTGATTCCATAGGGAGAGCGTACCAATGATCCTAAAGGGGCACTTTAATTTGAGTCAACTCAATAAGGTGTCCCTCAGAGTGGTGTTTTGTTGAGTTGCCATTTAAGCAAGGGAGGCCCGATCAAGGTGGTGATAATGGTCATCATCACCACGGCGGTAAACAGCGTTGAGTTGAGCACCCCTACTGTTTTGCCAAGGGAGGCGAGAATCAGCGCCACCTCGCCCCGTGGCACCATCCCTGCTCCGATAGCAAAGCGGGGAAGATTGCCGGTGGCACCCAGACCGCTGAGCAGCTTGCCTGCCACTGCAACTACGGTGAGTGCGGTAGCCAGTAGTACAATCTCCTGGTTCAGGAACGCCTCCAGCTTGACCTGAGTCCCCATCAGCACGAAGAAGATCGGGGCCAGAATCGCCTCGAAGGGGCGGATCTGGTCCTTGATCTCCTGATCGAGGTAGTAGGCCTTCCCCTCCTCCTTGTCGGTGGAGCGCCGCCCCTTCTTTTTCCAGTAGGTAAATTCGTTGTTGCTGAGAATCAGACCGGCGGCAAAGGCGCCCACAATTGCAGAGAGCCCGACAAAGTCGGCCATCCAGGAGAGGACGGTGAGCAGCAGGAAGGAGACAAACAGCTCCGCCTCCCACAATGCAAAGTTGTGCAGGTAACGGATCATGAAGCGGATGATGAAGGGGACCAGCAGGTAGATGGAGGCGAGGAACATGATCGCCTGGGAGATGGAGTAGAGCACGGTGGTGATATCGAAGCTGCCGCGGAAGATGATGTCGATACCGATCGCCATCAGGATCAGCCCCAGTACATCGTCAATCACGGCGGCGCTGAGCACGATGTGAGCGGTACGGGTGCTCTCCATCTTCAGCTCATGGAAGACGTGGGCGGTGATGCCGATGCTGGTGGCACAGAGGGCGATGGCAACCATCAGTGCGGAGGACCAGTGGGCCTCCGGGGCGAACAGCTCCATGGTGCCGAAACCGAGGGCAAAGGGGGCGACTACACCGATTGCGGCTACCCGGATACCGGGTTTGATCGATGCGCTCAGCTCATGGATGGAGGACTCCAGACCCACCACAAAGAGGAGGAAGAGCAGCCCGATCCGGGAGAAGATATCGATCACCTGAATCACCTCGATGATCTGGTTTCCCTGTGAGCTGGTGAGGATTGGGAGTAACTCCTCGGTCAGCGCCGGTTCGAGATGCTGGGTCAGCGCCATCTCCAGGGTGATGTTGTTCTCGAAGGTGAGGGTCAGCGCATTGAAAACGGCGGAAAATTCGCGTAGTACGCTGATCCAGTCGTTGCCCAGCCAGTAACCGATATTTCCGATCAGGATGCCGATGATCAGCTCCCCCAGTACCGAGGGTTGATCGAAGCGCTGGGCAATCTCGCGTCCCATCAGGGCCACCAGCGTGACGATGGTCAGCGCCAGCAGAATCGGGATCACCGGATCGCTATGGCTTACCTCGCCTTCCATGCTCCAGCCGATCACGGGGACGGTGGCTGTGATCAGCAACAAAATCCATGTTCGCATACTGTGACTGTAGACGGAATGGAGCGCTTCTACAATAGGGGACTACTCCGACAGTCAAAGTAGAGTAATCGGAGTACTAATAGGTAGCGGCGATTGCTGCCACTATAGAGAAGAGCCAGAAGGTGGGGATCCATTTCCAGAAGGAGGGGGCGTGTTTCATCTCCATGAAATGGGTGATCACCAGTTGACTCTTCACTAACGCAGCCCCCAATAGCAGGATCAGTGCGGTGGTACCACTGGTCCCGAGCTGACCGGCCCAGTAGCCGAGCAGAGTCAGAGCCACCAGCAGGACCCAGACGATAAAGGAGAGCATTTGTCGGTTGAGGATCATCTCAGTGACTAACGCAGCAGATAGACCAGTGGAAAGAGGACGATCCAGACCAGATCGACCATATGCCAGTAGGAGGCCCCGGTTTCGATCCCGGTGGTCTCGGTGGGAGAGTATTTCCCTTTTTTTGCATTCAATACCACTGCAACCAGAATCACCACTCCCAGAATAACGTGCATGAAGTGGAAGAAGGTGAGAGAGAGGTAGAACATATAGAAGGTATTGGTGCTGAGGGTGATCCCCTCGACCGATTTGGTGTAGAACTCGAACATCTTGATCAGCAGGAAGAGGGTGCCGAGGCCAATCGCTCCCTGTAGCCAGCGTATGCAGTGAAGTTCCTGTCCCTTCTTGATGGCGTGAACCGCATTGACCACAAACCAGCTGCTGGTGATCAGTACCACGGTATTGATCATCCCGGCGGTCTGGTCCAGCAGCAGTTGGGATTCGTTGAAGAGGGCAATGTGGTTGCTGCGGGTGATGGCATAGGAGATAAAGAAGATGCCAAAGACCAGTAGCTCTGCATAGATGAAAATCCAGATGGCAAAGTCACCGGGCAATCGTTTTTCGAGGGTTTCGGTCACACGCTATCCTTGGCCTGACACAATCAGTACTAGTATAGTGAGTGTAATATTAGCTGACCTTAATCTTGGTCAAGCCAAAGGGGAGAATGAGTCAAACCCCAAGCAGCTGTAGTACATCGGTACGAGAGGTGTTGGCGTGGGTGTGCATCGCCACCTCGGCGCTCTGCAAGATCTGCTCGCGGCTCCGCTCTGCGGTGGCCTTGGCATAGTCGGTATCAATGATACGGCTACGGGCATCCACGGTATTCAGATTCTGTTCCCGTGCCACCTCCAGACGGGACTCCAGCCGGTTCTGGGTGGCCCCAAATTCGGCACGATTCTCGGTTACCACAGAAAGGGATTGATCCAGTGCTCCAATGGCGCTGGTGGCCCCCTGCTGGGTGGAGATATCCAGCGTGAACAGTGGAGCAAGCTGGTTGCTGAGGTCGGTGGTCTGGATACCGAAGGCATCCTCCCCGGCCTGAATATTGATGGTGCTGTCCTGATTCAGCAGCTGCTGACCGTTGAAGGTGGTGTTTTGAATAATATCATTGAACTGATTCTGCAGCTGTCCCATCTCCTGCTGCAGTGCAGTGCGATTGCTGTCGTTATAGATGCCATTGGCCGCCTGCTCTGCCAGTTCCCGCATCCTCTGGATCAGCTCGGAACCATTTTCCAGAGACTCATCGGCAACCTGGGTCAGGGAGATGCCATCATTGAGATTACGCTCCCCCTGATTGATCTCTTGCAGCTGGCTCAGCATCTGAGCTGCAATGGAGAGTGCTGCTGGATTTTCGCTGGCGCTGTTGACCTCCGTTCCGCTGGCGGTGTTTTCCGTAGTGTGGTTGATGGCACTGACGGTGGGGATGCTGTAGCTGGTATCGATTGAGGACATGATGTTTTTCCTGTAAGTCTATAGCATAGAATGTAGTAGGTTAACGCCTTAATTTCAATAAAAAACCCCTGCTATCGAGGATAGCAGGGGCTATAGATCAAACGGTTATCCGTTTGTGGGGGTTACATAGTCTCCTCTTCATCGGTAAAGAAGCTGATGATGTAGACCACCAGACCGATCAGGAAGACCACGCCGGCAATTTCACGCATCCAGTAGAAGATGGCGACCTGATCCTGGGTTGCCATAAAGGTCATCGGCGTATCGGCAATACGCTGCAACCAGGTCTGCAGGATGCCTGCGGCGGTCAGGAACAGGGTGATGAAGGTGATGGAGATGGTCATCAGCCAGAAAGACCACATCTCCATTACCTGCGCCTTGTTGCTGTTGGCGGCACGTCCCCTCATGATCGGCATGGAGTAGGAGATGATCGCCAGTACTACCATTGCATAGGCACCGTAGAAGGCCATGTGACCGTGCGCTGCAGTGATCTGCGTACCATGGGTGAAGTAGTTCACCGGAGCGAGAGTATGGAGGAAGCCCCATACACCTGCGCCAAGGAATGCCATCACGCCGGTGCCCAGTGCCCACAGAACCGCAGCCTTGTTGGGGTGCTCGCGCTTGCGCTTGTTGACCATGGTGAAGGCAAATACCGTCATCATGAAGAAGGGGATGGGCTCCAGTGCGGAGAAGATGGAACCCCACCACTGCCAGTACTCAGGGGTACCGATCCAGTAGTAGTGGTGGCCGGTACCGATGATGCCGGTGATCAGGGTCATCGCAATGATGATGTAGAGCCACTTCTCGATCACCTCACGGTCGACACCGGTGGTCTTGATCAGTACGAAGGCGAGAATTGAACCGAGAATCAGCTCCCATACACCCTCTACCCAGAGGTGAACGGTCCACCACCACCAGAACTTGTCCATCACCAGGTTGGCCGGGTTGTAGAAGGAGAAGAGGAAGAAGACCGCGAGACCGACCAGACCGATCATCATCACCAGGTTGATTACGGTCTTGCGTCCGGTCAGTACCGTCATCCCCACATTGAAGAGGAAGGCCAGTGCAACTATGACAATACCGATTTTGGTAATGGTGGGTTGCTCCAGGAACTCACGACCCATCGTCGGCAGCAGATCATTCATGGTCAGCTCTGCAAGGGTCGAGTAGGGGACCAGCAGATAACCGAGAATGGTCAGTGCACCTGCGATCAGGAAGATCCAGAACATCAGGATCGCCAGACCGGGGCTGTAGAGTTCGCGTTCCGCCTCTTCAGGGATAAGGTAGTAGGCGGCGCCCATGAAACCGAACAGCAACCAGACGATCAGCAGGTTGGTGTGGACCATACGGGCCACGTTGAACGGAATCTCCGGGAACAGAAAGTCAC
>CAYFOU010000082.1:0-12171 GCA_964344805.1 uncultured Piscirickettsiaceae bacterium | reverse complement strand
CTATTCATCGCCGGAAGAGAACGAGTGGAAACAGCAGGAGGTGTTAAAGAATTACCAGCTGGAGTTTGAAACCCGACTCAATCACCACAAACTGCTCAACGCAATACCCGCTGACCCTTCTGACCCCATTCATCTGGCCTACAAGAGCGTATTTGATACCTGGCAGGACAAGATCAAACCGATCTTTTCCAGCAACACAATCACATCATCTACACCAAACAACAGTCCCAGCCAGCATACCTATCCTGAAAAAGAGCTTATTCGGGAGCAATACGTTGCTGTTGTTGATGATTTTGTTAATACAATCGACACCTTTGTATACCAACTGGAGACCGAAACAGAACATAAAATCAAACTACTGCACATCATTGAAATCATCTGTCTGCTTCTGGCAGTCGCCACTGTATTGGTTACCCTGCTCTTTACACAACGCCGAATCCTGCAGCCATTGCAGGCACTGATTCAGGCCACCGACGCGGTCCGCCAGGGCGACTTTAATTGCCATGCAACCATCTATGGCAACAATGAGTTGTCCAGGCTATCCCACACCTTCAACAGCATGATCTCGGAACTCTCCGGCATCTACACGCGTCAGGAGAGGGAGATTGAGGAGAAGACCGCAGATCTTCAGCAGAAAAAGCAGGCCATTGAGCTCCTTTACCACACTGCAGATACCCTGAATCAGGCTCCGACCAGCACCCACAGTTATGAAAAGATTCTGCGTGACATTCAGGAACGGCTGAATATCGATTCAGGATTGATCTGTCTTTCGCAGCCCGATTCAGCAACCGGCCTTGTGCTGGCCACTGCCAACCGCTCCTCTGAATGCCCCAAAGATTGCAGAGTCTGCCACTCAAAAACAGCCTCTATGGAGGATGAACTGATTTTCTCCATTCAGGACAACCACAAGTCATATGGCCTGCTGATGCTTAAACCCTCCTCCCCCGATATGGATGAGTGGCAGCAATCCACCCTGAAAGTGATTGCTGAACAGATTGGCTCTGCCCTGACCACAGCACGCAGCAACATCATGGAACGAGAACAGGCACTGACTGAAGAGAGAAGCACGTTTGCCCGCGACCTGCATGACTCTCTGGCACAGACATTGAGCTATCTGCGTATTGAAATCAGTCGAATACAGGCACAGTTGAAACACACTGACGGTGATGAGGTGATACAACAGATTACGGTAGAGCTTCGTAAAGAGCTCAACAGCGCCTATCAACAGCTGCGAGAACTTATCACCCGGTTCCGCCTTCCTCAAGGCGATAGTAATCTTGAATCCGAACTACTGCAGATTGTAAGCGAGTTCAAACAACGCTGTAACATTACGGTAGAGACCCATATCGATCTTGGCTCCTGCAAGGTTGTCCCCTATGAATCCCTTCATCTGACCTATATTCTTCGGGAGGCACTGAACAATATTCTCAAGCATGCCCACGCCTCTCGTGCAGAGATTAATCTAAACTGCTCTCCTGAACACCACCTTACCCTTACTATCTACGATAATGGGGACGGCCTTCCTCCTGATACGGTTCGCCATGGTCACCATGGACTCTCCATCATGCGTGAGCGCAGTCTCGCTCTGCAGGGGAGTTTCCACTCCGAACCATGCAAGGATGGAGGAACCACCATTGAGGTCTCTTTTACACCAGCACATTACCGCGACAACCCAATCGAGCAAGACATCAGCGTATGGATCAGCAACATATAACCACCATTTTGATCATTGATGACCACCCCCTGTTTCGCAAGGGGGTGCGGAACCTTCTCAGCATGAGACCGGACCAGCTTCTGGTTGTTGGCGAGGCGGTAGATGGAGAGAACGGCATTGCCCAAGCCATAGCGCTGAAACCCGATATGATCCTGCTGGATATTGACATGAAGGGGATCAACGGGATTGAGACACTGAAGCGATTAAAACAGGAGGCACTGCCCTCCAAGGTCATCATGTTGACGGTATCCAATGATGAAGAGCACATCTTTCGTGCACTTCGTCTTGGTGCAGATGGCTATCTGTTGAAAGATATGGAACCGGAGGAGATTCTGGAAAAGATTGATCAGGCAATCGATGGTCATATCGCCATCAGTGAGCAGTTAACCAGCTTATTGGCAAAATCCATCCAGGAAAACAGCCAAACACCAGAGGACGGTCACTCTGCAAATCTTACTGGCAGGGAGATAGAGATTCTTCGGCTTGTGATGGAAGGGATGAGCAACAAGCTCATTGGTCGGGAATTAGACATCTCGGACGGCACCGTCAAAGTACACATGAAGCATATCCTTAAAAAACTCCAGCTCAACACGCGGGTTGAGGCTGCCGTCTGGGCGATCAAAAACATTTCCGACTTGCAATAGGCCAACTCCCGGCGGGGAATTCTGTTGAAATGTGAAAACCCCAGAACCACTTCAATTATCACTGCTGCGCATCAATCAGCTTCACTGCATAGAGAGGGAAGAATCCATCTTTGGTGATGATCTCCAATCCCTCTGATTGTGCCTGTGCAATCAACATACGATCAAATGGATCATTGTGATGTGGAGGCAGTGCACCCGCCTGATCTCCATGAAAATGGGTAATCGATAACTTGGTAAACCCCTTCTCTGCAATGATCCCATCAAAGTTATCTGGAGCCGTCAGCTTTCCCAGTGACCTCTTGATCGATATCTCCCAATTGGTTGCTGCACTGACATAGACCTTATTTGCAGGGTCTCTGATGTAGCCTCTGGCATTGGTTCCCAGCCTGGGATCATTACTGAGCCACCAGAGCAGAACATGTGTATCCAGCAAGATTCGTTTCACTACGCACCTTCAAATGTGGCAGCAATCTCTGCATCGATCCGGTCAAAATCATCGGCCATCTCAATCTGCCCCTCATACCCCCCCGGCTCTCTCGGGTTACGATTTTCCCGGTGCGGCACCAGATCCAGGTAAGGCTTTCCCGCCTTGGCAATAATCACCTCTTCACCAGCCCAGGCGTGCTCTGCAAGCTTGGATAACTGTGACTTTGCTTCGTGCATATTGACCTGCATGGTTTCCATCTCCAGAAAAATAGCTAACCTTAGCTAAGATCATAGTCAATGAAACACATTTAGGCAACAGCAATAAAACTTTGACTATCCCTTCAAGTCCGCACCAAAACACCAGATTCATCACACTGATCTGCACCACAATCAAAGCAAAATGTAGGGGTCAGGCACCTATATTTTTCTAGGGCCTGCTCTTAATTGACAATGATCTTGGTGACACTGACCTCCAGAAGAGGACTCTCTTGTCTCTTATGTACCAAGTTGCCAATGATTGCACTTTATGCAATCATTGGCGAGTAATGAACAACAAGCACCGCAAAACCCTTGAGACGATCTTTTCTGATCCAATCAACGGCAACTTGGAATGGTCACCTATTGAGTCCCTACTGCTCGCTATTGGCTGCCAACGGATCGAGGGTAGCGGTTCTTCTGTCACCTTTGAGAAAGAGGGGCTTCGTGTGCGTTTCCACCGCCCCCATCCCAACAGAGAGGCACTGCGGTACCGCATCAAGGATGCACGACTATTTCTGAAAAAGATTGGAGTCACCCCATGAATAAGATGAGTTATAAAAACTATGCTGCCCGCATTGAGTATGATGAGGAAGACAAGCTGTTTATCGGACATCTAGTCGGTGTCAATGACATCATCGGGTTTCATGGGGCATCGGTGGATGAACTGGAGAGTGCATTCCATGAAGCTGTTGATGATTATCTGCAAGCTTGCGAAGAACTCGGGCAATTGCCTGATAAACCGGCTAGTGGGCAGATGATGCTGCGTATCCCCCCGCAGACTCACGCTGCTGCCGTGCGTAGTGCAGAGCTGGAGGGCATTAGTCTCAACAAGTGGGCCGCACGGGTGATTAAAGAGGCTACCAAACTGCAATAGAGCAACTGAAACCATTCAGGGCTGATCGGGCAACGTAAAACGCTCCCGTTCAGCAATCACCTTGTGGCACTGGAGAAGCGACGATCTCCTCGATAAACTCCCTCAACTCAGTGGCCTGATAGGGTTTCTGCAGCAGGTGGATATTCATCGACTTGAGGTGTTCAGAGGTCTTCTCATCAATCGCATAGGCGGTAACCAGTGCCATGGTCAGATCGGGCATCACCTCACGCACCCGCTCAATGGTCTCGATACCATCCCAGCCCGGCGGCATGCTCTTGTCGACCATCACAAAATCAAAGGTCTCTCCCTTCTCCTGCTCCTCCAGCAGCTTCTCCAGCCCCTCTTGTCCGGTTCTGGCCCAGACCAGTTCATAGGCCCTCTCCTCCTGAGTCATCTCCTCCACAGGCGGCGGAGCATCGGACGGCAACAGTGAAAAGAGGTTGCGTGACTTCTCCAGCATCTCCCTGGCGCGGTTATCCTGCTGCAGCGAGGTTCTGGTCGCACGCCACAGCTCTTCATCATCCTCCATCACCAGCACACGGATGGTGCTCTCCCGATTCATACCCATTACCTGTCCTTGTCTATGTCCTGTAGTTCATGGTGATACGAATCTCGCACCCCCGCTCTCTCCCCTCACTGAGCACCTCGATCTCCCCACCATGCTCCTTGGCAAAATTGGCTACCGAGTGAAGGCCAAAACCGTTCCCCTCCGCCTTGGTGGTGAAACCATACTGGAACAGCGCCTGCTGCACCTCCGGTTCGATGCCGATGCCGTCATCCCGGATCATAACCCGGAATTGATCATTACCATGTGGCTCCAATACGATCCCGATCTTTCCGGTCGCAGCACCTGATGCCCCCTGTCGTTCAATAATCGCCTCACGGCTGTTCTTGATCAGGTTGATCACCACCTGCAACAGACGGTTTCTGGAGCAGGCGGCCATCGGCAATTCTCGATCCAGTTCAAGGGCAAACTCAATCCCATATTTCTCCGATACCGTCTGCTCCATCTCCACCGCATCCTCGATCAGCTCATGCAGCGCAAACTCCGGATGCTGGTAGTCAGAGGACTCAATGCCGTGGGCCATCTGCTGCTGGATGCGGATAATCTCACTGATATGGCGCACCCCTTTCTGGATCTTGCCGATCAGCTCACCACTCTGCTCGCTGTTCTCCTTCAGCAACCCGGCCCCCTGCTCCAGCCCGGTTGGTAGCTGCTGCAATACTCCCGGTCCCACTGAATCAGGCAGAGCAGCAATCGCCTCCCTGGCCGGCTCCACCACCCCACCAAAGGCGGAGGCCATCGCCTCGATACTCTGGTTGTACTCCGCCAGTGAGTCGGCCTGATGGGTCAGTCCACCGACAGTATTACCGATATTGTGGAAGATCGAGGCATTCATCTCCGCCATCCCCGCCTGATAGGCAATCTCATTGGCCTGCTTCAGCGCCGCCCGCTCCTCCTCGATGGCAATGCGCTCACGCAGATCATGGATCACCAACACCTCTCCCTGTTGGCCGGTGCTGGCTGAGTCGAGGGAGGCTCGCGACACATTGACCGGGATCGGCTCTCCCATCTTGCAGTTGAGGTAGGGCTCCGGCTCCTCAACCAGTATCTCGGAGAGGACGATACCAATAATCTTCCCGCCACAGACCCCGACCATCTTCTGCATCTGTGGATTGGCCTTGAGGATGATCCCCTCTCCATCGACCACCACCAACCCCTCACTCATCGAATCGAGAATGGCGTGGGTCTCATCCTTCTGCTGCTTCAATGCATCGGCACGATGGCTCATCTCCTTGGTGGTGCTGGCAATCACCTGATCGAGACGCTGCAGCGCATCCCCCTGCAGTTGGGCCACCTCCTCATCCGGTCGCTTGTTCAACTCTAGACTGGCGTAATCCACCACCCGATTGGTCACCGAGTCGACCCGCTGCAGCATATAGATCGCAAACAGCACGATGATCAGCAGCGGCAGCAGCACCATCACTACCAGTACCGGGCGCTGCTGGGTGAGAATGCTCTCGGAGAGCAGCGTCAGCTCACTGCGCGGGAAGACCAGCAGATAGCGAATCAGCAGTTCGGAGTTGCCATCACTGAAGTTGGTCTCCCCACCAATCTTCCATGAGGCCATCAGATCATCCAGCGGCAGCCCATCGGCAATCCGATCCGGCTGGTTGGAGGCGATGATATTGTCGGTATTGCCATCGATGATCAGACTCACCGCCAGTGAGTCCCGCGCCGAGGGGATGATCTTCGAGAGCAGCCGGTTGTCGATGAACTTTACTGCCATGATCCACCCCAACCCCTCCTTCACCCGGGCCACCGAGAGCAGGGTATCGCGCTCATCAATCTCCTTCAGCAGCACCTCATTGCTCCCCTCGGTCAACAGGCTGTCCATCTGCAGCTGAAGTTGCAGCAACAACGGCCTGTAGTCCATCCGCAGCAGCGGCATATATTCACGGATCTGTCGATCCCCACTGATCCAGAGAAAGAGATCGGGCTGTATCGAGGTGCGCCACAGGCTGATCGGCGGCAGCCACGCCGGACGCCCCACCCACTGCTGCTGTGGTGCCGTACCCGCCTCAATCTGCTGCTGGATCGCACGACCTGCAGTAATGCTGGTTTCCGAAGCCGCCATCAGCTGCGGGATGTTGTAGAAGTTGTTGATGAAGTCGGTAAAGCGGGCGTAGTCCTGCGACAGGGTGCCGGAGAGCTGCGGTGCCAGCCACTCACTCAACTGGCTGGTGGCTCGCTTGGAGAACCAGCGCTCTGCCGGCAGGCTGACCAGCGCCACCAGCAGCAGTCCAAAGAGCAGGAAGCGGCCGGTGAGCGAGTTGAAGAGCTTCGACATGGGGTAGGTGATACTCAGGAGCGGTAACCGTCTGGCTCTCCCACCACCTCATTATCGTGAAACTTCCATCCAGTCTCCTTCAACAGCTTGGGCGGCACCATGCTGCGGTAGACACGGTTCTGATTGTTCTTGTCGATCAGAAATTGAATCAGCGCCTCAATCTTCCCCTTGTCAGGATGCTTCTCCCAACTGGCCAGATTGTAGATCCGGTAGACCGGGTAGTGGTGCTCGGTGATCGCACCGGGGTCATTAACCGATACTCCATCAATGGTCAGCAGCTTCACCTCACTCTGTTTGGCGAAACGGAACACCTGCTCCGGGTTGGCATAGCCGATCGCATTGCGGTTGGTGCGCACCCGCTGCATCACATCGGGAATCGCCCCCACATCATCCGTCAGCGGCGCAAACTTGCTCTCATCATTGAGCAGCAGGCGCCAGTGGCCAAGGCGCGCCTTGCAGTGGAGCCGGGTCACATTCTGGATAATCCCCTGATGCCCCTTGGCCTTGCCCTCAAGGGTCTGCCCCCAGTCGTAGATCTCACCGGTGTAGATCTTGCGCAGCTCACTCAGGGTCAGATTGTTGATCGGATTGGCCGTGTTGACCAGAAAGGCGTTGGGGTTGGCCCCCAGGGTATAGAAGCGCAGCCCCGGCAGACGATCGGTCTTGCCCGCAGGGCAACAGAAGCCACCGACATCGGCACTCTTCTTCTTCAGCTTGCCTGCGGTGATCCCACAGGTTCCCTCCACCAGCACGATATCGAGCTGCTCCTGCTGTGCAAACTTCTGAATAAAGGGGCGCAGGGCAATGGTCATGTGGCGATCAAGATAGACCACCAGATCTGCATCCTTGTGGAGCTTCTCATGCTCGATGCCCCGTGCCTGCCACGCCTGATCATAGAGTGGTGCATGGTAGGTGACTGGCGGACTGAATGCAGGCCCCATCAGCGAGGAGAGGTCATGGCTCTCCCCTTCGGTCAGCGATCCGGCCTGAACACCACTCAGACCGCTCCACGCCAGCCAGATGGTGGCAACAATGGTGGTGACTCTCATGATATTGATCCCCAAAAAGCGCACATTCCCCTATGCTGATTCACCTCAACAACGTGTATAAGGTGATCTCCTTCTGGAGGATATTACCTCAACCTCCCCCCCCATCCAGCCCTAATTGGAGCTATTTTGCTGCCCTAAAATTTGATTCATCTCAACAATCATCTGCCCCACCAGCGGGAAAACCGCCTCGGTATCCCCCCGATTGAGCTGTTCACAAACCTCTCCCCCCAACTCACTCAACGAAGGATAACCATCACAGCTGCCACTTCCCTTGATGATATGGGCCACGGCCTCCACCTGCTCCCAATCCTTCTTCGAGATTGCCTCAATCAACCGCAGGCGGTTGCGGGCATAGCCATCCAGCAACGCCTCTTTCAGGTGCCCGCTGATGCTTTGGTTATCGGAGATCGATACCAGCCCGGATGGCTCTTCTGCCTCCAGCTCTGCAGTAACAAAACGCTCCAGAATTCGGTTCAGCGTCTTGTTGTCGAATGGCTTGGCAAGGAAATCATCACACCCCGCCTCACTAAAGGCATCCCGGTGCTTCTGCATCACATTGGCGGTCAGTGCCACAATCGGGGTTCGATCCCCACGCTGACGGATCGCCCGGGTCGCCTCGATACCATCCATGATCGGCATCTGCATGTCCATCAGGATCAGATCAAAACACTGCCCTGCCGCCATGGTAACGGCCTCCTCTCCATTCACCGCCACAACCACCTCCAGCCCAGCCGACTCCAGCAGGTGACGCTCCAGCATCTGCAGCTCCGGGGTATCCTCGGCAATCAGCACTCGACCGCTGAAGTGTTCCAGCCCCTTTTTGGCCCCTTCTTCACTGCGTGCCTGCTCATCCAGCGCAGGGTGTTCACTCTCCCGATAGGGAAGGTGGACGGTGAAACAGGAGCCCTTATTCTCCTCACTCTCCACCTCAATGGTTCCCCCCATCAAGCCGACCAGGCTGCAGGAGATGTAGAGCCCCAAACCACTGCCTCCAAAACGGCGTGCCGTTGAGCTGTCGGCCTGCTCAAAGCGCTGGAACAGTCGCGCCTGCACCTCGGGCGTCATACCGATTCCACTGTCCTCAACGGTAAAGCAGAGTTGTCCCTCTTCCTGTTCCACCGTCAGCGCAATCAAGCCCTCATCGGTGAATTTGATCGCGTTTCCCAGCAGGTTAATCAGCACCTGCCCAATACGCTGACTGTCCCCAATCAACATATACTCCGGCTTCAAGGGCTGATCGATGATCAACTGGAGACCCGCATCCCGGGCACGGATGGAGAAGATGTCACGAATATGCTCCACCAGCGAGGTGAGGTCATAGGGGATCTCGTCAATGGCAAACTTGCCCGACTGGATCTTCGACATGTCGAGGATGTCATTGACCAGTGCCAGCTGACTGCGCCCCGCCACCTCAATGGAGTGAATCAGCCGCTTCTGCTCTGGATCGACAATCTTCTTCGCCAGAATATTACTGTTGCCGATAATGCAGGTGAGCGGGGTACGCAGTTCATGGCTCATGCTGGAGACAAAATCATCCTTGGCATGCACCTCCTCCTCTGCCGCCTTCACCGTCTCTTCCATCATATGCTGACTCTGCTGCACCGGGCGAATCAGTCGGCGCCACAATAGCAGAGTCACAATCACCGTAACCGTCACCACAATGGCAAGGATCACCAGCAGCATTGCATACTCAAACTCATCACCAAAGGAGCTGATCATCCGTTCAGTCTCAACCAGATCCAGCTCCACCTCCAGACCGGCCACCACCTCACCACCAATACGGATCGGAAAGATCAGATCCATCTTGCGGTGGAGCAGTTGCTCCCCCTCCCTGTAGACCTCCACCATGGAGGCATCAAAATAGGGAACCCCCTCCAGCACCCGTTGATAACGTCCAACCATCTCTTTGGCAGGATGATCTCCCCCTGCAGAGTGAGCCAGTACCGTACCTGCATGATCATAGAGATAGATCCCCTCAATAGAGAAGGCATAGTGGCTCGCATCATCCTCCATCACCTGACGAAACAGCCGCTCCAGCGGTGCCTTTGGCAGTGACGGATAATCTCGCTGAATCTGGTGGCTGATACCGATCAGCATCACCTCCGCCTGCTTCTGTACCTGCTCCATGATGATGCGTTCGATCATCCGCTCAGAAAAGGCAAAGAGCCCATAGGCGGTTCCTGCCAACAGCAAAACCAGCGGAAAAAAGACCCGGACCAGCAGATGGTCCAGCGACAGCGTCAGATTGACCTGACTGAAACGAGATCTGTCCATATAAGTGCTCCCCGATCCCCCATAACCCAATCAACCCACATACCATTCAAGGGAAACAAGCTGAATATTCCCTTAAGAAGCGCAAAAGAATTTGAAGATGAATAAAAAAGCCCCGCCACAGTTACTGTAGCGGGGCTTTTGAGTTGCACAATGTAACTATTTCGAGAGATCGATATTCCTGCCACTCTTCAGGATCTGCTCGGTACGCTCTCCCAGATACTCATAGAAGTCGGTCGGGAAGCGCTCATAGTGGCGCTCACCGACATAGCGCATCACCTCCTGGAAGTGGTAGGTGTAGAGCAGACCATCGATGCGGCGAATCTCCCGCCCCTTGTCAAACAGTACGATACCGGGGCGGTAGGTGAGCCCAAGCCGCTTGGCATAGGCCTTCGGGGTGGTCGGGTTGCCCTCTACATCGACAATGGGATCATTCGATGCGGCATCCAGCCGTACCACCTTCAACCCCTTCATCGCCTCCAGCACCTCGGGATTCTTCAGATGACCATCATGCAGTGCATCACAGGCATCACAGCGGCTGTCCTCAAACAGCACGGCCAGCGGTTGCCGGGCGGCACTGCGCAGGTCTGTGATGTCGGCAAACAGTGGGTGGTCTCGCAACTGATAGCGGACAGGCCCCTTCTGCCGGTCGATATAGTCCGCCAGCTTCATCTGCAGATATTTTTTCTGCTGCACAAAACGGAGCGCATGACCAAAGGTCTCAACCGAACGATACCCATTGAGCTTCAGCACCACCTGATTGTTCTGGTTGAGGAAGACCGTGGTCGGGGTGTACTCCACCTTGACCAGATCAGCCAGCTCCTTTTCCGTGACCGTGATCTCCTCGTTGAAGGCGATCTCACGGTCACCACGGATATTGAGGGCGATGACATCAAAGTGCTGCTGAATAAACGGGGTATCGGGAGAGTGCTTGAAGTTCTCCTCGGTCATCTTGTTGCAGTAGGGGCAACCGTTGAGGTGCATGAAGAGGATGACATGGCGCCCCTCCTCGGCCGCCTCGCTCACATCCTCACCGATATCGAGAAAGCTCTCCTTGAACCACTCCGGGTGCTGCGACATCACCCCGCCGCTCACCTTCCCCTCTGCTGCCAGCCCTGCAAGCGGCAACACCATGCTCAATACCAGCAACAGTCCACTGATCTGCTTTTTCATCCCCTGTTCCCCTTGGTGGTTTTCTCAAAAAACGCCTAAACCATATAGATCCTCGACTCAGCCATTCATTCCCTTCACCAGCACCTTCATCATCAAACTCCTCTCCCTCAACTTTCCGGTTCAAGCAGTGTATTCGCACCTTGGTACAACACGCAAACGGGTGTTATTCTTTCCTGCAACCATTCAGCTCACCCCTGAAATGCACCATCTCTGTGTAGCGCAACCTCGCAAGCTCGGTTCGAACAGCCACGGGCTGGTAATCAATTACAGGTAAATAGTTACCACACACTTTTGACAAGGTATCTCATGCATTACGAAGAGATTCAGGCCATCGAGCTGGAACAGGATGTGATCATCACCGATGAGAGCCGTCGGCGTGCCGCCTGCCAGCGCATTGTGATCGAGAATGTCTTCTGGTCCGCCTCAGTTGGACTGGTTCCGGTCCCCTTTGTCGATGTAGCAGGCATTACCGCCATTCAGTTGAAGATGCTCAACGAGATCTCCATCGAATATGGGATACGTTTCTCAAAGAACCGCGCCAAGGCGCTGATCACTGCGGTCAGCAGCGGTCTGGGGATGCTGGTGGTCTCCTCCTTCAAACTGGTACCTGGGGTGGGGAGTGCCGGTTCCGGTATCGGCATGAGTGTAATGGGCGGTGCACTTACCTATGCGGTGGGCACCCTCTTTATTGAACACTTCGAAACCGGCGGCACGCTGGAAGATCTTGATGTACAGCAGGCACGCAAGCGGATGGAGACGCTGACCAAAGAGGGGAAAGAGGTCGTCGCCCGTCAACGCTCCCAGCAAACAGACACCTCAACCTAAGTTCTAGTACTCGAACAACATTGTATTGATGGGTACAGCGGAGCGAAAAACGGTTGGCTGCAAGGCGGACGAATGCAGGACTGGC
>CAYFOU010000081.1:0-12513 GCA_964344805.1 uncultured Piscirickettsiaceae bacterium | reverse complement strand
TGATCTTGAACGTTATAGATACGATCTATTTCGCACAGACTTTTTCAGAGCTTCCTTAACAAAAGCGTGGGCAAATCCTCGAAGAATTCAGTATGGCGTGGTGACTTCAGCTATGCTCATGCATCGCTCCCATGTTTTCAGATTGGTCCATATTGCACTTGAAGATGATCAGGTTGTCCATATCTAGATTGAAGCGGATTGTCTTTCCAACCGGGTGTTGCAGATGGCTGGGGAAGAGCCCCAGAATCTCCTGGCCAGAGGGGAGTTTCAGGGTATAGAGAGATTCTGCCCCTTGGAAGTTGCAGCGGGTGATGGTTGCCTCATGCAATCCCTTGGTATCAAAGATTACATCGTCGGGGCGGATCAGCATATCCACCTTGCAGCCATCGGGCAGATCCTTGCCGTTCTCTCCATGCAGCTCCCCCAGTTCGGTCTCCAGCAGGGATTCTCCGCTGATGGTGCCGCGCAACATCGCCCCCTGACCGACAAACTCGGCGACAAAGCGGTTGGCGGGCTTGTGGTAGAGGTTGTAGGGGCTGTCCCACTGCTGGATGGTACCGTTGTGCATTACTGCAATTCTGTCGGCGATGGCGAAGGCCTCGTGCTGGTCATGGGTCACCATGATGCCGGTGATACCGCGTTCCTTGAGGATCTCGCGTACCTCGGTGGCGAGACGTTCGCGCAGCTCGATATCGAGGTTGGAGAAGGGTTCATCCATCAGAATCACCTCCGGGTCCTGTGCCAGAGCGCGGGCCAGTGCCACACGCTGCTGCTGTCCACCGGAGAGTTCATGTGGATGGCGTGCCCCCAGCCCCTTCAGCCCCACCAGCTCCAGCAACTCATCGGAGAGGCGACTGCGCTCGCTCTTGCCCATCTGGCGACGGGAAAAGGTGACATTCTCCTCGATGGAGAGGTGGGGGAAGAGAGCGTAGTCCTGAAATACCATGCCGAAGTTGCGCTGCTCGGCTGGAATCATCCCGCTGGGAGAGGAGAACAGGTTGTTGTTGAGCAGTATTGAACCGTTGTGGACCGGCTCAAAGCCGGCAATGGCGCGCAGGACGGTGGTTTTGCCACAGCCGCTGTAGCCGAGCAGGCAGACCAGGTCGCCCTGACCGATCTCCAGCGAGAGGTCGTGAACCACAATGTTGTCCCCGTAGCGGCACTGGATGTGGGAGAGTGAGAGGTGTGGGTTGTTTGAAATCATCTGAACTCCTTACTTCGATTTGCGGACCAGCATGATGACCGGCAACAGGCCGACCAGTACCAGTGAGAGGGCGGGCAGGGCGGCATGCTCCCACATCCCCTCCGAGGCCATCTCGTAGGTGCGTACGGCGAAGGTGTCCCAGCCGTAGGGGCGCAGCAGATAGGTGGCGGGCAGCTCCTTCATCACATCGATCATCACCATCAGCAGTGCCATCAGGATGCCGGGGGTGAGGATTGGCAGGTAGATACGGCGCACCACGCCGTTGTTGTCTTCACCGAGGGAGCGTGCCGCCTCCTCCATTGAGGGCTTGATGCGTGCCAATGAACTCTCGACCGGGCCGTGGGCGACGGTGAGGAAGCGCACCAGATAGGCGAACAGCAGTGCCGGTACGCTCTGCATCATGATGGCGGAAGGCTCCTGCCCCAGCCAGGTTTGAATCGCATTGAGAGCATGGCCGAAGTTGGCGAAGAGGATCATGATGCCGACCGCCAGCACCGAGCCGGGCAGCGCGTAGCCGAGGGTGATCAGCTGGCCGACCGACTCGATCTTCCAGTCGCCCCCCTTGCGTCGTGCTATCGCCAGCGCAAAGGCCCCCAGTGTGGCCAGGATGGCTGCGCCAGCGCCAAGCATCAGGGTGTGGTAGAGCATCTCGAAGTAGCGGCTGTTGAGCTCCTGATCGATTACGTCGAGTCCCCAGACCACCAGCTGTACCACGGGAAGGATAAAGGAGAAGCCCAATACCAGCACCACAAAGGCGGTGGCTCCCCAGGCGCGGCCACCACTGAGCTGGAAGCGGTAGGGAGCGCGTCCGCTGGTCTGGTGGTATTTCGATTTGCCGCGCATCGCCTTCTCTCCGAACAGCGCCATCAGTGCGAACAGTAGCAACAGCGAGGAGAGCTGGGCGGCGGTGGAGAGGCTGCGGAAGTCATCCCATGAGGTATAGATGGCGAGGGTGAAGGTGTCATAGTTGAAGATCGATACTGCACCGAAATCGGCCAGAGTCTCCATCAGTGCCAGTGCTACACCGGCAGCAATGGCGGGGCGCGCCATCGGCAGGGCGATGTGCAGGAAGGCCTGTGTCGGTGTCAGCCCCAAGCTCTGTCCCGCCTCCAGCAGACTGTTACCTTGAGAGATGAAGGCAGTACGGGCCAGCATGTAGACGTAGGGGTAGAAGACCAAAATGAAGACGGTAATCACCCCGCCAGTGGACTGGATGTCTGGGGGGGGGATCATACCGCCAAAGAAGCTCTGGATGCCGTTGTAGAGGGGGCCGCCGTAGCTGAAGAGGTCGAGCATTACAAAGGCGAGCACGTAGGCGGGAATGGCAAAGGGGAGCATCAGCGCCCAGTCGAAGATCTTGCGCCCGGGGAATTCGCACATTGTGGTAAGCCAGGCGAGTGCGGTGCCGAGCAATAGCACGCCGCCACCAACTCCGATGATCAGCCAGAGGGTGTTGGTAAGCAGATCGATAAAGAGGTAGTCGAGCAGGTGCTCCCAGATCTCGTGGTTGATATCCCCCCAGGAGAGGAGAATGATCACAAAGGGGAGGGCGACCACCAGCGCCATCAAATAGGTGACAATCTGTAGGGGAGAAGTCTGTTTTTGCATGGTTCTGAAATAGAAATCAGGCCGCAAACCACACTGTGTGGAATTGCGGCCTGAAGAGGGAGCCGATAGTGAGCGGTTATTTGTAGCGGGCACGCTGCATCAATTTGACGGCAGCGGCCTGATTTTTGCCGGTCTCGGCAAGATTCATGGTATCTGCCTTGAACTTGCCCCAGGAGGCAACCTGTGGGTCCCACGATACATCATTGCGAATCGGATACTCCTTGTTCATCCCGCCAAGGATCTTCTGCGAGGAGGTACCAGCGAGCCAGGTCAGCAATTTGATTGCATTCTCCTTGTTGGGGGCATGTTGGGTGATACCCGCTCCAGAGATATTGACGTGGACGCCGTTACCGTTCTGATCAGGCCAGAACAGTTTGACCGGGATCTCTGGATTGGCACTTTCAGCACGGCCATAGTAGTAGGTATTGACGATACCGACATCACAGGCACCGGAGTCGATCGCCTTGATCAGATGGGAGTCCTTGGCGAAGGGCTTGACCGCGAGATTCTTGACCCAGCCACGGACCACCTTTTCAGTCTCCTTGTTGCCATAGTGGTGGATGAACGAGCCAACCAGAGACTTGTTGTAGATCTTCTTGGAGGTACGCAGACAGAGACGCCCCTTCCACTTGGGATCAGCCAGATCAGCGTAGGTTGATAGCTCGGCAGGTTGGACACGCTCACTACTGTAGATGATGGTACGGGCACGAACCGAGAGGCCATACCACTGGCCATCTGGATCACGATATTGTGCCGGGACCGCCTGATTGAGGGCATCATTGTTGATTTTGGCGAAGATACCCTGGGTACCGGCATACCAGAGGTTGCCGGCGTCAACGGTGATCAGCATATCGGCGGGAGTCTGCTTTCCCTCCTGCTTGATGCGCTCGATCAGCGGGCCCTCCTTGCCGGTCTGGTATTTAACGTGGATACCGGTCTCTTTCTCGAAGGCGTCAAACAGTGGTTTGACTAGATGCTCTTTGCGGGAAGAGTAGACCACCACCTCTTCGGCCGCGACAGCACTACCGGCAATGGGCAGAGCGGCAGCAGTAAGTGCAGGGATTAACCAGCTTTTTAGAAAGGTGCTGGGCAGGATGGGTAACTTCATTTGAATAAAACTCCTATAGGTGAAAATGAGATGCATAATCTATATGTAAATGATAACCATTGTCAATAAATGGCATGGTTTTTTATTCAGGATCAAAAGAGGGTTAGTGGTTCTTCAGCCCTGCCGTTTGATAACACGCCTCTGTAGAAGATATCGATTGATGATCTTGTCAATGTCCTCACTGTTCGGCGTATTTATGTAGTTCTCATGCCCTGTGTTGGCAGTGAACAGGTTTTCCCCTTTTGGGCTTGATTGAGGGTAGAGCAAAGAGCTGACAGTTGTAGTGACTCACTGTGGCAGTGTTAGGGAACCCCTGAATAAGTCATGTACAAATGTCTAACGCCCATAGCACCCAATATCTTCGTTACCAGCCTTTGGCTGTTCGAGGCGGATGAAAATCTTGCTAATAGCTGGCTATTGGCTGCGATCTTCGCCTTGATCTTGGGCACTATGGACGTAATCCAAATTGCCCAGACTTGTTCAGAGGTTCCTTAGAAAACTGAAAAATTCAACTAATTTTGTACCAGTTCTATTTACTGTATAAATGAAAATGATTATCATGAACTGGATTAGGAGTTGCCAATATCGCCTAATTGTATTGATGTGTGTTTAATCCCCAACCAATATCATATGGAGTACTTAATAATGAAAAGAAGTTTGTTGAGCCTTGCTGTTGCTGCAGCGATAGCAGTGCCTGGTATCGCATCTGCTGGTCAGGCTGAAGAGATGGAGAAAACCCTGAAGGCGTTGCAGGCGCAAGTTGCGGCCATGCAAGCCGAGATTGCTCGAATGAAGGCGGAACAGGTTGAGATTGCCGAGGTAGCCAACAAACCTTCCCCAATGGACAATATCACTTTCAATGGCACTATTGAGTTTGTGCTGGCAGAGGGTGGTGCAGGTTCAACTGGGGATATCATTCTTGAGACCACTGTACAGGCGACTGAAAACACGACCGGTTATGTGAAGCTGAAAAATTCAGGCACGGGTGGAGACATGACGGTTGATGAAGCATCGGTTACTCATGACTTTGGGCTGGCAAGTGTGAGCGCAACCTCCGGGGGGCATCCATTCGGTGATTTTTCAACCAATATGTACAGTGACCCATTCACCAAAACAATTGGTGATACGGCGGGTGATTCAGGAAAACTGATTATTGAAGCTCCAATCAACGACAACCTGACAGTAACCGCTGGACTGGATGACAATATTACCTCTATTGCTGCATCGGCAGCATTTGGCGACTTTGGTTTAACTGTTGGTCATATTACAGATGTTGCTGTTGATACCACTAAGAGTGCAAACCACCTTGCAGCCAGTTACGCTATAGGCAATTTTAGCTTCTTTGCTGAGAGCGTTGATTCTGATGGCTCTGCAGATGCGACCAATATTGAAGGGGCATATACCTTCAGCCTTGCTGGTCGTGATACAACCTTGGCCCTAGGACGCCAGGAGAGAAAGGTAACCAGTGCCGAAAAGTGGAATACATTCTCTGCAACGGTTAATCTGGATGAAGGATTGGATGTGATTGCAGAGCATATTGACTCTGATAACAATGCCAATGATGCATGGCAAGCGGTGATTGCTTACGGTTTCTAAGGTCCTGATAAGCTGAAACAGTTGTAACCAGCACCCACCTCGTTTGAGGTGGGTGTTTTTATTTGTGGATCAAGGTAACCGGAACAGATCCGTTCTCATTCAGGGTTACATCACCCACCTCAGCAGCAGAAACCTCCACAACCGCCAACCCTTCCCACTCTCCATCACCATTCTTCTCGATGGAGACCACTTCACCAGCCCCTTGGGCAGACTTGGAAGAGGTTGAGTAGAGCTTGGATCCCACCGTTGGGGCACTCTCCTGATGGATGAAGATCGGGAACATCTTGCGTTTCAGTTTGCCCAGATACTCCATGCGGGCCACCACCTCCTGACCGGGATAGCACCCCTTCTGGAAACTCAAGCCATTGATCGATTGCAGATTGACCATCTGTGGGACAAATGACTCTTTGGTGTCGGTAAAGATGGAAGGTACACCGGCACGAATCTTCATCAGCTCCCAGGGGCCACGGCCTACCGGAGCCGATTGCACGTCAAAATGGGACCA
The DNA here is from genome assembly GCA_964344805.1 of uncultured Piscirickettsiaceae bacterium. Taxonomy (GTDB): domain Bacteria; phylum Pseudomonadota; class Gammaproteobacteria; genus Thiopontia. The sequence goes on along the minus strand of CAYFOU010000081.1, from coordinate 6,492 downwards.
GATCTTCTTTGCCGGTTCCGCATCGGTAACCACCAGAAAGCGGGGGTTGGGGCCGGGGGGCAGGCGCACGATGGTGCATTGTTCTGAAATTGCAGCATGATCCGTCTCTGTAGGTACCGTGGTCTCTGCGACTGATTGCAACTGCTCCTCGGCATGGGGCCCGGAGAGGCCGATACGCACTGCAGTCTCACTCAGATTGCTGATTTCCACCTTGGAGCGGAAAACAAACATCTGCAGCTTCTTCTCCGCCTCTGCTGCCAGATCGCGTGGCAGGATCAGCAGGAAACGTTCATTGGCAACGCGAATCACCCGGAACAGCGCCACCAGGCGCCCTTTGGGGGTACACCAGCCATCGAACTGGCTGTTTCCTACCTCCAAGGCATTGATGTCATTGGTGAACTGGTTTTGCAGAAACTCTGCGCTGTCGGTGCCGCTCACCTCCAGTATCGCAAGGTGGGAGAGGTCACACATCACATCGCCACCGGTGACCATATGGCGCTCTTGTTCGATATTGCCGAAACTGACCACTACATCCTCGACCAGTTCAGCACCGTTATCGGTGAGAAAGCTTCTCCATTCGCTATTCATCATCTCGGTTCACTCCTGTTGGCTCTGCCAGTATTAACGTTGTTTTGGGGTGAGAATCGTATTCTCAGCCTCTCTGTTCTTCTCTGGATGATCCAGAGTATAGTGCAAACCACGGCTCTCTTTGCGCTGTAGTGCAGATTCGATAATCAGCTCCGCCACCTGTGCCAGATTACGCAGCTCCAGCAGGTTGTTGGAGACGCGGAAATGGCTGTAGTACTCGGAGATCTCCTGCTGCAGCAGTTCGATACGATGCTGGGCACGCTCCAGTCGCTTGGTGGTGCGTACAATGCCGACATAGTCCCACATAAAGCGGCGCAGCTCGTCCCAGTTATGGGAGACCACCACCTCCTCATCGGAGTCGGTGACCCGGCTCTCATCCCAGGCGGGAATCTCAATGTCGGTGACGGGAGACACTGACTCACCATTGATTGACTGGGCGGCAGAGGTGGCGAACACCAGGCACTCCAGCAGGGAGTTGCTTGCCATGCGGTTGGCGCCATGCAGCCCGGTGTGAGCCACCTCGCCCACGGCGTAGAGCCCCGGAAGATCGGTCTTCCCCTGCAGATCGGTGATGATGCCACCACAGGTGTAGTGGGCGGCGGGGACCACCGGAATTGGATCGGTGGTCATGTCGATACCGAACTTCTGCAGCTTGCTGTGGACCATCGGGAAGTGGCTGCGTACAAATTCTGCATCCTTGAAGCTGATATCGAGGAAGAGGTGGTCGGCACCCAGCCGCTTCATCTCATGATCAATCGCGCGAGCTACAATATCGCGTGGGGCCAGCTCCTTGCGCGCATCGAAGTGTTCCATAAAGTGGGTCAGATTGGGTAGCAGCAGTTTGCCCCCCTCGCCACGAACCGCCTCGGTCACCAGAAAGGATTTCGCCTTGGGGTGGTAGAGGCAGGTGGGGTGGAACTGGTTGAACTCCATATTGGCCACCCGGCAGCCTGCACGCCAGGCCATCGCGATGCCGTCACCGGTCGAGATATCCGGATTGCTGGTGTAGAGGTAGACTTTGCTGGCACCACCGGTGGCCAGCACCACCCGAGGGGCCTGAAATAACTTGACCTGCTCTTTAGGACGATTGAGTACGTAGGCGCCAATCACACCATCCTCTTCTGCGACAGCGTTGAGTTTGGAGCGGGTAATCAGATCGATAGCGATGTGGTGTTCAAAGACATCAATATTGTCGCGCTGGTGGACTGTCTCCGTCAGTGTCTTCTCCACCGCCTTGCCGGTGGCATCGGCCGCATGAATCACCCGGCGGTTGCTGTGCCCCCCCTCGCGGGTCAGGTGGAACGGAGCATTTGGATTTTCTGTATCGGTGCGGGTAAAGGGGACACCGGCGGCAACCAGCTGCTCGATCGCCTCACGGGCACGCTCCACCGCAAAGCGGACCACCGACTCATCACAGAGCCCATCTCCGGCATTGAGGGTATCCTCGACGTGTGAATCGATTGAGTCAGCCTCATCCAGCACCGCCGCAATCCCCCCCTGAGCATAGAGGGTAGAACTCTTGTCCAGTGTCGACTTGGAGAGGATTGCAATGCGCAACGCAGGGTCCAGTTGCAGTGCGGTGGTCAGCCCTGCGGCACCGCTGCCGATAATCAGTACGTCGTAGGTGAGCGCCTCTTGCGCGTGGAGTGTCATGGGGAACTATTCTACAATGGGGCTGTCCACTCCATCCATAGATTGTTATATAAGGGAAAAAGGCGCTCATTGAAACCGCAGAACGCAGATCAGCTGCTGGTCGAACAGGTACAACAGGGGGATAAACGTGCCTTCGATCTGCTGGTGCTGAAGTATCAACACAAGGTGGTGGCGCTGGTGGAACGCTTCGTCAAGGACCGTACCGAGGCGGAGGATGTGGCGCAGGACGCCTTTATCCGCGCCTATCGTGCGCTCGCCAACTTTCGTGGCGACAGCGCCTTCTATACCTGGCTCTACCGGATTGCGGTCAATACGGCAAAGAATTATCTGGTGGCCAAGGGACGACGCCCCCCGTCAAGCGATCTGGATGCAGAGGAGGCGGAACTTTATTATCAGGAGCAGGGTCTTACCGAACAGGCGACACCAGAGAGTGAGCTGGAGCGGGACCAGGTGGAAGTCGCCCTGCAACAGGCCCTGCAGGGGCTATCGGATGATTTGAGGATGGCCATCACCCTGCGTGAACTGGAGGGGATGAGCTATGAGGAGATTGCTGAGGTGATGGATACCCCGATCGGGACCGTTCGCTCCAGGATCTTTCGTGCCCGTGAGGCCATTGCGCGGCAGATATCGGCAGAGTAGACGTTGATAACGATGAGAGAAAACAACAAACAGAGAGAACAGCTTTCAGCCCTGATGGATGGTGAACTATCCCAACAGGAGCTGCGAGAGTTGCTGGATAAGATGGAACAGCAGCCAGAATTGCGTCAGCAGTGGTCCGACCACCATACGGTACGCCATACCCTGTTTGAGCAGCGGGGTGAGATGTCAGCCTTCGACAGCTCCATGGCCGACCGGGTGGCCGCTGCCATTATTGATGAACCTACGGTACTGGCTCCGGCTCGCAGTAAACAGGGCAACCGCATCAAACCATGGATTCCACTGGCGCTGGCCGCCTCGCTGGCAACGGTCACCTTTATGGTGATGCAGCCACAGATCCAGCAGCAGATGGAGCCGGTAGCCCAGAACAGCATTCAGACCGAGTGGGTTGAGATTGATGGTGAGTGGGTGGAGCGCTGGGTTAACCCGCTTGATCAGCAGGCGAGAATGCGTTCCTATCTGGTGCGCCATGACGAGAATCGCAGCAGTGCCCGTGAACGCGCCTCACTGGTCTCAACTGCACCGACCCTATCCCAACAGAAACCCCGTATCGCCAAGCGTATTGTCGGTTGGCAGGTGGGGTGGTTGCCGGAGGGCTTTCAGGAGGTCGATACCCTGCAACACCAGATTCCCAGTTTTGGTGGGGCGGTCACCCACTTGGTGCTGAGCAATGGCGATGCGGTCTTCTCCGTCTTTATCGAAAAGAACGCCACCGAAGGGGTGAGCCAGCGCAAGATGAAGGGGGAGAAGCAGCCGGTCAACCTCTACAGCCACTCCAAGTTGGGGCACCGCATTACCGTACTGGGTGAGGTGTCGATGGAGGTGGTGCGCAAGGTGGCCCTCTCGGTTGAAGCGCGCAGCGGATAGAGAGCATGGTCAGGGAACGGGCCACCGTGGTGGCAGTCAACGGGGAGCAGGCGTGGGTGGAGACCACCCGGCAGGCATCCTGTGGTAGCTGTGGCTCCAGTGGCAGTTGTGGCACCTCAACCCTCTCCAAACTGTTTGGAAATCGTCCGTTTCGGGTGGAGGTGAGGAATGCGATCCATGCCAGTGTGGGTGCAGAAGTGACTATATCGGTCTCCGAGCAGGGGCTGATGGGTGGGGCTGCACGCCTCTATCTGTTGCCACTGTTGGTGCTATTCCTCTCGTTGGGGGTAGTAGAGTGGCTGTTGCCGATTCAACAAGAGTGGATCAAGGTGGTGTTGGCGCTGTTGGTAACGGCTGGTGCGGTGCAGTGGATGCGCAGCCGGGGATGGTTTGAAGCGAGCAACCTGATCCCGGAAATTACGGAAGTGCATACCCATGTGGTTGGTTTTAGGAAGCTTTGAATAAATCTTATGATTGGTTCAGTGGATCCTGTAAAAATAAAAAAATAGGGAATAACAATAGGTTCAGAGGAATAATGAAATGAAGAAACTCCTTTCTAACAGCATGGCAGCACTGTTGCTGCTCTTCTCCTGGAGTACCATTGCGGCTACTGCGGCAGAGTTGCCCAACTTTACCCAACTGGTCAAGGATCAGATGCCCGCTGTGGTCAGTATCAGCGTCACCCAGAAGCGCACCGTTGGGGGGAGTAATCCTTTCTTTCAGGGGGGGCCGAATGATCTCCCCTATGATGAGTTGCCCGAGTTCTTTCGTCGTTTCTTTGAGGATCGCGGTATGGGACCGGGAGGGCCGATGCCTCATAGAGAGCCTCAGGAGTTTGAGTCCCAGTCGCAGGGATCGGGTAGTATCCTGACCGAGGATGGCTACATCCTCACCAACCACCATGTGATTGAGGATGCGGACGAGATCATTGTGCGGCTGAATGATCACCGTGAATTCAAGGCGGAGGTGATCGGTTCCGATGCCCGTTCTGATATCGCCCTGATCAAGATTGATGCCGATGAGTTGCCTACGGTGAAGACCGGTAATAGCACCGGGCTGGAGATTGGTGAGTGGGTGTTGGCGATCGGCTCCCCATTTGGTTTCGAGATGTCCGCCACTGCCGGGATCGTCAGTGCCAAGGCGCGTAACATCTCGGAGGGGAGTAACCAGTTCAACTACGTCCCCTTTATCCAGACTGATGTGGCGATCAACCCCGGTAACTCCGGTGGACCGCTCTTCAATCTGGAGGGTGAGGTAGTGGGGGTTAACTCCATCATCTTCAGTAAGTCCGGTGGCTATATGGGCCTCTCCTTCGCTATCCCCATTGAGGTGGCGATGGATGTGGTCAAGCAGGTCAAGAATGGTGGTCATGTCAGTCGTGGCTGGCTCGGGGTGATGATTCAGCCGGTAACCCGTGATCTGGCCGAATCCTTCGGAATGGATCGTCCGGTCGGCGCACTGGTGGCGCAGATCCTTGAGGATGGTCCGGCTGCCGATTCTGATCTTCAGGTTGGTGATGTCATCATCGAATTTAATGGTCACTTTGTAGAGAGCAACACCCATCTGCCACCGATTGTTGGTCGCACCCCGGCAGGGTATCCCGTTCCAGTCAAGGTGATGCGTGAAGGGCGTGAGAAGAGCATCAAGATCAAGATTGGTGAGCTGCCTCAGGAAGATGAGATGGCGGATGCTGGATCACAATCTAGTGACCAGGGAAAGAGGGTGGAGAAGACGGCCACCAAACGGCTCGGCATGTCGCTGGAGGTGGTGCCAAAAAAGGTGCGTAAAGAACGTTCCATCCCCTCTGGTGGGGTTTATATTGGCAGTGTAGAGAGTGATAGTGTGGCTCAACGTTATGGGCTGAAAAAGGGAGATGTGATCAGTCGTGTCAACTATGTGGTGATAGAGGATGTAGACCACCTGCTGGAGATCCTTGATCGATTGCCAGTGGGGCGGGGGGTGCCGGTCTATGTGGTGCGTGACAAGGGGCCGATCTTCCTCGCACTGCGCCTGCCCTGATGAAAACCCTGCAACTGGTGGTGCGAGAGGGATGCCACCTTTGTGATGAGTTTGAAGATCTCTTGAATCACCACTCGTTGCGCAGCCAGTTTGAGTTGCAGCGGGTGGTGATTAATCGTAACCCTGAACTGGAAGAGAGGTATGGGACGCTGGTGCCGGTATTGTTGGATGAAGGGAAGGAGATTTGTCACTACTATCTGGATGAGAACCGGCTGCATGAATCTTTTTCAAGAGTAGGTGAAAGGAAATAAGATTCTGTTCTGAAAATAAACCACCCCGCCGCAAGTATAGTCGCCTTATGAGCTGTGGATAGCGAGTTTATTGCCAACATTGCACCACAGGCCAGTGAATCCGCCCCACCCCGGCAAGAAAAAAGGCTATGTCGCAGATCCGGTAGCGGATCAAGCCTCAATAAACAAGCGACTGGCAATCTATGAGGAGAGGCGGTTTCAGGTTGTTCGATAATCCTTTTACCGATTCAAATCGATAATCAGGAATGCTGTGTACACTTTCAACCGGCAAAAGTTGCCCAACAAAAACCTTAGGCTTTTGCGCTGAACAGTCCTTCTTCTGGAATCAGTGTATTTCGAGCAGCATCAAGAGCATTTTTAAATTCATCTTTGCTCATATCACCATCAAAATATTGATCTAATACCTAACCCGTATATTTCATAGTAAAGGTAGGGCGAACCCGGCTTTCGCCATATA
>CAYFOU010000080.1:0-12514 GCA_964344805.1 uncultured Piscirickettsiaceae bacterium | reverse complement strand
TGGATGAACTGGAGAAGGGCCCCTGGCCCAGCTATGTATCCGGACTGAAGCGCCTGGCTGCCAGTGATTCGGCAGAGGCCAAGATGATGCGCGGCGTGATCGGCACACTGGAGCACTCCTTTGTCAATCGACGCGGCTACTGGAAGGGGGGAACCGTGGGTGTGGTCGGCTATGGTGGCGGCGTGATCCCTCGCTTTTCCGAACTGAAGAATGAGAATGGGGAGACCATGTTCCCCGATGCACTGGAGTTCCACACCATCCGTATCCAACCACCGTGGGGCAATCACTACAACAGCGCCCTGCTACGCAAGATGTGCGATGTATGGGAAGAGACCGGTACCGGCCTGATTGCCCTGCACGGTCAATCGGGGGACATCATGTTCCAGGGGGCCGATACCGATGGGGTGCAGGTCGCCTTCAACAAGTTCAATGACCCGGAGACCTTCAAGGATGTGGCCGAGGATTTCCAGTTCGACATGGGGGGGGCCGGTCCCGCCGTGCGTACCTCGGTGGCCTGTGTAGGGTCCGCCCGTTGTGAGCAGTCCTGTTACGACGAGGGCAACCTGCAGCGCGTCACCATCAACAACTTCCTCGACGACATGCACCGCCCCGCCCTCCCCTACAAGATGAAGTGGAAATTCTCCGGCTGCCCCAATGACTGCACCAACTCGATTCAGCGTGCAGACATGGCGGTGATCGGCACCTGGCGGGACGATATCAAGATCAACCAGACCGGGTGGAAAGCCTATGTGGCCGACAAGGGAACCAAGCATGTGGTGGACAACATCACCAGCCGCTGCCCCGGTCAATGCATGACGTTGAATGAAGACAGCTCTCTGGAGATCGACAACAAGCAGTGTGTACGCTGCATGCACTGCATCAATGTAGTCTCTTCAGTCAGTGAGAAGTATGTCGGCAAGGAGGGGGACCCCATTCTGGCACAAGGCGATGACAAGGGGATTACCATACTGATGGGGGGCAAGCGCACCCTGAAGATTGGCGATACCTTCGGCACCGTGATTGTTCCCTTCATGAAAGTCGATACTGAAGAGGGGGTTGAGGAGTTCATCGAGATCTGTGAAAACCACGTTGACTTCTTTGCCGAGAATGCACTGGAGCATGAGCGTTCCGGCGAGATGATCGAGCGCATCGGCCTGCCCGCCTATCTGGAGGGGATGGGGCTGGAGGTAGAGCCGGAGATGATCGACTCCCCACGCCAGTCCTCCTATGTACGGATGGATGAGTGGGATCAGGAGGCCAACAAGTGGAAGGAGAGAAAAAGTGCGTAACAACAAACCACAGGAACGAGTGCGTAAGGCAGACTAAGACTCCTCCTCTCTTAGGATGCCGGGTGCCCCCAGAACCTTGTTCCGGGGGCACTTTTTTTGTCACAATTTAACTATTCAAACTAACACGGAGTAACAACAATGCTGGAAGCCGGTTCAACCATCCCCGATTTTTCAAAACCCGATCAGAATGGTGATCTCAAGACCTTCGATGAGCTGAAGGGAAAAAAGGGGCTGATCCTCTACTTCTACCCCAAGGACAACACCCCCGGTTGCACCACCGAGGCGAAGGATTTTCGTGACGAGATTGCAGCCTTCCGCAAACTGGGGATGGAGGTTGTCGGGGTCTCCAAGGACAGCGCCCGCGTCCACACCAACTTCATCACCAAACATGAGCTCCCCTTCACCCTGCTGGCCGACAACGATCCTGAGGCGGAGATGTGTGAGGCCTTCGGCGTATGGCAGGAGAAGAAGAACTACGGCAAGGTCTATATGGGAATTGTCCGCACCACCTACATCATCGATGCCGACGGCACGGTGCTAAAGACCTACCCCAAGGTACGAGTCAAAGAGCATGTCGATACGGTACTGGCCGATACCAAAACGCTACTCGACTAACCATCCCCACACTCTCTGGGCCACGTTGCCCTCAGTCCGATGAGAAGCGGTTAAAGGTTGAATTTTCCTGTTTCATCCCCATCATCAAGACTTGAAATAGAGTACGGTTTACGTATCCTAGGTCTCCACGGTTTTGAAGCAGAAATTAGGGGAACCTTGTCCCCGTTTTGTGTTCTAATAGCCGAGCTATTGATTAATTTATTGAGGAATATCATGAATCCACTAGAACAAGCCCTTCCCCGTAGTGAAGAATCGATCCTTGCAACCAATAAGGTATTGAAGAATACCTACATGCTCCTCTCTGCGAGCCTGATCTGGACTGCGCTGATTGCAGGGGTTGCGATGACCACCAATGCCTCCCCAATGGCAGGCATGATCAGCTCGTTTGCTGCGCTGGCCGTACTCTGGTTTGTAATGCCCAAGCATGAGAACAAGGCGAGCGGTATCGGTGTGGTTTTCCTGTTCACTGCACTGCTCGGCTATGGCCTTGGCCCCACGCTGAGCTTCTATGCCGGTGTTCAGGGGGGTGAACAGATCATCACCACCGCATTCGGTCTGACCGGCCTGATCTTCCTCGCCCTCTCTGCAATCGTACTGACCACCAAGAAAGACTTCTCCTTCATGACCGGCTTCCTGATGTCAGGCATGATGATCGCCTTCTTCGGTTCACTGATTCTGGTTGGTGCCTCCCTGTTTGGTTTCCACTTCCCAATGGGAATGCTGGTGATCTCCGGCATGTTCGCACTACTCTCCAGTGGACTGATTCTGTGGGAGACCAGCAACATCGTACACGGCGGGCAGACCAACTATATCGCTGCAACCGTTACCCTCTATGTTGCACTCTATAATCTCTTCACCAGCCTGCTGCATATCCTGATGGCCTTTGCGGGTGGCGATGATTAGGTGAAAACAGGAAAACGTCTGAATCAGAAACGCCCTCGGTTGAGGGCGTTTCTACTTTTGGGGATAATAAAAAGATGTCGGAAATGAGCTACTACGATGCGGTCTGTCGCATGATCGAGCTGAACGTCGATTCAGAGTATATGGAAGGATGGATGGGGGGCTATCTGCGTAACCCACGCCGTGAGGAACATGAGATCACCCCGGAGTACTCCACCGGATTTGAAGATGGTCTGCAGCGGGATACCCGCCACTTCTGTAGCTGGGTAATTCCGCTCTCTACCGAGGATTAAGGAACCTCTGAATAAGTCATGTACAAATGCCGACAATGCCCTCGATCGACCGCTTCAGCTTGTCAATCGCCTCCGGCCCTTCAATCTCCATCATCTGATCACTGACCCACTTGTTGTCCTGATCATCTCCCATGATCGCTCCCACTCGCTCACCAAAGTAACGCAGGAAGTGGTAGCTTGGCCCCTCCTCACCATAGCTGAACTTGGCATAATCCGCCGCTCGCCGGTTGATCAACCCCACCAGATCGGTACGGTCCGGCCCCTCCTCATCCAGATCATTGTAGTTATCGAGAATGATATCAAGGAAACGATAGGCCATTGCCCCAATGAACTGGGCACGGTCTTCCGGCTCCATCGACTCATAGACCAGACGATCGGTCACCTGCATCAGAAAGATCAGCATCTCGGTGGTGACCGCCATCCCCTGCGCCTTGGAGGTGAAGTAGAATTTCTCATCCTGAAGCCCTCGCACACTGGTGAGGGCAAATTTCCAGCAGTTATAGGCCAGTGACTCCGCAATCTGCTTCAGATCCCGGTCATTGGGACGGTGCCATTTGTGAACAACACGCATAACGGATTAACGCTTCTTTTTCTTCTTCGGTGGGACATAGGTCGGATCATTGGGGTTAAGGACAATCAGACTCATCTCCCCCTCATCCAGCGCTACATAGTCCAGCGTGGCATCCTCCAGATAATCCCGTAACTCCTCATTGATAAAGAGTCTGACTCCATCAAACTCGAAATCGAGATCCTTTTCGCGCTGCTCATCAAAGCCGATGCCGTAGTCATAACCCCCGTCACTCGCCTCCTTGATCGCGATACGCAATCCCAACTCGGCCTCAATACCGCCCTGCTCGGCAGAGTGTCGAATGAACTCCAGTGCACTATCAGTAACTGTAATCATGATGCTTCCTTGTTCTTGAACTGTCGAACCCGGTCGACAAACCTTTTAACCCAGTTATTTTCTCGGGTATTCCGTTGATGAACATACCCTGCCAGCAGGTTTTTGTAAACAATTCCATCCTGCTTTCCATCAATACCATAGCCTCGATGGATGGTATGGGCGAACTGCATCCCCTCTGGCAACCCTTCCAGCGAGGAGTAGTGAAACTCATGGGCCGGAATCTCTGTTGTGCCATCCCGGCTGAAGCGGGCGTATCCACGCCCCTGCGGACGTGAATGCATCCGGGTTGCTCCGGGGATCACCCCCACCATCTCGGCCTGCTGGCCTTGCCACTCAATGCTACGGGAGAGGTACATCAACCCACCACACTCCGCATAGGCGGGCAACCCCGCTTCAATCGCCGCATGAATCTGCGTTCTCATTGCACCGTTCCGCTCCAGCAGCTCCATATGAGTCTCCGGAAACCCCCCACCAAACAGCAGCCCATCCACCTCCGGCAGCTGCTGATCATGGATTGGGCTGAAGGGGACCAATACCGCCCCCTCCGCTTCAAACGCCTCAAGGTCTGCAGCATAGTAGAAGCCGAAGGCCTCATCCCGGGCAATACCGATACGCACCACAGGGGCAGGCGAAGAGATCTCCTCCACAACAGCCGACTGAAGCACTCCCTCATCCTGTTTACCAACAGCCAGCAGGCGCTCCAGATCAACCTGAGACTCAATCGCCTGACGAATCAGTTCAATCTTGTTACGCGCCTCATGCGCCTCATTGCTCGGCACCAGCCCCAGATGGCGCTCGACAATCTCCAGATCGGAGTGGCGACGGATCACCCCCAGCACCGGAAAGTCGGTATAGCGCTCCACTACCTGTTGCAACTTCTGTTCATGGCGTGCTCCACCAGTCTGATTGAGGATCACCCCGGCAAAACGGATCTCTGGATCAAACTGCTGATACCCCTGTAGCAGCGGTGCAATCCCACGGGTAATCCCATTGGTGTTGATCACCAGTACAACCGGGAGATCAAGAAACTTGGCCATCGCCCCATTGCTGTCACTGCCATCAAGAGAGAGACCATCATAGAGCCCCTTGTTGCCCTCTACCAGAGAGAGGTCACCACCCTGCCGTTTGGCATGATAGGTCTCAAGAATCTCTTCTCGACTCATGGTATAGAAATCGAGGGTATGGCAAGCGGCACCAGAGGCCATTGAGAGCCACATCGGGTCGATATAGTCCGGCCCCTTTTTGAATGGAGAGACAGAAAGCCCCCGTGCTGCATACGCAGCACAGAGGCCCAATGTTACGGTTGTCTTTCCTGAAGACTTGTGGGCGGCAGAGAGATAGAGCTGGCTCATATCTAGCCCTAACCAGCCCCTACCGCACCAACGGAAGAGTGCTTATACAGGTGCGTCAGTGTACACCTCTACACGCTCCGCATTCAGGTTGTCTGGAACCAGACGCAGTACCTTGATAGCGAAGAGGAAGAGAGCAATCGCCAGTGCAATGCCACCGAGGCCCAGCAGGATTTCAGGCAGTGAAGGCACATAGCTGTTGACCACACCATCATTGAAGCTGCTGCTCACCTCCTTGCCCGGGAACAGTACCAGCGGGAAGGCCTGACCACCGATCACAATGCCGTAGATCTGTGCAATGCCGCCAATGATGACCAGCACCGCCGCAGTCATCAACGCACGGTAGTTGTGGTCAAAAGCAGGGTGGTAGATCAGTACCAGAGGAGCAATACCGCCGATGCCTACCTGAACCACCCAGAAGAGGAAGGTGTAGATCCCGCCATCGACCAGAATAAAGCGCTCGAAGTCACCATGCTCAGCCGCATAGAGGTTGGTGATATGGAAGACGATGGTGAAGTAGAGCACCGCCGCTACAAACACACCAAACAGGTTCTTCAGGCGAACAATCAGATCGGCACTGATGGAGCGGTTGGTGAAGCGATAGGTCCCTACCAGCAGGATCAGGAAGATCGCTTTACCAAAGGCAAAGGACATGATGATGAACATTGGAGCCATCAATGAGGCATCATAACCTTGTCTTGCTGAAAGGAAACCGAAGATCGAACCGGTACCAGTGGTCAACGCCAGTCGCCAGAGGAACGCAGCGGTACCGGCAGTACGGGTAAACTTGTGCATCGCCGGATCAAACATGGTCCAGAGATAGGTCAATACAATCGCGAAGAAACCGGTATAGAGATAGATGTTCCAGGCAAAGATCGACTTGAAGTTGTAGTAGGTCATTGCCACCACCAGACGATCTGCACGCCCCAGATCCAGTACCAGCACCGCAAGACCACCGGCCAGCAGCGTCAATGCCAGAATAGCAGACATTCTTGCCAGCGGCTTGTAGATCTTCTGATTAAACACCGAAGAGATTGACGCCACATTGAGTGCACCGGAGGCCGCTACAATCAGGAAGATTGCGAATACATGCGGCACCCCCCAGACAATCTGGTTATCCATACCACTGGCATGGTGACCACTGTGCTCCATAAAGAGGAACGAACCGGCTGCCATCAGGATGAAGAGCCCCAAAACGCCCATCAATCCCCAGTAACCGAGACTACGACCTTCAATTCCGCTATAGACCACTCTTTTCATGTTGTTCTTCCGCTTACTCTTCCGTAATGGGGTTTCGCTAAATACTGGTTAATACCGCCTAGATACCGCTGTAGCGGATATTGGGGTTGGCACCAAGATCGGCACGGATCTGTGTAGAGCTGACCACCTTCAACTTCTTCGAGATCTCGCTATCGGGATCATTGAGATCACCAAACAGCATCGCACCCTTGCTGCAACTCTCCACACAGGCTGGCTGATCACCACGGTCCACACGATGCACGCATAGGGTGCAGGCCTCTACGGTACCCTTGCCACGAGGGGAATGGGCGCGCTGATCGTTCAGAGACTCATGGATAAAGGAGCGCGCCTTGTAGGGACAGGCCATCATGCAGTAACGGCAACCGATACAGATATGCTTGTCAACCAGCACAATCCCGTCTGCCCGCTTCATCGATGCACCAGTTGGGCAGACATCTACACAGGCGGGCTTTTCACAGTGCTGACACATCATCGGCAGCTGGGTGGTATGGCCGGTCTGGTTATCCTTGACGGTCACAGTACGAATCCACTGCGCCTTCTGGCGATCACTGGAGAGCTGCTCATCGCTCGAGCCTGCTCCCCAACCATTTTCCATCTGGCAGGCAGTGACACAGTCGTTACAACCCGCCTCACACTGGTTGACATCAATCAGCATGCCCCAGCGATTGGCGCTGCTGGCACCCTTTTCACCATGCCCGTCGGCCTGAGCGATAGTCATCAGGGTAATCCCTGGAGCAATCACTGCGGTCGCACCCGCAGCCTGACCGAGGAAACGGCGACGCGCAGCATCCACTACCTGAGCCTCATGCTCTGTTCTGTTCTGATCCTTGCTCATTTCCCAGCCCTCGCTGTAGTTGATCGAGTATCTGGCTTGGCAGCATGGCACTCAAAGCAATCAATCTTCACTGCGGTATAACTGTGGCAACCACTGCAGAACTCACCTTCAGCATTGACCGAGAGGTAGTGTCCCTGATTGTCCTTGTTGGCGTGACAATCAACACACCCCTTGATGCTGCCCTCTACCGGACGGATGCCCTGACGCAAAGTGCGGTCACGATCATGCTTCAACAGCTCCATATGGTTGCGACGCATCCATTCGGTCTCTTTGACACAGGCATCCCCTGCATTGGCCCCGATACGCTTGGCCCCGTGGTCATCGCTCTGGGCGACAGAGCCAAACCCCATCAGTGCAATAAAGAGCACTGAGAGGACGGCAACTTGCTGTTTCAACTTTTTAGACAACACCATTCTCGCCTCTGGTTATTGTTACAACTTAAACAAAGCTTCTGTATCAATCAGGAGGACATCCAAGGATGTCCTCCTGTTCAGAAGATCACTTACTCACCGAGTCCCATCTGGATATAGCCGGTAGGACATACGTCGGCACAGATTTGGCATAGTCGGTATCCACATAACGTCCTACTGCGCTCTCGTTCTTGCGCACCTTGAAGACAGCATCCTGTGGGCAAAAGACCACACAGTTGTCACACTCGAAACACATGCCACAGCTCATGCAGCGCTTAGCCTCGGCAACTGCAGTATCCTTGTCCAGACCCTGCATACGCTCATCAAAGTTCAACAGCACCTTGTTAGAGTCGATCTCTACAAAAGAGCGGTGGTTACGTGGAGAGTGCTCAAAATGGCCCAAAAACAGCTTGTCATGAGTAATGACGGATGCGAAAGAGCGATCCTCATAGTTGTGGATCGCAAACTTGCTGGAAGAGGTACCGCGCAGGCCATCTTCCTTCTCCTTGCCATCATTCTCTGACTGGAAGTGCTCTGGCTCCAGCCCCTTCTTCTTCAGCTGATCCATCAGCTGGAAGTGGTGTACGTCCACCTTTGGACGTGGTTTCAGCTCCTTGCTGTTGAGGTAGTCATTGATCGACTCCACCGCAACAGAGGCTTGACCAATCGCAGTGGTCAACAGGTGAGGACGAATGATGTCACCTGCGACAAAGTGTCCAGGCTTACCCTTCACCTCGTAATTCTTGGTGGCATCAATCAGACCACGGCCATTATCGAGATCCTCATAACCGGTAAAGTCACCGCTCTGACCAATTGCAGAGGCGATCAGCGTACACTCCAGAACCTCTTCAGTGCCCTCGATCGGCTCGGCCTTACCACTCTCGTAACTCAACTGAACCACCTTGAGACCGGTGGCACGACCATTCTCGTCCATCACCACTTCAACCGGGCTCAGGGAACCGCGAATCTCAACACCCTCACGCAGGGCATCATCGATCTCATGCTGTGCAGCATTCATGTTCTCGACAGGCTGACGAGAGATCAGCAGTACCTCTGCCCCCTCACGTGCAGCAGTGTCCGCAACGTCGTGTGCGGTATCACCGAGGATGACATGCTCAGGACGATCCTTCTCGTTGATGGTAGAGATGTTACCGATACGACGTGCAACCGAGGCAACGTCAATCGAGGTATCACCACCACCAACCACCACAACCTTGCCACTCACGTGCTTCAGCTTGCCGGAATTGAATGCACTGAGGAAGGCGACACCGGTAACACAATTTGGCGCATCACCACCAGGAATCGGCAGTGCACGACCCGCCTGGGCACCGATGGCCCACAGTACTGCATCGTAATCCTTCTCCAGATCGGCAACCTGTACGTCGGTACCTACACGGGTATTCAGCTTCAGCTCAACACCCATATCGGGAATACGCTTCACCTCACCGGCCAGCATCTCACGTGGGGTACGGTAGCCAGGGATACCGTAGACCATCATGCCACCGAGGGTATCATGGTCATCAAAGATGGTGGCGCCATGCCCCATCTTGCGCAGCTGATAGGCCGCAGCCAAACCTGCAGGACCACCACCGATGATCGCAATCTTCTTGCCGGTATCCTCACCGGTCTCGAAACCGAGGCCACTCTCCAGTGCAGAGTCACCGATGAACTGGTCGATGGAGTTGATCCCTACAAAATCCTCAACCTCATTACGGTTACAGCCATCCTGACAAGGCGCAGGACAGACGCGCCCCATGGTAGATGGGAACGGGTTGGCCTGGGTGTAACGCTGGAAGGCGTACTCTTCCATCTCCATCCCCTCAGGTGGGGTGTCGATGCCACGCACGATATCGAGCCAGCCACGGATATCGTGACCAGATGGGCAACTCGCCTGACAAGGAGGAGTCTGATGAACATAGGTTGGGCACTTGTGGGTCCAGCTGGACTGCCAGATCATCTCGTCGTTGTCATAGAAGTGCCCCCCTTCCTCACGGGGATAGTCCTCGTAACGACGGTAATTCAATTCTGTGTTCATCTCATCGCTTGGCGTTGCCATTATCAGATGCTCCTATCTATTTTTAATCCAAATGGTTACTCAAAACTGCGCAAACTGCACAATTAATCGTTATTCTCAAACACAAGTGCGTCACCCACCAACTGGTGAACGCTGGTAATCATATGCATCGGCATATCGTAGTACGGCAGTACCTTGGTAAACTGGCTCTTACAGATTGCGCAGATCGCAGCCAGGGTATCGACACCCTCTTCATCAAACACCTTCTTCAAGGCATTCATGCGTGGCATCGCTCCCTTGACGCGCAGCTCCATCAGATCATCGGTCAGCAGACCACCGCCACCACCGCAGCAGAAGGTCTCCTCAAACATGGTGGAACTGTCCATCTCAACATAGTTGTTGACCACACCCTTGATCACTTCACGCGGCAGAATGAACTGACCCCGCTCGATGCCGCCCATACCGGTACCACGCGCCACATTACAGGAGTCGTGGAAGGTTACGGTGCGGTGATCATTGGCAGACTTGTCGATGTTCAGCACGTTGTCCTGCATCAGGCTGTAGGTCAGCTCGATGATGTGCTGTGGTGCAGGGTAGCGTGGATCGAGCTGCTTCTGCAGCATCTGTGCATACTTGTCATCAGCAGCGGCGCCATGACCGGTACCGGCCAGGGTATTCCAGAAGCTGTAGGCAACACGCCAGGCGTGACCACACTCACCGACGACCACACGCTTGACCCCCAGCTCCAGTGCAGCGGTACGGATACGCTCGGCAACTTTCTTCATCACCGGGTAGTTGCCGATGAACATGCCGAAGTTGGCACCCTCAGAGGCGTAATCACTCATGGTCCAGCTGATGCCCGCCTGATGGAACACCTTGGCATAGCCCATCAAACCATCAATGTGCGGCTCTGCAAAGAAGTCCGCAGATGGGGTGATCAGCAGAACATCCGCCCCCTTCTCATTCAATGGCATGCGAATCGGCAGACCGGTATCGTCTTCCAGATCCTCTTCACAATCTTCCAGCGTCGCTTCCAGCGCAGGCCCTGGCAGACCGAGGTTGTTGCCGATCTTCAGTACCTTGCCGAGAATCTCATTGTCATACTTCTGACCATAACCAATCGCATCAAGGATATCGCGTGCTGCCATGGTGATCTCTGCGGTATCGATACCGTATGGGCAGAACAGTGAGCAGCGACGACATTCGGAACACTGGTGGAAGTAGCTGTGCCACTCATCCAGCGTCTCGCGGGTCAGGTCCGTCGCACCCACCAGATTGGGGAAGTACTTACCGGCAAAGGTGAAGTAGCGACGGTATACACTACGCAGCAACTCCTGACGCGCCACCGGCATATTCTTCGGATCAGCAGTACCGAGGAAGTAGTGGCATTTGTCTGTACAGGAACCACAGTGTACACAGATATCGAGGAAGAGGCTGAAGCTACGGGAGGTCTTGCTCAGATCCTCCATCTTCGCCAGCGCCTGCGCATGCCAGTCCTCTACCAGCTCACCCGGGAAATCGAGCGGCTCCTGATGCTCAGGCTTCGCTACAAATGGGGAAGAGTGGGCCATTGCCCCCTCTTGCAGTACCGGAATATCAAGATATTCCGTCAGTGCAGGGGTATCAAATTCTACTTTCTTCGCCACGACTTATTTCTCCATCTCGGCAGCCCATGGGGCAACGTGCCGCTTCTCACGAGAGTCATCAATCTGATTACGGGTTGGGCTGAAGAAGATGCCTGGGGCATGCATCAGCTTGCTGATCGGGAAGATCGCCATCAGCACAATCACCAGAAAGAGGTGAACAATCAAAATCGGATCGGTTGGCAGAGGCTTCCAGTCAAATACCATCAGGCCGGTCATGAACTGCTTCAGCGCAACGATATCGGTATGGGCAACAAAGGTCATCATTACACCACTCATGCCGATGCCTACCAACAGAGCCAACATTAGATGATCAGAGGGGGTGCTGATGTAGCGGATACGCTCAACCAAGAAGCGACGTGCCCAGAGGCCAGCCAAGCCAACCACCATGGCAATGCCACCATATTTACCGAAGGGCTGAACAATCTCGGTGATGAACCATGGGCTCTCCTGGAAGTAGCGCCCATGGCGCAGCAACACCAGAAACAGCGCCATATGGAACACCCAGCCAAAGATCCAGATCCACTTGTTGGAACGGAACAGGCTTTCAAACAGTACGACCTCGCGGCCCATGCGATAAATCATCCCGCCCTGTGTACGCGGCGCAGGCATGGTTGGAATCTTGAGCGGAGCTGGTGTACGCCAGTAAGCTGCAATCCCCTTGGCAACCCCTACCACCAGAATGGCAGTCGCTGCGTAAAAAAGTATGGCAAATAATGCAGTTAACATATGCCGTTCGCCTCCGCGATCTTCTCAATTCAGTCCGTTTTGGGTACCCGCCCCCCCGCCATTACGGGCAAGCCAGTACCAGAAATTCTTGTTTGTGCAAGATTTCCGGGGGAACGGATGTTCCCCCGGAACATCGTTTAATGACAGATGTCGTTAAACTTTAGATACAGCCAGTTGGCTTGGGCAGACCACCAATCTTACAAGCCTGCTTTGCTGGACCATATGGGAACAGCTCGTAGAGGTACTTGCTGTTGCCCTTGTCCTTACCCAGCT
>CAYFOU010000079.1:0-12568 GCA_964344805.1 uncultured Piscirickettsiaceae bacterium | reverse complement strand
CCCACTGACCATGGTCAGCAGCCGCTCCATATCCTTGCTCTTCGGGTTGCGCCAGGCAGCCCCCATGCAGAAGCGGGAGGAACCTGCCTTTTTGGCTTCACGCGCCGCCTCCAGCACCGCATTGACCTCAGCCAGCTTTTCTCGTTCTAGCTCAGTGGCATTGCGCGCACTCTGTGAGCAGTAGCTGCAATCCTCAGAACAGCCCCCGGTCTTGATACTCATCAGGGTACTCACCTGCACCTTGTTGGGATCGAAGGTGATGCGATGGAGGGTTTGCGCCTGAAACAGCAGATCATTGAAGGGGAGGTCAAACAGCGCCTCCACCTCCTCCAGTTTCCAGTCATTTCGGATTTCCAGGGACGTACTCATCGGTATACTCTGCAAGAATAAAAGAAAAACAGCATCCTACCGCCCGCAAAACCACTGTCAACCAAAAGTGTTAGAAAAAGTTTACAAGCAACTGCAACGCTGGCTGCCTGATGAACCTTGCCTGCTCTGCCATCAACCCACTGAACACAAGATTGCACTCTGTGACCAGTGTCACCCCAAGCTCCCACGACTTCAGCATCCACCTCTGGAGCTGGTCAGCAGCGGACGCTGGAACCGGGTCCATATCCCCTTCTTCTACAGAGAGCCACTATCCCCCCTGATCCAGCAACTCAAGTTCAGCCATACCCTGCACCACGCACGTCAACTTGGGCTGCTGTTTGGACAGTCCCTGCAGCAGAGCTCCGTGCAGAAACCAGAGCTGATTATTCCGATCCCCCTCCATGGCAGGCGACTTCGGGAACGGGGTTTCAATCAGGCCATTGAGATCATTCAGGGTCCGGCAAGGGCGCTGAAGATCCCGATCGATCGCACCCATTTCCGACGGACCAGGGCAACCCACACCCAGACCGGACTGAATGCCAAGGCACGCAAACAGAATCTGCAGAGGGCCTTTGAGATGAAGCGCCCACTGGATGGACTGCATATTGCTCTGTTTGATGACGTGGTAACAACCGGCAGTACCGCAGTAGCCGCCACTCAAGTACTGAAACAGGCCGGTGCCGCAAAGATCGATCTGTGGGCACTCGCCTATACCCCACCAGAACAGTAGAATGGCCTCCCCATGGAAGACATTACCGACATCATTGAGCTGCTGAATGAGGCACAACGACGTGCCGTTACCACGGAATCCCGCAACACGCTGGTATTGGCCGGTGCAGGCAGCGGCAAGACCCGGGTACTGGTCCACCGCATCGCCTGGTTGATTCGCGCAGAGCAGCTCTCCCCCTGGTCCATTCTTGCCGTCACCTTCACCAACAAGGCGGCACGGGAGATGAAGGGGCGCATTGAATCACTGCTCAACATGCCTGCCGGAAACCTCTGGGTCGGCACCTTCCATGGGCTGGCCCATCGACTGCTGCGCAGCCACTGGCTGGAGGCCAGTCTGCCACAGAACTTTCAGATTCTGGACAGTGAGGACCAACTACGGCTGGTACGCCGCCTGGTCAAGGAGATGAATCTGGATGAGGAGCGCTGGCCGCCCAAACAGGCGCAGTGGTTCATCAATGAGCAGAAAGACAAGGGAGTTCGCTCTGGTCAGATTGACCCTGCTGGTGACCACTGGCTGACCCAGATGGTGAATATCTACATGGCCTACGAGGCGGCCTGTGAACGCGGCGGGATGGTGGACTTTGCCGAGCTGCTGCTGCGCGCCCACGAAATGTGGCTGAAGAACCCAGAGCTGCTGATCCACTATCGCAACCGCTTCAGCCACGTGCTGGTGGATGAGTTTCAGGACACCAACACCATTCAATACGCCTGGCTTCGACTACTCTGCGGTGAACAGGGGAGTATCTTTATCGTCGGGGACGACGATCAGAGCGTGTACGGGTGGAGAGGTGCACAGGTGGAGAATATCCGCAATTTCACCCATGACTTTGCCGAAGTGGAGACCCTGCGGCTGGAGCAGAACTACCGCTCTACCGGCAACATCCTGCAGGCAGCCAATGCGGTGATTGAGAACAACCCGGGGCGTCTTGGCAAGGAGCTGTGGACCAACGATGGTGAGGGTGAACCGATCCAGCTCTACTCCGCCTTCAATGATCTGGATGAGGCACGCTTTATTGCCGAGCAGATCCAGAGCTGGGTCGACAAAGGGGGCAAACGTGAGGAGAATGCGATTCTCTATCGCTCCAATGCACAGTCTCGTGTATTGGAGGAGGCCCTGCTGAGTGCCAATATTCCTTACCGCATCTACGGCGGGCTGCGCTTCTTCGAACGTGCCGAGATCAAGGATGCACTGGCCTATCTACGACTGATAGCACACCGTAATGATGATGCCGCCTTTGAGCGGGTGGTGAACACACCCACCCGGGGCATTGGGGACCGCACGGTAGAGGTCGTGCGCGAACATGCCCGTGGGACAGGAATCTCGATGTGGCAGGCAACCACTGAACAGAGTGAAGGAACTCAATTGGCGGCACGCGCCCGCAATGCATTGCACGGTTTTATCCAACTGATTGAACAGATGGCGGAAGAGGCCGCTGACAAGATTTTGAAGGAGCAGGTGATCATCGCACTGGAGCACTCCACACTGCTGGACCACTACAAAAACCAGAAAGGAGAGAAGGCACAGGCACGGGTAGAGAATCTGGAAGAACTGGTCACCGCCGCAGGGCAATTTGCCCCGGAGGATGAATCTCTCAATATACTGGATGAGTTTCTTGCCCAGGCTGCGCTGGAGGCTGGCGATACTCAGGGAGAGGAGTGGGAGGACTGTGTACAGTTGATGACACTACACAGCGCCAAGGGGCTGGAGTTTCCTCAAGTCTTTTTGAGTGGCATGGAGGAGGGGCTGTTTCCCCACAGCATGTCATCCGAAGATCCAGATCGCCTGGAGGAGGAGCGGCGCCTCTGTTATGTTGGAATTACCCGCGCCCGTGAAAAGCTGACACTCACCCATGCCGAGAGTCGTCGCCTTTATGGCAAGGAGCACTATCCGCGAGTATCCCGCTTTATCAAGGAGATTCCCACTGAACTACTACAAGAGGTGCGGATTCGCTCTACCATCTCCCGCCCAGTCAGTAATCAATCAGCCACTTACACCCATCAGAACCGCTCCCGTATTGTGGAAGATTCCGGTACTGGCCTCTATCCAGGGCAGCAGGTACACCACGCCAAATTTGGTGAGGGCACGGTACTGATGCTGGAAGGGAACGGCCCTCAGGCGCGAATTCAAATTCACTTCCCGGAGGCCGGCACCAAGTGGCTGGTTGCTGCTTACGCCAAGCTAAAGCCAGTGTAAGCAGCACTTACTCTGAAGCAGGGTCAGCGACTGCAATCCACTCCCTGTTCATCTCATAAACCTTCGCACCGATACCACGTACCCTCTGTATCTCATCAGCTGATGCAAATGGACCGTTCTTTTCACGGTACTGGACAATCCGCTCTGCAATTTTGACCCCGACCCCCTTTAGCTGGGTCAATGCCTTGGCATCCGCCTGGTTGATATTGATCGACGCTACCTGTGCCTGCACCGTAGCGACTGCCGTAAACAACAATAATGTAACGATACGAATCAGATGTTTCATGCTGTAGTTCCTCCTCAAAGATCAGGATCATTTGAATAACCAGGAGCAATGCTCCTGATCATGAAGAGTACAGGAAACCTCTCCCTACCAACAACAATATTTCCAAATATAACAATACGTTACAGACATGAAACATTATTGAGCTACTTGCTTTCAGCCTCATACTTTCTGACTGCACGACTCACCGTCATATAGTGCACACCAAAATGGTCACCAATCTCTTTCATGGTGTAGCCTCCGGAGAGATAGGCCTTCGCCATTGCCCGGTTACGCGGAGCTTCCTCTGCCTGATACTCATCCAGTGACTTTGCCAGTGCACGCTTATGCGCCTTCGAGAGCTCCCGCAAACTCTCTCCCTGATCAACCTTATTGCCATTTTCAGCAACAAACTGCTCATCCCCAAGAAAGAGCTGATTCTTCACCTGCTCAAGCGGGCTATGCAACCCTCGTCCTTGCGCAATAAACACCTGATAAGCAGAAATTGCATCGCTTCGCGTGGCCCCAAACTGGTTCAACAACCAGTCACAATCCAGCCACTCTGGTACTGTCTGCCTGCCGATTACCGCCGGGTAGCTACTCCAGAACCAATCCTCCAACCGGTCCACCATGCCTGCACGCAGTGGATTCAGCACTACATAGCGGCTCAACTCCAGCAGGTGATCTCCCTTCTGCACCAATATTGACTTATATCGCCCTTGGAAAAGATGCCCTACCATCTTATGGCGACGGTTGAATTTTGTAGTATATATCCCATTGAGTTGACGCATACCTCGAGACAGATTTCCATCGACTGTCTCTACCAGTAGGTGATAATGGTTACTCATCTGGCAATAGGCATGAACCACCCAGTTGAAACGCTCACAGGTTGTGGTCAAGACCTCAATCCATGCTGCGCGATCCTCATCATCCAGATAGATATCCTCTCGCCTATCCCCTCGCGAAGTGATGTGATAGAGCGCGCCTGCGTATTCGAGTCTTAAAGGCCGTGCCATCTATATTTTAACCAGCAAATAAATATCCCTGCAGCAATCAAATCACCAATCGCAACTGTAGTCATCAAATACTTTGAAGATAATGTTAGAACTGACCCTTAAAGCTTCAATCCAGCCACTCTGGTACTGTCTGCCTGCCGATTACCGCCGGGTAGCTACTCCAGAACCAATCCTCCAACCGGTCCACCATGCCTGCACGCAGTGGATTCAGCACTACATAGCGGCTCAACTCCAGCAGGTGATCTCCCTTCTGCACCAATATTGACTTATATCGCCCTTGGAAAAGATGCCCTACCATCTTATGGCGACGGTTGAATTTTGTAGTATATATCCCATTGAGTTGACGCATACCTCGAGACAGATTTCCATCGACTGTCTCTACCAGTAGGTGATAATGGTTACTCATCTGGCAATAGGCATGAACCACCCAGTTGAAACGCTCACAGGTTGTGGTCAAGACCTCAATCCATGCTGCGCGATCCTCATCATCCAGATAGATATCCTCTCGCCTATCCCCTCGCGAAGTGATGTGATAGAGCGCGCCTGCGTATTCGAGTCTTAAAGGCCGTGCCATCTATATTTTAACCAGCAAATAAATATCCCTGCAGCAATCAAATCACCAATCGCAACTGTAGTCATCAAATACTTTGAAGATAATGTTAGAACTGACCCTTAAAGCTTAGGCTTCTTAAGAGAATTAGAATTATAAAGGAATTTCAAGAAATCGAGCCTAAAACTCACTACTTCTTATGCCCGTTCTCTTTATTAAGCTTGTGTGCATACCACATAGCAAATATAAGTACAGCAGTAGCAAATAACGTAATCACTGTTTGCCCATCCACTACTCTTTCTCCTTTCTCTGAATCCAGATACCAAAATATAGAATCATAACTGAACAGAGTGTTGTAACTGTTGAATTGAAGCCAAAACCGGACTGGGTAATTGTAAAAAGACCGTTCACAAACAATCCAAGACCAATGTCTCTAACCAAACTCCCGATTACGCTTTTGAGTATAGCATAACAAGCAACCAAGAAAATGCATTAATGTTAGAACTGACCCTTAAAGCTTTACTGACCCTTAAAGCTAAACTCCCGATTACGCTTTTGAGTATAGCATAACAAGCAACCAAGAAAATGCATTAATGTTAGAACTGACCCTTAAAGGTTCGCTGACCCTTAAAGGTTCCCACAAGCTGTGAAAAATTCTGGTTGGCCGGACGAAAGCGAATCAAATCGGTGTAAAGCTCGGTCGCTTGCGGCCGAACAGTCGATTTGAAGGAATTTTTTAACCACATAAAAAACCACCCCAAAAGGGGTGGTTCTTCTATGATCTATAAAAGATCGACTTTTCAACCAAATATAAAATTTGATTAGAAAGTGTGCTGGATACCAAAGTAGGTATTATCCTTACTAGCACTATCACTATCAGCTGCACCAATGTAAACCGCTGTACGCTTGCTCAAAGCATGGCTCAACTCAATGACAGTAGTATCTACATCTGCAGTAGAACCACTTTGGTCATCACTTGCATGCTGCAGGGTAATCTTGTTCGCACCCATCTTATAATCCAAGCGGATCATAGTATCATCAGTATCATTAGTGGCAGTGCCATCCTCATTGTCATGACTCATATGCAAAGCAGCAACACTCAGATCACCCATGCTGTACTTCACAGCAAAAGATGCAATCTTCTGATCATCAGTACCAGCAGTAGAGCTAGAGCCATCAGCGATGTTCTTATCTACCGTCTCGTGAGAAGCCATCAGAGTCAATGGACCATTAGAATATACTGCGATCACATCAACTGCATCAAAATTGCTGCTACCACTCAAACTAGCAGCAGTACCTGTTGCATAAGCACCAACACCAACATGGAAACCATTAACAGTTGGAGAAACGTAAGCAACGCCATGAGAAGTACGCACAGCATTACCACCCAGCTCGCCCTCATTAGTACCCATAGTAGACTGAGATGCAGCCATTACACCCTCAGTAAAGTCCTCAAAACGACCTGCCTGGATAGTACCAAAGCCGCCTGTCAGACCAACCTTCTCATCCAACTGAGTGTTAGCCTCCTTAATACCGATCTTTGCAAAAGCAGTCATGCCATTACCCAGATCCTCAGAAACACTGATATTGAGCTGGTTATCGGTAAAACCAGCCCAACCAGTAGTGCTACCGTTCTCATCAGAGAAACCCTGCTCAACACGACCAGAAACAGAAACATCCGCCAGAGCAGAACCGGTAACAGTAGCCAGAGCAGCAGCAATTACAGTCTTCTTAAACATATTCAATCCTATAAAAAATAGTGGTTAAAAATTCTTCAACCCGAAACGCTTTCCGAGTCAGTGGTGAGCATTCTACACAACAAAAAACAAAACACAACAACTTTTTTCAAAAAAATACAGTGTTGTATTTTTTATACAACAAAGCCTCACTCCATCCAGTAAAAAGGCTCACGATGCAAGTGGCTAACAGCAACAATCACAATACACTCGCCTTCCCCGTCAACACCATAAATGATCCCGTAAGGAAATCGCTTCACCAATGCCCTGTGTAGTCCCTCCTCAATCACCGTATATGCCTCTGGATAGACAACCACTCGATCAATCGTCCGATTGAACTCTGCCAGAAACTCATAACCCAGTCCAACGCGCTGATCTTCATACCATTGAAATGCCTCATCAATCTCT
Organism: uncultured Piscirickettsiaceae bacterium; assembly: GCA_964344805.1. Classification (GTDB taxonomy): domain Bacteria; phylum Pseudomonadota; class Gammaproteobacteria; genus Thiopontia. Next base: position 5,304 of record CAYFOU010000079.1, on the reverse strand, counting down.
GATTCGGCCAACGGAAGATAACGCACTTTCATCAGCGCAGATACTTATCCATTACCTCTTCATGGTCTCTTGCTACAACCTTGCCCTGACAGTAGGCATCCCACCTTTTTTTCGATTCCCGCTCCCAGATCTCGGCAATGGAATGATTCGGCCTGTCGAGGTCAGAGAGAACCATTTCAACAAGGTGTATCTTCTCTATAGAGCTCAGACTCTTCGTCTTTTCATAAATTGCAACTTCATTACTTACCGCATGACCGCTCATGACCTGCTCCTTTTTCTTTTCAACAGCCCTCAAGGGTCAGTTCTAACATTAAAACACAGCACCTTGACAATTTACCCACCCCCACATAAAGTCATATCCATACAAAGCTACCAGCAAAAGAGATAATAGCAGTAATGAGCGCAATGGTTACCGAACTATACAATGCCCTGATGGATGCTGGGTTTAGTAATGGTTGCAACTGTGCCCCCCCTTCCTTAAAAATCTAAAAAATCTACTTAGGTAGAAATACCGCCGAACCATGGCTTCAGTCACCTTTGACACTCTCAAGTTTAGCAAGCGCCTCATTGAGGCTGGCGCAACGCCTGCAACAGCCCTCAAGGGTCAGTTCTAACAGTCCTCAAGGGTCAGTTCTAACATTAAAACACAGCACCTTGACAATTTACCCACCCCCACATAAAGTCATATCCATACAAAGCTACCAGCAAAAGAGATAATAGCAGTAATGAGCGCAATGGTTACCGAACTATACAATGCCCTGATGGATGCTGGGTTTAGTAATGGTTGCAACTGTGCCCCCCCTTCCTTAAAAATCTAAAAAATCTACTTAGGTAGAAATACCGCCGAACCATGGCTTCAGTCACCTTTGACACTCTCAAGTTTAGCAAGCGCCTCATTGAGGCTGGCGCAACGCCTGAACTTGCTGATGCATTAGCCGAAGCACAGAAAGAATCCCTTGCGGATTTGATGGAATCCCAGTTAGCAACCAAAGCTGACATCACTCGTCTTGAACTACGGCTAGAACGTATTGAGGGAGAAATCAAACTTAACCGATGGATGCTTGCTGTTGTAATGGCCGCCGTAGTGCTGCCAATACTCAAAGATTTCCTCAGCTAGATCATCCCACTACATCCAGCTTGCGCACCTTGAAGGTGACCCCACACTCCTCTGCCAACTGGCGACACACCTCAACATCCACCCCTTCCAGCCCATCAATCGCCGTTGCAACCACTTGCGGAATCTCTTTTCCTGCCTCCCGCAAGAAATCGAACATCGCCCCAAACGCCCCCTCCAGTTGCGGTTGACAGTGCCGATTGTAGATTTCCTCATTCTGCCCATTCATCGACACCGAAAGCGCATCAATCATCCCCACCATTTCCGGGACCACATTACGCTTATGCACCAGATTGGCCAACCCATCGGTATTGATACGGGTATTTCCCCCTCGCACCTTGATCCACTTTGCTACCTGCAATAACAGTTTCAGCCGTAGCGTCGGCTCCCCAAAACCACAAAAGACCACCTCTTTATATTGAGAAGGCTCACCGATCACAGCAATGATCTCCTCATATTCAGGCCGATGATCAATCGTCAGATCAAAATCATGCACCTGCATCACCCCTTGCGTTTTGGGGCAGAACTCACACACCAACGTACAACGGTCAGTAATACTGAGATAGAGCCGATCTCCAATCGGATAAGCGATAGTCTGGTTCGACACCTTAACTCCTCAAACGAAACAAAATACCATTTTCTCACCCCCACTCCAGGGGTGACAACCTGCAAACCTCTCTGAACATTCTGTTCACCCTGTAACAGAGCAGTACATATATATGAACAATTCATGCAATCTTGACCACCTTCTTTAATTGACACACATCAACAACTTTTAGACAACCCCATGACAGCACAACAAGAAGTGGATATTCTCCAAGCAGTGGTACAGAATCTGCTATAGCTCATGCTGAACAACAGGAGCCATCCAAGACGATGAAACCGGAATTGCGGGACCCATTTGGCAGAAGGATCGACTATCTACGCCTTTCGGTGACAGATCGGTGTGACCTGCGTTGCGTCTACTGCATGCCTCAGGGGTTTGATGATTACGAAGCGCCCGACCACTGGCTCACCTTTGATGAAATTGAACGGGTAGTTGGCCTGTTCGGCAAACTGGGCGTCAGCCGCGTGCGCCTGACCGGGGGAGAACCGCTGGTACGCAAAGGCATCACTCAACTCACCCATCGTCTGTCACAACTGAAGGGGGTTGATGACCTCTCTCTCAGCACCAACTGTGTCAGCATGAAGAAATTTGCCCAGCCGCTGAAAGATGCTGGAGTAAGCCGCATCAACGTCAGTCTGGACAGCCTTAACCCGGAGAAGTTCAGCCAGATCACCGGTGGCGGAAAGCTCAGCAAGGTACTGGATGGCCTGATGGCCGCCAAAGCTGCCGGATTCAGCCCCATCAAGATCAACGCGGTTGCAATGAAGGGGGTGAATGATGACGAATTGGGCGATATGGTCGAATTCTGTATTGAGCATGGCTTCACCCTGCGCTTTATTGAAACCATGCCCGTTGGCGATACCGGCTGCCGAGCCAAGGACTCCCACTATCTCGATCTGGATGTAATCCGCAAACAGCTGGAACAGCGCTTTGACCTGATTCCCAGTGTTATGCCCGGTGGCGGCCCTGCCCGTTACTTTAAGGTACAAGGGACCGATCTCCACTTCGGCTTCATCACCCCGATCTCACAACACTTCTGCGAGACCTGCAATCGGGTACGCCTCTCTACCGATGGCACCCTCTATATGTGTCTGGGACAGGAGGAGAAGTTTGAGCTGCGTCCACTGCTGCGTGGTGGCGCAACAGATGAAGAGCTGATCAATGCCATCCACCATGCACTGACCCTGAAGCCGGAACGACATGAATTCGATGAGGACAAACAGGTGGTTCGCTTTATGAATATGACTGGAGGGTAGATTTCACCCTGTTCCACGCGCTCTCACCACATCATATTTTTCAGTAGCAAGAGGGTACTTCAAAACCAACTGTGTACACTACTCCGATAATGGAGAAGAGCACCACAGGATTACCTTCTATAGCCCAGTTCTCAATGATATCGAAGAGTGCTTTGAACATGGTTGAAGTATTGGTACGCTTATACAGGATGCGCTTCTATCCATTCGCGCAGTGCAGTATTGACGCGAGTCTGCCACCCTTTTCCATCCTGCTTAAAGCGTTCTACGATGTCAGCATCCAGACGGATACTGGTAAATACTTTGGGGTTATCTGATACGGGACGGCCAACCTTTTTCCGATAAGCCTCTACACCTGCCTGTAACTCTTCCTGAGTGGCAGGGCAATCGTCTTCATCAACACCATCCCATTGGTAATCTTGGTTCTCCTCCAGATTGCCGACAGCAGCCAATACTGTTTTATGGTCCATCGTATTCGTTCTTGAGCCAGTCATAGTACACCTCTCTTTCTTCTCTGCTTGCTTTACGGTAGCTGATGATGCGGACGGATTCACCTCGATCCATATGAACAACTGTCAGCACGGCCAGCACTCCAGCTACATAGGAGATGGATTGTGTCCGCAGTTCGCCACCGCGTATCATGGGGATGTCCAAGCGGTACCTGGAATCAAGCACCTCACCCGCATCGGCGAAGTCTAGTCCGTGCTTTTTCAGATTGCTCACCCGTTTAGACTCATCCCATTCCATGATAATTATTATATATACAATAAGTCTGTGGGCAATTAATTAAAACCTGGTACAGTCAGGCAATGAACCTTCTCTTCTGGATTTACTTTACAATGGCCCTACCGCTGGTAATTACGCTTCTACGGGGCCACAACCGTGGTTACTTTCTGACCACCTTTGTCACCTTCCATGCGCCACCAGCATGGCCATGGGCCATATACGAACCCTTCAATAACCAGAGGTTAAGCAACAAACATCCAGATCGACAGCAAAAACAGAAATAACGCAAACACCCGTTTCAACTGCTTTGCTGGCAATTGATGAGCAAACCGCGCCCCCAGTGGGGCCATCACCACACTCATCGCCACAATCCCCACAAAGGCGGGCCAGTAGACAAAACCACTACTCCATACCGGCAATCCAGCCGCACCCCACCCGGCCCAGACAAAGCCAATCCCTCCCGAGATTGCAATCGGCAGCCCCACCGCCGCTGAAGTAGCCACCGCCTGATGGACTGAAATCCGGTTCCACAGCAGCCATGGCACCGTCATCGTACCCCCTCCGATTCCTACCAGCACAGAAACCGAGCCAATCACCCCCCCGGCCACACTGTTTCCACGCCATCCCGGCATGGCGTGCATCGCAACAGGCTGCAGACCAAACCCCATCTGAATGGCTACCAGCAGCTCAAAACAGGCAAACAGGTACTGCAAAAAACCGCTATCTACACCACGCGCCCATTGCGCCCCCACCCATCCCCCCAACACAATACCGGGCAGCAGCAACCAGAACAGGTCCCAGCGCACCGCATCTCGTCGATGGTGTGTCACAACAGAGGAGATCGAGGTCACCACAATGGTCGCCAACGAGGTACCAATCGCCAGATGCATCACCCACTCCTGCGCCATCTCTTGCTGCACAAAGGCCCAGGCAAGAAACGGCACGATCACCAGCCCACCTCCCACACCCAGCAGCCCCGCAAGCATACCGGCAAAGCCTCCAATCAGCAGATAGAGTACAATCATCTCCATTATCCCATTTTATCGGAGAAGCCCCATGGAACAGACCATCGCGGTAGAAAATATCAAGTGTGGCGGCTGCGCCAACACCATCAAGAAGAAGCTGACCGAGCAGTTCTCACCGGACACCATTGAGGTCAACGTCGAACAGGGGGAGATCACTCTGGCCGCAGAGGCACTGAATATGGACGCCATCGAAGAGACCTTGCGCAATATTGGCTACCCCAGGCGCGGCACCGCCGAGGGGCTGGACAACGTCAAGGCCAAGGCGGTCTCCTTTGTCAGCTGCGCCATTGGCCGCATGGATAATCGCGAATAACCCCATTCAAAATAATACTTAGTATCTTTTACCTGATCAGTCCGTAGAATCATCAACCTACCTTCCATATCGACCAGATATATCACGAAACCACCGGGGGAAGGGGCCGGATGCAGAGGGATCTGCATCAACAATTGGAGGAGCGTGTGTCTGACACACCGGATCCTTTTGCCTAAGGATGGGCAAGAGGATTTTTTATGCTTGATCGGTGCTAGTACAGTGTCAGCCTTGAAGTGGCGGTTAAAACACCACAAAATCCACATGGC
>CAYFOU010000078.1:11896-12597 GCA_964344805.1 uncultured Piscirickettsiaceae bacterium | reverse complement strand
TCGTCGGGCTCATAACCCGAAGGTCGTTGGTTCAAATCCGGCCCCCGCTACCAATTCACAAAAAGGCCGATCTTTTTGATGAGATCGGCCTTTTTTTATATGTTTTTTTAGGAAGTTGTTGGAAAAGTAACGTGGCAACCATTCGCGATACGCTGTACCAAATCATTACTCCAGTGGTGGAAGGGCTGGGGTATGAGCTGGTGGGCATTGAGTATCTGCCTCAGGGCAAGCATTCGCTGCTGCGTGTCTATATCGATCAGGAAACCGGGATTACCTTGGATGATTGTGAGCAGGTGAGCCGCCAGGTCAGTGCGGTGATGGATGTAGAGGACCCGTTGACCAACAACTACAACCTGGAGATCTCCTCTCCTGGTCTGGAACGCCCCCTGTTTACTGAAGAGCACTACACCCGCTTTGCCGGTAATCAGGTCTTTGTACGGATGTCTTTCCCTATCGATGGTCGCCGCAAGTTCGAGGGGCTGCTGCAGGGGATAGAGGATGGAGAGGTTGTGGTAGAGATTGATGAGGAGCAGTTCCGTCTGCCCCTCTCTCAGGTGGACAAGGCGCACCTTGTTCCGGAGTTTGATTGAGCAATACACATAATTTTAGAGAGTCGTGTTATGAGCAAGGAAATTCTGCAAGTTGTTGAGGTGGTATCCAACGAGAAGGATGTCAGCAGAGAGGTGATTTTTCAGGCGCTG
>CAYFOU010000078.1:0-11843 GCA_964344805.1 uncultured Piscirickettsiaceae bacterium | reverse complement strand
CATGACGAAGAGATTGGAGTGCGTGTTGCGATTGATCGGGTTAGCGGTGAGTACGAGACCTTTCAGACCTGGGAGGTGCTGGATGGAGATGAGCCCGGTATTACCATGGAGTATCCCGATGCCCAGCTCTGGCTGATTGATGCGGTAGAGATCAACCCGGATGTGAAGCCAGGTGAGTTTATTGAAGAGCAGATCGAGTCGGTCGAGTTTGGTCGCATTGCGGCTCAGGCGGCCAAGCAGGTGATCTTCCAGAAGGTGCGTGAGGCGGAGCGTGAGAAGGTGGCTGCCGAGTATCGCGACAAGGTCGGAGAGTTGCTTGGTGGCACCGTAAAGCGTGTAGACCGTGGCAATGCGATTATCGATTTGGGCAACAATGCCGAGGCGATCATTCCGAAGAGCCAGCAGATCCCGCGTGATCCCATTCGCCCCGGTGACCGTGTGCGCGGTTGTCTGATGGAGATCCAGAGCGAGCAGCGCGGTCCTCAGCTGATGATGAGCCGCGTGGCACCTGAGGTGCTGGTGCAGCTCTTTACTCTGGAGGTACCGGAGATCAATGATGGCATGATCGAACTGAAGGGGGCTGCGCGTGACCCCGGTTCCCGTGCCAAGATTGCGGTTCACAGCCTCGACAAGCGTATCGATCCGGTCGGCGCCTGTGTCGGTATCCGTGGTTCCCGTGTACAGGCGGTATCCAACGAGTTGGCCGGTGAGCGTGTTGATATCGTGCCCTGGGACGACAACCCGGCACAGTTCGTGATCAACGCGATGTCTCCGGCAGAGGTGGTCTCGGTGGTGGTCGATGAGGACAAGCATGCGATGGATATTGCGGTAGAGGAGGACAACCTCTCCCAGGCGATTGGCCGCGGTGGACAGAATATCCGTCTCGCCAGTGAGCTGACCGGCTGGACCCTCAACGTGATGAGCGAAGAGGAGTTTGATGCCAAGGCCGAGGCCGAGGCGGTTGAGATCCAGAAGAAGCTGATGGAGCAGCTCGATGTGGATGAGGATGTCTCCCTGATTCTGGTGCAGGAAGGATTCAGTAGTGTCGAGGAGATCGCCTATGTCGATGAGGCCGAGATGCTGGGCATTGAAGAGTTTGATGAAGAGATTGTTACCGAACTGCGCAATCGTGCTCGTGACTACCTGCTGACCCGTGCCATCTCCCAGGAAGAGGTACTGGAAGGGCGTGCTCCACAGCAGGATCTGCTCGACCTGGAGGGGATGGATGAGCAGCTGGCCTACAAGCTGGCCTCTGCTGGTATTGTTACCGCGGAAGATCTCGCTGAACAGGCGGTGGATGATGTGATGGATATCGAGGATCTGGGGGCTGATGCGGAGCGTATCTCTGCACTGATCATGAAGGCGAGAGAGCCCTGGTTTGCCGAGGAGCAGGCAGAAGCATCATCACAGGCGTAAGGAACGGGAGACGGGATCATGTCACAAGTCACTATTGCTCAGTTTGCTGAGGTCGTAAAAATTCCAGCTGAACGCCTGTTGGAGCAGCTTGCCAGTGCCGGCGTTGCCAAAAGCAGCATTGAAGATGGGATTACCGAAGAGGAGAAGATGAAACTGCTGAGTTTCCTGCGGGAATCTCACGGTACCACTTCAGGCGGTGCTTCCAAAGGGAAAGTAACGCTGAAACGCAAATCTACCCTCAAGGTGGGAAGTGCCCGTGCCTCTGGTGGCAAGAGCGTTAATGTTGAGGTACGCAAGAAGCGCACCATCAACAAGCCGCTGGATCCGGTTGCAGCCCAGAAGCAGGCAGAAGAGGCCAAGGTACTGGAGGAGCGTCAGCGTGCAGAGCGTGAGCGTCGTGATCAGGAAGAGCGTGAGCTGATGGAGCAGGCGGAACAGCGTCGCCAGCACCAGCTGAAAAAGAAAGAGGAAGAGGAGCGCGCTCGAGAAGAGGCGGAGCGCAAGGCCAAGGAGGCGGAGCAGTTTGCCAAGGAGGAGGCAGAGCGCAAGGCCAAGGAGGCGGAAGAGCAGCGTATTCTCAATGAACAGGCGCGTCAGGTGGCCGAGAAGGCTGCCAAGAAGCGTGAAGAGGACAACAAGTCCGGCGGTGGGCGTCGCAAGGGCAAAGATGATAAGCAGCCTACCCGTTACGGGCGTAAAGAGCTGCATGTTGCAAAAGGCAAGGGGCGCAAGAATCAGAAGAAGGCCCAGAAACGCAGTAAGGTCGAGATTGAGACCGAGCACGGTTTCACCAAGCCGACCGCTCCGGTTGTACTTGAAATACAGATTCCTGAGACCATCACCATTGGTGATCTGGCGCAGAAAATGTCCACCAAGGCGGCAGAGCTGATCAAGGTGATGATGAACCTCGGTACCATGGCGACCATCAACCAGATGATCGATCAGGAGACTGCAGCGCTGCTGGTCGAAGAGATGGGCCACAAGGCGCTTCTGATGAAGGAAAATGCGCTGGAAGAGGAGCTGATGGCGGTTGGTGATCATGAGGGTGAGGGGGAGCAGCGTGCTCCGGTGGTCACCATCATGGGCCACGTGGACCACGGCAAGACCTCGTTGCTCGACTACACTCGTGAGTCCAAGGTGACTCAGGGGGAGGCCGGTGGTATTACCCAGCACATTGGTGCCTATCGGGTCTCTACCGACAAGGGCGATATCGCCTTCCTCGATACCCCGGGACACGCCGCCTTTACCGCGATGCGTGCACGTGGTGCCAAGGTGACCGATATCGTGATTCTGGTGGTTGCTGCCGATGATGGCGTCATGCCACAGACCGAAGAGGCGATCCAGCATGCCAAGGCGGGTGCTGTACCGCTGATCGTTGCGGTCAACAAGATTGACAAGCCGGATGCGGACCCTGATCGGGTCAAGAACGAACTGGCATCGAAGGATGTGGTCCCGGAGGACTGGGGTGGTGATGTGATGTTTGCCAATGTTTCTGCACATACCGGTGAGGGCATTGATGAACTGCTGGATGCGGTACTGCTGCAGGCCGAGGTGCTTGAGCTGACCGCAGTTTCCGACGCGCCCGCCAAGGGTAATGTGGTGGAGTCCCGTGTTGACAAGGGGCGCGGTGCGGTTGCGACTGTCATGGTACAGAGCGGAACCCTGCGCAAGGGCGATATCCTGCTGGCCGGACGTGAGTATGGTCGTGTGCGTGCGATGATCAATGAGCACGGTGAGCAGTTGGCCGAGGCGGGACCTTCTACTCCGGTGGAGATTTTGGGCCTTTCCGGTGTACCGGAGGCGGGTGAAGAGGCGATTGTGGTCCCCAATGAGCGCAAGGCGCGTGAGGTGGCCAACTTCCGTCAGGGCAAATACCGTGATGTACGTCTGGCCCAGCAGAAGCAGGCGAGCCTGGATCGCATGTTCGAGAATATGAAGGAAGGTGAGGTCCACACCGTCAACATCCTGATCAAGGCCGACGTGCACGGTTCTGCCGAGGCGCTTAGCGACTCTCTGCTGAAGCTGGCGACGGAGGAGGTGAAGGTCAATATTGTCTCCTCTGGTGTGGGTGGTATCAACGAGTCCGATGCCAACCTTGCGATCGCCTCCAATGCAATTGTGATCGGCTTTAATGTACGTGCCGATGCCTCTGCCAAGAAGCTGATCGAGTCCGAAGGGATTGATCTCCACTACTACAGCGTTATCTACGATGCGATTGAAGAGGTGAAGCGTGCGATGGAAGGCATGCTGGCACCGGACTTCAAGGAGGAGATCATTGGTCTGGCCGAGGTACGCGATGTCTTCCGTTCGCCCAAACTCGGTGCGATTGCCGGTTGTATGGTCTCTGAGGGTGTGGTCAAGCGCAATAACCCGATTCGTGTACTGCGTGACAACGTGGTGATCTATGAGGGTGAGCTGGAGTCACTGCGTCGCTTCAAGGATGACGTCAATGAAGTGCGTGCTGGCACCGAGTGCGGTATTGGTGTGAAGAACTACAATGACGTGCGCGAAGGTGACCAGATCGAGGTCTTCGAACGGGTCGAGGTTACTCGTACTCTGTAATACGCGGGCGGATCGATGGCAGCGGATAGTGGCCGTACCCGCAAGGTCGGCGAACAGATCAAGCGTGGATTGGGAGAGCTGATTCAGCGCGAGTTGCGTGACCCTCGGTTGCAGTGGGTGACGGTGACTGCGGTGCAGGTCACGCCCGATTTTTCCCATGCCACAATCTACTTCACGGTGCTGGGCGGTGTGAAGGATCTGGAGCAGACCCTGAAGGGGTTGGAGAAGTCAGAAGGCTACATGCGTACCAAGTTGGGCAAGCTGCTGAAGATGCGTATTGTGCCCCAGCTCCACTTTAAACATGATGAGTCGATTGAGCGTGGCAGCTATATGGAGACGCTGATTGATCAGGTGGTGGCCGAAGATCAGGCACACCACACAGACGGCACAGCCGAAGATGGTGAATAACCATGGGACGAAGAAAAAAAGGGCGTAATGTTTCCGGGATTCTGCTGCTCGACAAGCCCAGCGGGATCACCTCCAACGGTGCGTTGCAGCGGGTCAAGCAGCTCTACTTTGCACAGAAGGCGGGCCATACCGGTAGCCTTGACCCGTTGGCGACCGGTATCCTGCCGATCTGTCTCGGTGAGGCAACAAAGTTCTCCGGTTTTCTCCTCAATGCCGACAAGAGCTATCTGACCGAGTGCCAATTAGGGATTGTCACCCGCTCCGGCGATAGTGAAGGAGAGGTGGTTAGCGAGCGCCCGGTCGAGGGGGTTACCGAAGAGAAGATCCAGGCAGCACTGCAGCAGTTCGAGGGGGATATCGAGCAGATCCCGCCGATGCACTCTGCGGTAAAGGTCAATGGTCAGCCCCTCTACAAGCTCGCCCATCAGGGGATTGAGATTGAGCGCGAGGCGCGTGAGGTGACCATCTACAGTCTGGAACTGGTCACCTATGATGCCGACAGTGAGCGGATGGTAATCCGCGTTCACTGCTCCAAGGGGACCTATGTACGCACACTGGTAGAAGATATTGGTGAGGTTTTGGGATGTGGTGCCCATGTGACCGCGTTGCGGCGGATTACGTTGGGCCCCTATCTGGAGCAGGACCTGATTACCATGGAACAGCTCGAGCAGATGTATGAGGAGGATAAATTCTCCATGGACCGGCATCTGCTGTCACTGGATAGTGCGGTGAAGGATTATGAGGCGGTCACACTGGATGCGGATAGCAGCTACTACATGCGCCAGGGGCAGCCGATCCAGATCTCTTCTGCGCCTGCGGATGGCTGGGTGCGCATCTACAATGAGAATGAGGAGTTTATGGGGGTAGGCGAGATTGACCGCGATGGTCGGGTTGCCCCCCGAAGATTGGTTGCATCGTAACGGCCGCAATCCGTTATAATGTGTTGCTGCGACAAGGCTTCATCCTAAAGAGGCTCTGTTGCATGGCTGAGTAGAGGCTCAGCGTTCGGTTGTGGTGAGGTAATGAATTGATCTCCCTGCATATTTTTACAAGGGTGCTGCCAGGAAGGTGGCCTGTTTAGGAGTATTACAATGTCTGTAACTGCAGAGCAAAAGAACGAAATCGTCAAGAAATATCAGCGTAGTGAGGGGGATACCGGTTCTCCGGAGGTACAGGTTGCCATCCTCACTGCCCGTATCCAGGACCTGACCGGTCACTTCAAGGAGCACAAGAAGGATCACCACTCCCGTCAGGGGCTGCTGAAGATGGTCAACCAGCGCCGCAAGCTGCTGGATTACCTGAAGCGCAAGGATCAGAGTCGCTATTCTACGCTCATCGCCGAGCTGGGCCTGCGCCGCTAATCATCGCCTATCTCACTTCTGCCTGTTCCAATAGCGGCGTTCGAAAATGGTCATTTACACTTGTAAACTCACATTTTCTGCCTTGCTCTTGAAACAGGCAGAAGCAATCTAAACGATGATTGAATTTTTTATTAATTGATTTTAAAGCAGGGGTGAGCCTTGCTTTGATAACTGTCAGGAAGAGAAAACGTGGAAGCATATAGCAAGAGTTTCGAGTACGGTAACCAGACTGTTACGCTGGAGACCGGTGAAGTTGCCCGTCAGGCATCAGGTGCGGTCAAGGTCAGCATGGGAGACACCGTTCTGCTGGTTACCGTGGTTGCAGAGAAGGAGGCTCAGGGGGGACGTGATTTCTTCCCACTGACAGTCAACTATCAGGAGAAGTTCTATGCAGCGGGAATGATTCCTGGCGGCTTCTTCCGTCGTGAGGGGCGTCCTACCGAGAAGGAGACCCTGACCTCACGTCTGATTGACCGTCCAATTCGTCCACTGTTCCCCAAGGGGTTCATGAATGAGGTGCAGGTGATCGCAACCGTGATCTCCTCTGACAAGGATACCGATACCGAGATTCCTGCGATGATCGGTACCTCCGCTGCACTGGCGATCTCTGGCGTACCGTTCCAGGGGCCGATTGGTGCTGCCCGTGTGGGTTACATTGATGGTGAGTATGTGCTCAATCCTGCATTGAGCCAGAAAGAGAACTCCGATCTGGAGTTGAGCGTTGCCGGTACGGCTGATGCGGTACTGATGGTGGAGTCCGAGGCCAATATCCTCTCTGAAGAGGTGATGCTGGGTGCGGTACTGTTCGGTCACGAGCAGATGCAGACCGTCATTAACGCCATCAACGAGATGGTTGCCGACCTGGATGTTCAGCAGTGGGATTGGGAGGCGGCTGCCGAGGATACTGCACTGACCGAGGCGGTGGCCAATGCTGCCGGCGAGATGATTACCGAGGTCTACCAGATCTCCGACAAGATGGAGCGCTATGGCCGCATGGATGAGGTGCGTGCGCAGATCGTTGCGGACCTGGTAACAGAGGATGGCGAGTGGGATGAGGGTACTGTCAAGAGTGCCATCAGCAAGCTGGAGAAGAAGACCGTGCGTGGTCGCATCATCGCTGGTGAGCCCCGTATCGACGGTCGTGACAGCAAGACCGTTCGTCCGATTTATGTCAAGACCGGCGTACTGCCACGTGCTCACGGCTCTGCGCTCTTCACCCGTGGTGAGACCCAGGCTCTGGTGGTCACCACACTCGGTACCGAGCGTGATGCACAGATCATTGATGCGTTGGAGGGGAGTTTCAAAGACCCGTTCATGCTGCAGTACAACTTCCCCCCCTTCTCGGTCGGTGAGACCGGCCGCGTAGGCAGCCCGGGCCGCCGTGAGGTTGGACATGGCAAGCTGGCCAAGCGTGGTGTGCAGGCAGTAGTCCCAACCACGGATGAGTTCCCCTATACCCTGCGTGTAGTTTCTGAAATCACCGAATCGAATGGTTCCAGCTCCATGGCCTCTGTCTGTGGTAGCTCCTTGTCGATGATGGATGCAGGGGTACCGCTGAAGGCGCCGGTAGCTGGTATCGCGATGGGATTGGTGAAAGAGGAAGACGGTTTTGCGGTATTGACCGATATCCTTGGTGATGAGGATCACCTCGGTGATATGGACTTCAAGGTGGCTGGTACCGAAGAGGGGATCACTGCGTTGCAGATGGATATCAAGATCACCGGTATCACCCGCGAGATCATGGATATTGCACTGGAGCAGGCGCGTGACGCCCGTCTCCACATTCTCGGCGAGATGAACAAGGCGATCAGTACTGCTCGTGAAGAGGTCTCCGAGTTTGCGCCACGCTACGTCACCATGAAGATCGATCCGGACAAGATCCGTGATGTGATCGGCAAGGGTGGTGTAGTGATTCGTGCGATCCAGGAAGAGACCGGCGTCAAGATCGATCTGGATGATGATGGCAACGTCAAGATTGCCGCCACCGATGGTGAGGCGGCCAATGAGGCGAAGCGCCGCATCAACGATATCGTGGCCGATGTTGAGGTCGACAAGATCTATGAAGGCAAGGTGGTCAAGCTGATGGACTTTGGTGCCTTTGTCAACATCCTGCCGGGCAAGGATGGTTTGGTCCATATCTCCCAGATCTCCGAGGAGCGTGTCGAGAAGGTGAGTGACAAGCTCAGCGAGGGTGACGTGGTTCGAGTCAAGGTACTGGAGGTGGATCGTCAGGGCCGTATCCGTCTGAGTATGAAGGCTGTTTCCGAAGCCTAAAACCCTGCTTTAATGGAGAAAAAAGGGGCCATCGTGGCCCCTTTTTTCTTGTAGAATTTTGCCCCATGAAAATCCTCCTGAGTAATGATGATGGTATCTATGCGCCGGGGCTGCAGACCTTGCGAGCCAGAATGGTGCAGCAAGCCGAGGTGGTGGTGGTGGCGCCCGATCGCAATCGCAGTGGGGCCAGTAATTCACTGACACTGGAGCACCCACTCCACCTCTTCAGCCATGAAAACGGGGACTTTTCGGTCGATGGTACCCCGACCGACTGCGTCCATCTGGCGATTACCGGATTGCTGGAAGAGGATCCCGATATTGTCATCTCCGGGATCAATGCGGGGGCCAATATGGCTGATGATGTGCTCTACTCGGGTACCGTTGCCGCAGCGATGGAGGGGCGTTTTCTTGGACTGCCTGCGATTGCGGTCTCTCTGGTCTGCCGGGAGGGGAACTGTGCCCACTATGAGAGTGGGGCGATTGCGGTAGAGAAGATTTTGCAGCGACTGGAAGATCATCCGCTGGAGCCGGATACGGTACTCAATGTCAACGTGCCCAATCTCCCCTGGGATCAGATCAAGGGGTTCCAGGTGACCCGCCTTGGTAAACGCCACCGCTCCGAGCCGGTGGTGAAGACACACGATCCACGAGGCAGGGAGATCTACTGGGTGGGGGCCGCCGGCAAGGCGGATGATGGTGAACGGGGCACAGACTTTTATGCGGTAGAGCAGGGCTGGATCTCGGTCACACCGATCCATACCGACCTTACCAGCCACACCCTGCTGAAAGAGATGGAGGGGTGGCTCCGATGAATGTAGAGGTGGGGATGTTCTCGCGCCGGGTACGGGAACGGTTGATTACCCAGCTGGAGGAGAAGGGGATCACTGATCAGGAGGTACTCCATGCGATTCGTGATATTCCCCGCCACCTCTTTGTCGATGAGGCGTTTTCTCACAACGCCTACGATGATACTGCACTGCCCATCAGCCACAGTCAGACCATCTCCCAGCCCTATGTGGTGGCGCTGATGACCGAGGCGCTGTTGCATGGAGAGCAGAAGCCGCAGAAGGTACTGGAGATTGGAACCGGCTCTGGATATCAGACGGCGGTACTGTCAAAGTTGATACCCCACGTCTATACCGTTGAACGGATTGGTGCACTGGTTCATCAGGCGCGGGAGCGCTTTGCCGATATGGGTATTCTCAATGTGGAGATGAAGCTGGATGATGGTCATGTGGGGTGGGAAGAGAAAGGGCCGTTTGATGCGATCATCGTCACTGCGGCCCCCTCTGGAATTCCAACCCGCCTCTTCAACCAGCTGGAGATGGGGGGGCGGATGGTGGTGCCGGTAGGACCGGAGAAGCAGGAGCAGCGGCTGCTGGAGCTGGTGCGTACCGAAGAGGGGTTTGAGGAGAATGACCTTGGATCCGTCCGCTTTGTACCGATGCTTTCGGGGGCAAAGTGATGGAGTGGCTGCGGCAGATGAATCAGCGGGTAGCGGCATGGGCAGATCGTCCTCATGCCGAGCGTACCCTGGCGGGGTTGAGCTTTGCCGAATCCAGCTTCTTCCCGGTACCGCCGGATGTGTTGCTGGCCCCGATGACACTTGCCCACCCGGACAGAGGGTGGCGCTATGCCACGCTGGTCACTATCGCATCGGTTCTGGGTGGACTGTTTGGTTACCTGATCGGGGCCTATGGCATGGAGGTGATTCAGCCGTTGATCGGTGAGTGGGGATTGCAGCCCTCTTTTGACCGGGCCAAGGTGTTGTTTGATCAGTATGGCATCTGGATTGTCTTCCTTGCCGGATTCTCTCCGATCCCCTACAAGATCTTTACCATCAGTGCCGGGATGTTGACCATGTCGCTGCTGCCATTCCTGCTCGCCTCACTGATCGGGCGGGGTGCCCGCTTCTATCTGGTGGCCGCCTTTGTGATCTGGGGTGGAGAGCGTTTCCTGTCTATGGAGCGTGCCTGGATGACCCGTCTCGGCTGGATTGCGGTGGTGCTGGGGCTGATCTACTATCTGCTGCGGTACTGAACAGGATGGCTCGTCAGCAACAGATCTTCTGGTTGTTGATCCTCTCTCTGCTGTTGACGGGGTGTGGTACCCCTCGCACCTTTGTTGCCCCGGTTGATAATCGTACCCATATCGCCGGTGAGATCCCCAAGACCTATACCGTACGTACCGGTGACAGCCTCTACATGATTGCGATGGAGTTTGAACTGGACCATCTCGATATCGCAAAGTGGAACGGAATCCGGGCCCCCTACACCATCCACAAAGGGCAGGTGTTGCGCCTCCACCCAGTACAGAAGAAGCATGCCTCCTCACCTGCAGTATCATCGGGCTGCAGTGGCAGTTACTATACGGTACAGCGTGGAGATACCCTGAGTGAGGTGGCCGAGAAGTGTCGGGTGCAGACCCGTACTCTGGCCCAGTGGAATCGGCTGCGCGCTCCCTACACCATCCATGTCGGGCAGAAACTGCGTTTGAAACCGGCCTCTGTAACACCGCAGACGGTGAGCAGAAGCCAGCCAAAGCCAAAGGCCACCACGGCGGCCTCCAGCAGTCGCAGCTCCAGCTCATTCAGACGTCCCGTATCGGGCAAGATCACCCAATACTTCTCCAGCAAGAAGGGGAATACCGGAATTGAATTCAGCGGCCGGAAGGGGGATTCGGTGCGGGCCGCTGGAGATGGCAAGGTGGTTTATAGTGGCACCGGACTGGTGCGTTATGGCAAACTGTTAATCATCAAGCACGATAACAATCTGTTGACCGCCTATGCCCATAATAGTGAACTGCAGGTGGCGGAGGGGGATCTGGTCAAGGCGGGGCAGCAGATTGCGAAGATGGGAAGTAGCGGTACCGACAAGGTCAAGTTGCACTTTGAGGTGAGAAAGGGCGGCAAGCCGGTTGATCCAATGCGTTATCTGGGGAAATGATGGCAACAGAGCAGGAAGAGTATTCAGCGGGAAAACTACGGGGCAAGGACCACGATGCCCTGCACCTCTATATGCAGGAGATTCGTGAATATCCGCTACTGACTGCCGAGCAGGAGCAGGCGTGGGCACGCAAGGTACAGCAGGGAGATATGGATGCCCGTAACCGTCTGATTGAATCCAACCTGCGGCTGGTGGTCAGCATTGCGCGCCGCTATCAGAACCATGGTGTCTCCTTTATGGATCTGGTGGAGGAGGGGAACCTTGGGCTGATGCGTGCGGTGGAGAAGTTTGATCCTGAACGTGGCTTCCGTTTCTCCACCTATGCCACCTGGTGGATCCGCCAGAGCGTGGACCGTGCGGTGATGAGCCAGGGGCGTACCGTACGTCTGCCGATCCATATCCTGCGGGAGATGCGTGGTTATGTGCGGGCGGCGCGTGAACTGGCGCAGTCCAGCAACCATGAACCTTCGGCTTCGGAGATCGCCGAATTTCTCGATCGACCCGAAGAGAGTGTCGATCAGATGATCACCTTCAGTGAACCGATGACCTCGATTGAGACCCCGGTTGCCAAGGGCTCCAGCCAGACACTGGCAGAGATCATCGAGGATGAATCGCTCACTACGCAGGATGAGAAGCTGCTGCAGGATGAGATCTATCACCATCTGAGCGAGTGGCTGGATGGTCTCAAGGAGCGGGAGCGCAAGGTGGTGGTTCATCGCTTCGGTCTGCTCGATGAGGAGGAGATGACGCTGGATGCGCTTGGAGCGGAGCTTGGTGTGACTCGTGAACGGGTACGACAGATCCAGATGGGGGCGCTGAGCCATCTGCATGATATTCTGGTGCGTGCCGGTTACTGTGAAGAGAATGTGCTCTAGTT
>CAYFOU010000077.1:10622-12624 GCA_964344805.1 uncultured Piscirickettsiaceae bacterium | reverse complement strand
ACCGTTACCCAACCGGGCAGTGGTCATGGCGGTCCCAACAGCGAATACGCACTGGCACTGGCCGATGCACTGCAAGGGGCTGAAGGGGTTCACGCCATCGCCTGCGATACCGATGGGATTGATGGCAGCGAGGACAACGCCGGTGCGATGATTGATCCCACCACCCTGCTACGGGCGCAATCAGCCAAGCTCAACCCACAGCAGATGCTCAATAGACACAACAGCCACCCCTTCTTCGAGGCGCTGGGAGATCTGGTAATGACAGGACCGACCTACACCAATATCAATGACTTTCGGGCCATTCTGGTAGAGAGATAACATCCGGGATCACTTCGCTCCGGAAGAGAGGTGACGCACCCGTAATGTTTTCCAGCTGGCAAAGCTGATCAGCTCCTCTTTTTCTTTCCCCTCTTCATCGACAAGCGCAATCCTGATCCCCCCTCTGCGTATCAATGGAAGTGGAGAGACCACATCCAGCAGGGTTACCCGTTCCCATCCACTGCTCAACCCATTCAGCTCCAACTCATGGTGAACCGATGTCTTCAACTCTCGAACCATCGTCCAGATGCCCACCATCGATTTGATCTCCTCCTTGAACACGGAAAATACCAAGGTAAAAAACACGGTAACCAGATGCCACAGTTCCACCCCCAATTCCTGCATGAGATACCCCTCCCATTGATTAAAAGTAGCCATTCTATCTTGAAAGCCACCCCATAGTTGTTACCAAACGTAACACCCGATACACTTTACACATGCGAAACGACTCGACTACACGGGAACACTCCCTCTCTTCACTGCTGATCACCCTGTTGGCACTGGTGATGATCGCCTCCCCGCTGCTGCAGTGGTGGGGACAGGAGGATAGTCCCTGGTATCTCCCCTATCTGCTCTGGGGGTCGATGATCACACTGATTGTGCTACTGCAGCGGCGACACAACCACGGAGGACCGTGATGTCAGGAGATCTGCTACTCCTATTCTCCTCGGGAATCGTCTATCTGCTACTGCTCTCACTGATCGCCCATGTGGCCGATCGCGGCATCATCCCGGTCCACTGGATCAACAATCCATGGGTCTACTCGCTCTCACTCGGGGTCTACGCCACCTCCTGGAGCTTCTACGGTTCAGTCGGCTTTGCCCAGTCCCACGGCTACCAGTTCATTGCAATCTATCTGGGGGTAACGCTCGCCTTTATGTTGAGCCCGGTACTGCTGCGCCCGATTCTGCGACTGACCCGGCAACATCAGCTCTCCTCACTGGCCGATCTCTTCGCCTTTCGCTACCGCAGCCAGACCGCCGGTGTGGTGGTAACACTATTTATGCTGGTCGGCACCCTCCCCTATATTGCACTGCAGATCCGCGCCATTACCGAATCGCTCCATATCCTCACCCAGGAGATCCCCTCAGAGCTGGTGGCACTGGGCTATTGTCTGCTGATCATCTTCTTCTCCATCCTCTTCGGAGCCAAACATATCTCCAGTCGTGAGAAGCACCACGGGCTGGTGCTGGCGATCGCCTTCGAGAGTCTGATCAAGCTGGTGGCGATCACCACCGTTGGTGCGGTGGCGCTGTTTGGTCTGTTTGATGGCTTCAGCGGGTTGAACGACTGGCTGCTGGCCCACCCGGAGGCAACCGAGGCGCTCTATGCACCCATCCGGCAGGGGCCATGGTCGACGCTGCTCTTCCTCTCCTTTGCCGCCGCCTTCCTGCTGCCACGCCAGTTCCACATGCTCTTCTCAGAGAACCTCAACAGCAGCCACCTGCGTACCGCAAGCTGGGCCTTCCCGCTCTTTCTGCTGATCTTCAACCTCTCCATCCCCATTCTACTCTGGGGCGGGATGCACTCAGGGCTGGAGATCCCGGCCGACTACTACATTCTTGGTATCGCCCAGCAGAGCGGCATCGAGTGGCTACCGGCACTCACCTTTATCGGTGGCCTCTCTGCCGCCAGTTCGATGATCATCGTCACCACGCTGGCGCTCACCTCGATGTGCCTCAAC
>CAYFOU010000077.1:0-10562 GCA_964344805.1 uncultured Piscirickettsiaceae bacterium | reverse complement strand
ATTTAACTATCCGGCACCCACCATCAACCTCTACCAGTGGCTGCTGTGGGGGCGGCGGATGCTGGTGGTTCTGATCATCTTCGCCGGTTACCTCTTCTACACCGTGCTGCAACACAACCAGGGGCTGGTACAGCTGGGGCTGATCTCCTTCGTTGCGGTGACACAATTCATCCCCGGCATTATCGGCCTGCTCTACTGGCGTGAGGCGACCCGAAACGGGCTGATCTGGGGGCTGATCGGCGGCATTACGGTCTGGTTCATAACCCAGATTCTGCCGCTACTGGATCAGTCAGGGATGGTTGCCCTCTCTTTCCCCTGGAGTGGTCTCCATCTCTCCAGCGGCATGGAATCGTGGGAATTTGCCACCCTGCTTTCACTGCTGGTCAACGGTACGCTGTTTGTCGTAGTCTCCCACTTTACCCACCAATCGGATGCCGAGCAAGAGGCCGCCTCCGCCTGCTGCAACGACAGCTTCTTCCCTCGCCAGGGCATTCTTGCTGCCACCTCCCCAGACGAATTCCGCGTTGCACTGGCCGCCAGTATCGGTGCTCAAACTGCTGAGCGCGAAGTGTATCAGGCGATGCAGGAGCTGGGGATGAAGGGGGATGAGACCCGTCCCAGTGAGCTGCGTCGGCTGCGTGAGCGGCTGGAGCAGAACCTCTCCGGCCTGATCGGCCCACAGCTGGCCCATATCATCATCAATCAACGACTGCACCTTGATACCGAGGGCAAAACCGCACTGGCCGACTCGATCCACTATATGGAGGAGCGGCTGGAGAACTCCAACATCCGTCTGATGGGACTCAATGCGGAGCTGAATGAACTGCGACGAATGCAGCGCCAGATTCTGCAACAGCTACCCATCGGGGTCTGTGTGATCGATGGGCATCAGAATATCGTCATCTGGAACAATATGATGGAGACACTGAGTCAGATCCCGCAGGAGGAGGTACGGCGCAAGAATCTGCAGCAGCTGGCCAACCCCTGGCAACAGCTGATCCGCCAACTGCTCAACGCCTCACAGAACCACCTCTACCGTATCCACTCAAAGAGCGAGACACAGGAGTCATGGTTCAATCTCCACCGCGCCTTCTATACCGAGCCCTATAACAGCCCGATCAATCAGGGCACGGTGATCCTGATTGAGGATGTGACCGAATTGAAGCGGCTGGAGTCGGAGCTGGCACACAGTGACCGCCTCGCCTCAGTGGGCCAACTGGCCGCCGGTGTCGCCCACGAGATCGGCAATCCGGTGACCGGCATCTCCTGTATTGTGCAGAATCTGCAGCACCTTGCCGGTGATCAGGAAAATGAGGAGGCCTATCACGATATTCTGGAGCAGACCGAACGCATCAGTCGCATCCTCAAGGCAATGACCAGCTTCAGCCGTAGCGAAGAACTGCAGCCACAGAGCTGTGAGCCGTTTGATCTGCTGCAGGTGATTCAGGGGGCGATCCATCTGGTCACCCTCACCTACAAGCAGCGCAATATCCACTTCACCACCGACGGCCCGGACCATTTCAAGATTGTCGGGGATCCACAGGCGATGACCCAGGTGATGATCAATTTGCTGAGCAATGCCGGTGATGCCTCGGAGGATGGCGGAGAGGTCTCTGTAACCATTGATCCAGAAGACGATCAGGTTGTGATTGAGGTGGTCGACCAGGGCTGCGGCATCCCTAAAGAGGCGATGGATAATCTGTTTGAGCCCTTCTTCACCACCAAGGCGGTCGGTAAAGGGACCGGACTGGGGCTCTCCATCGTCCACCGTATTATCGAGGAGCATGGCGGCACCATCTCATTCCACTCCGAACCGGGAAAGGGAACTACCGCAGAAATCACTCTACCACTACCGATTGAGAGGAATTTAGGATCATGAACAACATCCTGATCATTGAAGATGAAAAGGTGATCCGCAACGCGCTGATCATGCTGCTGGAGCGCAACCAGTTCACCGTTACCGGGGTCCACTCGGTCGAAGAAGCAATGGAGCTCAATCTGCAGCAGTATCAGCTAATCATCAGCGATGTGCGTCTACCGGGAGCCCCCGGCATCGAGATCATCCCCCATGCCGCTCCAACGCCCGTGGTGATCATGACCAGCTACGCAGGGGTGGAGTCTGCGGTGGAGGCGATGCGCGCCGGTGCGGTTGACTACATCTCCAAACCCTTCAACCACGATGAGATGCTGATGGTGATCGACCGCGCCCTGCGAGAGCGCCGTGACCAGAAGTCACGGGATGCACTGCAGAAGGATATCTCGGCGATCTACCCGGTGGATGAGATGGTCGGTAAATGTGAGGAGATGGAGCAGATGTTCCAGCGCATCGGCAAGGTGGCCCCTACCGACAGTACCGTGCTGATTATCGGAGAGTCAGGTACCGGCAAGGAGCTGGTGGCCCGCGCCCTGCACGCCAAGAGCCGACGCGCCAATGCTCCCTTTGTCACCTTCAGTTGCGCTTCGGTATCGAAGGATATGATGGAGTCAGAGCTGTTTGGCCTCAACCGTAACAGTGGACCGGAGGGAAAACGGTGCCTGATCGACGAGGCAGAGGGCGGCACCCTCTTCCTTGACGAGATTGGCGAACTCCCACTCTCGGCACAGGGGCGGCTGCTGCAGCTGCTGCAGGCTGGTGAGCACGACAAGAGCAGCATTCGCATCATCGCCTCCACCCATCAGGATCTGCGCAAGCTGGTACAGGAGGAGCAGTTCCGCAGTGATCTCTACTTCCGCTTGCGGGTGATCGAGATCACCCCACCCCCACTGCGCAAACGGGGGGACGACATCACCCTGCTCGCCATTTATCTGCTCAACAAGAGCTGCCAGCAGCTCAATGTACAGCCGCTGAAGTTGAGCAAGGAGTCCTTCGAGGCGATTCGCCGTTACCGCTGGCCCGGCAATGTACGAGAGTTGGCCAATACGATGGAGCGCGCCACCCTGCTCTGTGAGGGAGAGACCATCACCCCGGATCTGCTCTCCATCGACCACAATATCGGCTCAGCCCAATCAGAGCAGGAGATCGGGGAAAAACTCTCACTGGAGGAGTATTTCCGCAACTTTGTGCTGCAGCATCAGGACCAGATGACCGAAACCGAGCTGGCCAAACGGCTCGGCATCAGCCGCAAGGCGCTATGGATGCGGCGCCAGCGCTTCGGAATCCCTCGCAAGAAATAGGTTGCACCATTACAATAGCGCACAACTATTAACCGGAGTTTTTTTATCATGACTACCCCCGATTCAACTGATCTCACTCAACTGCTGAATCAGGCCCTTCAGGGAACAATGGAGATTGAGACCTTCATGAACCAGTTTCTGAAAACTCAGATCTTTATGCCGGTAGCCGATCCGAAAGACAGTGAGGGTTCAGCTCCGATCGGTTTCCAGAAATCAGACAAGGCCGTTCCTCTGGTACTGGATACCGAAGAGGGGTTCCAGGTAAT
The DNA here is from genome assembly GCA_964344805.1 of uncultured Piscirickettsiaceae bacterium. Taxonomy (GTDB): domain Bacteria; phylum Pseudomonadota; class Gammaproteobacteria; genus Thiopontia. The sequence continues at coordinate 7,122 of CAYFOU010000077.1, read as the reverse complement.
GATTCTGTTCAGCGATCCGCAGCAATCAAAAGGTTTTCTGCAGGACTTCCCGGAATATAGTGGCGGTTTTATTGCCGAGGTTCCATGGATGCTGGAACGCCTTGGCGAAGGTATGGGGGTATCCATTAATCCAGGACTGGAAAACGGGGTCGATTTTGATCCGGAAACCATTCGTCATCTGGTGACTTTGAATCAGCACAATAATGGATAGCACTTGAACTTTCATAAAAAAAGCCTGCTGTTTACCAGCAGGCTTTTTTATTCAACATTACTATTCAGGGTTAAATTATTTAATCACCCCTGATTGGCAATTTTCAGCGCATCGCGACCGCCATGCTTGGACTCCGCCTCGGACACCCACAGTGGGGCGCGACCACGGCCGGTCCATACCTGATCATGATTATCGGGATTACGGTAAACCGGGGCTACCTTGCCACGCTTCTTCGCCGGACCTCTACGCTTGGCTGCCTTGGTATTGGCCGCCAGCTTCTTGATGGTGTCCGCACCATACTTCTTTGCCAGTGCTGCCAGCTCCTTCTCCGCCTTGGCACTTGCTGCATTCTCTCTCTTTCTGCGCTCAACCTCTGCACTCACCTCTTTGAACAGAGTGTTCAATTTTGCATCAGACATTTTATCGAGTTTCATTTGTGATCCTCTTTACTCTATCTATTTACGATTCTTCACCCGTGATCATTCAACTCCCTCCTGAATGACCACATTTCATATAATCCCGACCTAATATATTTTTGAATAAAATCGAAACGGGATTGGGCGAACTATATTACATAAAAAAAGAAAACACAAACGTAACTATTCAGCTCACTCCTGAAACCCGCCATTTCATCGTTAAAAAATGATCATTTACACTTGTAAACTCACATTTTCTGCCTTGAACTGACGAATTTCAGAAGCAATCTGAACAGTCACTGCCAATTTTTTCCATTTTGGATTAAATAAAGAATACCCGCTTTTTTACCCCCGCACTGCAGAGATAATATTGCGCATTCTCAACAGCTGATCGAGCAATTTACCGACACTTTTATCCGGTTCCAGCTCCAATATCAGTGTAATATGGGCGGTGTGATTCTCTTTATCGGTGGTGGTATTAATCGAATCAATATTGGCCCCTTCACTACTCAACAGCAGGGTAATATCACGCAGCAGCCCGGAACGATCATAGGCCTCGATGGTAACCTGGTAACTCTGCTTCTCTGCCTCTACCCCACTCCAGGAGACCTCGATTACCCGCTCCGGCTCGGTCTCGATCAGGTGCAGCGCATTGGGACACTCCTGCTGATGAATGGTCACCCCACGGCTGCGGGTAATGAAACCGATAATCTCGTCGGGATAGGTTGGCGTGCAGCAGTTGGCGATGGCCGTCATCAGGCTCCCCACCCCCCGGATGGTGATCCCACCCGGCTCTTCACTGCCGGTCTTCTCCTTGCGAGGGCGCTTCTTTGGCTGTAGCGGCTGTGCCGGTGCAGTGATCAAGTTGATGGCACCGCTGATCTGCCCGGAGGTGATATCCCCCTGACCCACCGCCGCATAGAAGTGCTCCAGATCCTTCTGCTCATAGCGCTCGATGAACTGCTCATGGACGATATCAGGAGAGCCTGCACGCACCAGCTCACGCTCCACAATGGCACGCCCCGCCACCACGTTGTCCTCGAAGTCCTGTTTGCGGAACCACTGCCGCACCCGGTAACGGGCACGCGAGGTGTGGAGATAACCGAGATTGGGATTCATCCAGTCACGGGTCGGCTCCCCCTCCTTGACGGTCAGGATCTCCACCCGCTGCCCAGACTGTAGCGGCTGGTTGAGCGGGATGATCTTGCCATCCACCTTGGCACCACGGGTACGGTGGCCCAAACCGGTGTGGATCGAGTAGGCAAAGTCGAGTGCGGTACTCCCCTCCGGCAGCTCGACCACCTCTCCCGCCGGGGTGAGGATATAGACCTGCTCCTCCGCCATCTCATCCTGAAACTGCTCCGACATCCCCTCCTGTTCGGAAAGCTCCTCCTTCCACTCCAGCAGCTGCCTCAACCACTCGATCTTGCGCTCATAATTGGGGTCATAACGCCCTCCCTCCTTATAGCGCCAGTGAGAGGCGACCCCCAGCTCGGCGGCGTCATGCATCTCATGGGTACGGATCTGCACTTCCAGTACCCGTCCCTCCGGTCCATAGACTGCCGTATGGATCGAACGATAGTTGTTCCCCTTGGGGTTGGCGATATAGTCATCAAACTCCTTGGGGATATGGTTCCAGAGTCCATGCACCAATCCCAGTGCGGAGTAGCAGTCGGCAACACTGTCGACCAGAATACGCACCGCATTGAGGTCATAGAGCCCCTCGACCCCCACCCCCTTGCGATCCATCTTCTTCCAGATGCTGTAGAGGTGTTTGGTACGACCACTCACCTCCCCCTCCATGCCACTCTCTTTCAGCGCCTGCTGGATCGCATGGACCGATTCGGTGATGTAGCGCTCACGCTCGTCCCGTTTCATCTCAATCTGTCGCGAGAGCTGCATATAGGTATCGGGATCGAGGGCGCGGAAGGCGAGATCCTCCAGCTGCCACTTGAGTGCACCCATGCCGAGACGGTTTGCCAGCGGTGCCAGAATATTGCGGGTCAGCAGCGCATTCTCGTGGCGTGCAGCCTGATCCAGATCCCCCGGCACCCGCATCCGCTCCAGATGCTCCGCCAGCTTGATCACCACCACACGCACATCCTTGGCCATCGCCAGCAGCATCTTGCGCAGGTTCTCATGGTGGCTGTCACTATTGACCCCGGCATCGACCGGCGCGGCATGGAGTGCGGTCATCTCGGCACTCCCCTTGACCAGTGCCATCACCGATTCACCCATCTGCTCATTCAACGCCTCACTAAACGCACTGTCTGTGCGCTGCTGGTAGCTGTAGAGCAGTGCTGCAGTGACCATATCGGGGTCCTGCGGGGCAATCTGCTGCACCGATGCAGCCACCGTTGTCACCACCTGCAGTGTGCGCTCACGCAGTGAAGTCTCCAGTACCTCATTGGCATCCTGTTCAACCCACTCCCAAGCCTGCTGTGAGGCTGGAGAAACTTCAAAATCCAGTTTCATCATCGACTTCCTTTTCGACGGTTAATCTTTTTTCGGGGAGGCTGTTTTCTGCCGGATGGCTGCTGGCGCCTCCCTCTGCGGGGTTCTGCCGGTACCAGTTGATCCTTGCCGGAGCCAATCAGGGACTCCAGCCTCAACTCCTTCAACACCTGGCGCAGCAGTGGCCAGTTGTTGGGATCGTGGTAACGCAGAAATGCCTTATGAATACGGCGGCGTCTGCCCCCTTTGGGAATCATCACCGCTTCAGCATCTACCCGGACCTGACGCAGTGGATTGTGCCCGGAGTGGTACATGGTGGTGGCCAATGACATCGGTGTCGGCAGGAAGTTCTGCACCTGGTCGGGACGGAACTTGTTCCGCTTCAGCCACAGCGCCAGATGGGCCATATCCTCCTCTGTGGTGCCGGGGTGTGCCGCAATGAAATAGGGGATCAGATACTGCTCCTTCCCCGCCTGTTTGGAGAAGCGCTCAAATAGCTCGCGGAAGCGATAGAAGCTCTCGATCCCCGGCTTCATCATCTTGCTCAACGGTCCCGACTCGGTATGTTCCGGGGCAATCTTCAGGTAGCCCCCAACATGGTGGGTCACCAACTCCTCCACATACTCCGGGGAGCGTACCGCCAGATCATAGCGCAGTCCAGAGGCAACAAAGATGCGCTTGATCCCCGGCACCGCCCGCGCCTTGCGATAGAGGCTGATCAGCGGCTTGTGGCTGGTATCCATATGCTTGCAGATATCAGGATAGACACAGGAGAGGCGCCGACAGGCAGACTCGATCTTGCGACTCTTGCAGCGCATCCGGTACATATTGGCGGTCGGCCCACCGAGATCGGAGATATGGCCAGTGAAGTCGGGCTGCTTCTGGATCTCCCCGATCTCCCGCAGAATCGAATCCTCGGAACGGTTCTGGACAATGCGCCCCTCATGCTCGGTGATTGAACAGAAGGTACAGCCCCCAAAGCAGCCACGCATGATATTGATCGAGAAGCGGATCATCTCAAATGCCGGAATCCGTGCCCCTTTATAGGCAGGGTGAGGCTGGCGGCTATAGGGCATCTCATAGACCCGATCCAGCTCCTCGGTGGAGAGCGGGATCGGCGGCGGCATCACCCAGAGATACTGGCTACCATGCGGATGCAACAGTGCCAGCGCATTACCGGGATTGGTCTCCAGGTGGAAAAGACGAGAGGTATATGCATAGCGCTGCTGGTCCCCCTTGATCTGCTCGAAGGCGGGTAGTCGCACCACGGTATGGTCTCTATCGGCATCACTGCGCGGGGTATGCTGGCTGGCCTGTGGCAATTCGGAGAGATCGAGTGACTGCCACGGCTGCTCTGGGTTGGAAAGATGCTCCTCCAGTTCATTCTGATTCAACAGATAGGCCGATCCCCGCAGATCACGAATCTGACATGCCGACTCCCCTGCCGCTATGCGGTGCGCCACCTCGACAATGGCCCGCTCTGCATTGCCAAACAGCAACAGGTCGGCACGGGCATCGACCAGAATCGAGCGCCGCACCTTGTCCGACCAGTAGTCGTAGTGGGCCAGACGGCGCAGACTCGCCTCGATCCCGCCGATGATGATCGGCACATCCCCGTAGGCCTCACGGCAGCGTTGACTGTAGACGATAGTGGAGCGATCCGGGCGTCTCCCTCCCTCTGCTCCGGGGGTGTAGGCATCATCACGACGCATCTTGTGGTCCGAGGTGTAGCGGTTGACCATCGAATCCATATTGCCGGCCGTCACCCCGAAGAAGAGGTTGGGCCTGCCCAGCGCCTGAAACGGCTCTGCACTTCTCCAGTCGGGCTGGGAGAGAATACCAACACGAAATCCCTGAGACTCCAACAGTCGACCGATCAGTGCCATACCGAAACTGGGGTGGTCAACATAGGCATCACCGGTCACCAGAATGATGTCACAGCTATCCCACCCCAGTGCCTCCATCTCCTCGCGCGACATCGGCAACACCGGCGCGGTACCGAAACGGTGCGCCCAGTATTTTCGCCTGGAGAAGAGTTTTTTCATGGCGCAATTATACGCGCGGATTACTGCTTCAGCTTAACCGTAACCGGAAAGGCAAAACGGACCTTGTCACTCTTGACCGTGGCGGGCAGATGTTCAAAGGGTTGAGCAAACTCCACCATCTTCTCTACCGCCTGATCAAGTGCCGGATGGCCTGAACTCTCAAGGATCTCGGTCTCCAGCAGATAGCCCTTGCGGTCAATCATAAAGCCGACCACCACCTTACCCTCAACTCTCAGCTCCTCGGCCACCGCCTTCGGGTAGAGGGTGAACTGTACCAGTGTCGAGCGCATCTTCTTGCGATACGGCTTGCCAATGCCCACCGCACCGCTGTAACGCCCCTTCCAGCCTGCAACCCGGGTTGCATTGGGCGGAGCCGGTTTCCAATCCTCCGCCTTTACCTCCGGCAGGTTCTCCATCTCCTCGCTGTCGAAGGCAACCTGCTCAATGGTAATCTCCGCCAGAATCACCTCGGACTGATTGTTCACCTCCGGCATTGCCACCGGGCGCTGTGGCGGCAATACACTCTCTACTGCCAGCTCCAGAGGCTCTTCGGTGGGCAGCTCAATCTCTTCTGCTCCCAGTTCCGGCATCTCTGGTATCTCTTCAGTCACCTCTTCCGGCTCCGGTAACGGCTGGGAGGCAACCATCTGCGGCTCCTGACTCAACTCCGCCTGCTCCGGCAGAATCTCTGTCATCTCGGGGACACGCTCCTCTTCCGTCTCCGGGTCGGGAATCTGCTCAGGTTTCAGTACTGGAAGATCAGGCAGTGCCGCAATCGGCTGCTGCAGTGGCTCCGGCCTATCCACCGACTCTTGCTGCGAAAGACTGATCACTGCCGTGGGGGGCAAGGTGGCAAGATTAGGGGCCTGTTTCATCGCCACCTCAGCCTGCTGCTCCAGCTCTGCCGGGGGCTCCATCTCTTCCCCTGGCAACTCCAGAGACTCACCAACCTCTGGTGCAATCTCCGATCCCGCCTCGCTGGAGACCACCTCTACCTCTGGCTGGTCAATATCTTCCAGAGAGACCAGAGGCACCAGATCACTACTGACCGGCTCCACCTCTACACTCTCCGGCTCCTCCAGCACAAACTGCTCCAGTACCGCCTCATCGGCCAGCAATACCGTAAACGGCAGTGGCTGTTCCGGCTTCTCTTTCGCATCATGCTGGAATATCGGAAAGTGGTAGAGCGCCCAGCCATGGATCGCTGCCGAGAGTACAAGCGCAAGAAACCACTGATAGGGGCGCAGTACCATATTCAAGGGGCAACCTCGGTAATCAGCTCCACCTTCTCCACACCGGCATTGCGAATTTCCTCCAGCAGCTTGACCACATTGTGGGCATCAACCCGGCTATCGGCATGGATCTCAATCGACGGGGGGGCTCCATTCTGGAAATTCTCGTCAATCAGGTAGCGCAGTTGAAAACGGTTCTTCACCTCCCGCTCCCCCACCGCACGGTTGCCATCCTTGTCGACAAAGATGGAGAGCATCATCGGCTCTACCCGGGTCTCACTGGTGGAGTGTGGGTGCTCCACCTCCCAGAAGCCGGGAGAGCGCACGGTACCGGCCACCAGAAAGAAGATGATCAGCAGGAAGATGACGCTCACCAGCGGCGTCATATTGAGTTCACTGTGCCGTTTTCTGTGGTAGTGGAATCGCATCACTCCACCCCGGCTATCGAATCAGGCTCACCGCAGTGGCCCCGCCAGCACGCAGCTGATCCATTACCTCAACCACCGCCTGCAGATCCAGTCCGGCATCAGGGCGAACGATAAAGCGGGTCTCGGGGCGTTTCTGCAACAGGCTCTCAGCCCTGGAAGAGACCTCGGAGAGATGGGCAGGACGCCCATTGAAGTCAACCAGACCTCCGGCATGTACCCGCACCAGTGATCCCCCCTGCCAAGCGCTCTTCCCCTGCCCCTTGTGGGCCGGTACATCGAGCTCCAGCATCCGCTGTTGCGAGAAGCTGGTGGTCAACATGAAGAAGATCAGCAGCA
>CAYFOU010000076.1:0-12640 GCA_964344805.1 uncultured Piscirickettsiaceae bacterium | reverse complement strand
AGTGCGTTGAAGAGTCGTCTGCACGACCTGGGTTATGACTTCGATACCCAGGAGGAGCTGAATGAGGCCTTCGCCCGCTTCAAGGATCTGGCCGACAAGAAGCATGAGATCTATGATGAGGATCTGCTGGCACTGGTCAATGACTCGGTGCAGTCGGCTGGGGATGAGCGTTTCCGCCTGGTGGCGTTGAAGGTCTGTTCCGAGACTGGAGAGACCCCGCATGCCGAGGTCACGATGATGATTGATGGCGAAGAGCAGTGTGCCGGGGCCAGTGGTGCCGGTCCGGTCGATGCGGTCTTTGGTGCCATTGAATCACTGGTGGAGAGCAAGGCGAATCTTGATCTCTACTCGGTTAACAGCATTACCGAGGGGACCGATGCACAGGGTGAGGTGACTGTTCGTCTGGAGATGGATGGTGCGCTGATCAATGGGCAGGGCTCCGATACCGATATCGTTGCGGCATCGGCCAAGGCCTATATCCATGCATTGAATCGGGTCTCGATTCCGCCGGAGCAGCGGGAGCACCCGCAGCTGTAGTTGGATGATCTGGGCCGCCTTCATTGAACTCTTTCTGTTGATCGCCATCATCGGATGGGTGGTGTGGATGATTCGTAAATGATTCCCTCTCCACATCTACAGGCGATGGGGGTTCAGCAGTGGGTACGCCGCTCCTTGCCACAGCAGGAGGCTCCGGTTGTAGAGGTTGTTTCCGAGGCGACCACGACGGCGGTTGTCGACTTTTCGGATCGTATCGAGATCAGCGGTCGAGCGGATGCCGAGTTGCTGTTGATTGTTCCAAGGCTGGAGGCTGCTGCCGAACAGCTGTTGGGCAAGATGCTGGTTGCGATTGGATTGGGGCAGCAGCACTGTTATCGCGTCACGCTAACAGAGCCGTCACTCTGTAGAGAGGGGGGGGGCTCCTCTTATCTGCAGCAATTGGTGGCACAGAGCAGCTGCAAGGCGCGGCTGCAGTTGGGGAGTGATCCACTCTCACTCGAAGGGCTGTTGGTTACCCATGATCCGGCCTATCTGTTGAGTCACCCCGAAGAGAAGCGTGCGGCGTGGGAGGTGCTGAAGCAGGTCCATGCTCAACTCCACCCATGAGTGAGTTTCGCATCCGCCAGCTGGAGCGGGAAGATCTCGCCGCCGTGCAGGTGATAGAGCAGCAGGTCTACCCCTTTCCCTGGTCGGAGCAGATCTTTATCGACTGTATCGAGGCGGGGTCACTGTTGGTGGCGCTGGAGCGGGGGGAGCGGTTGCTGGGATATGCAGTGCTTTCCACCGGAGGAGGGGAGTCGGAGTTGCTCAATATCGCCATTGCACCGGCCGAGCAGGGACGAGGGTTGGGCAAGGTGTTGCTGCAGTGGCTGGTACAGCAGGCGCGCAAGATGCGTTCGGAGATGGTCTTTCTGGAGGTGCGCCTCTCCAACCAGCCGGCACAGATGCTCTACCAGAGTCTCGGCTTCAATGAGATCGGGATGCGCAAGGCCTACTACCGTTGCGAGGGAGGCAAGCGCGAAGATGCGTTGATCTATGCGCTACAATTGCTTCCTGAGAACTATTTCGGCAGCGTCTCGGAGACGATGGGCTGAATGGTATCGACCAGCGCCTGGTGAACCTCCAGTCCACCGGCGATGATGTTGCCGCTCTCCAGAAAGTCTTTACCTCCGCCAAAGTCACTGCAGACACCACCGGCCTCCATCACCAGCAGGGCACCAGCCGCCATATCCCACGGCTTCAGCGCAATCTCCCAGAAGCCATCGAGACGTCCGGCTGCAACGTAGGCGAGATCAATCGCTGCAGAACCGGCACGACGAATACCGGCGGTATCGACATTCAGGGTGCGGAAGGTCTCAATATAGAGATCCAGGTACTGCTGATCGCGGAACGGGAAGCCGGTACCGAGCAGTGCGCTGGTCAGCCCCTTGCGTGGGGTGGTACGAAGGCGGCGGTTGTTGAGCATCGCTCCATCGCCCTTGCTGGCGGTAAACAGCTCATCGCGTAGCGGGTCGTAGACCACGGCATGAATCAGCTCTCCCTTGTGGGCGAGTGCGATGGATACCGCAAATACCGGGAAGCCGTAGAGGTAGTTGGTGGTGCCGTCCAGCGGATCGATGATCCACTGATACTCATTACCGTCCAGCGTACCGTTCTCCTCGGCCAGAATGGAGTGTCTGGGGTAGGCCTGACGCAGAATCTGGATGATCTCCGCCTCCGCCTTGCGGTCCACATCGGAGACAAAGTCATTCTTGTTCTTGGTATCGACCTTCAGGGTATCGAGTCGATCCATTGATCGCAGAATTACGGAGCCTGCACGGCGTGCCGCCTTGACGGCAGTATTGAGCATCGGATTCATTGCAAGAGAGCCTACCAAATAGAAGTTGCGCGCATTCTACAGCAGGTTGGATGGCTGCTCCATCGCTCTGGATCGATTATCTTTGGCTTATATTGCGTCATATTTTTATTATGTAAAATATATGGAGAAGGGTACTTGGTTGAAGAGTAGGGGAGCATGGTACCATTCGCCGCTTTCAGTAGAGGGCGGAGAGTGCTGTAATGGAGAGTGTTGACATAAGATTTGTGCTGGTTGAGACCTCGCATCCCGGTAATATCGGGGGGGCTGCACGAGCAATGAAGAACATGTGTCTCGATCAGTTGGCACTGGTCAACCCCAACCGCTTTCCCAGTGCAGATGCCACCTCTCGCGCCTCGGGTGCCGATGACATCCTGATGAAGGCGTCAGTGCATGAAACGGTCGATCAGGCACTGGAGGGGTGCGCCTTTGTGGTGGGTACCAGTGCGCGTCCCCGTGGTCTCTATATTCCTGAATTGACGCCGAAGCAGTGTGCGGAGCGGATTCTTGCCGAGGCTGGGCAAGGAAAGGTGGGGGTGCTGTTTGGACGTGAAGATTCCGGGCTCACCAATGGAGAGCTGGACCGCTGCAATGTGCTGATGCGTATTCCCACCAGTCAGGATTATGCTTCGCTCAATCTGGCGGCAGCGGTGCAGGTGTTGGCCTATGAGCTGATGGTTCAGCGCGGAGAGGCGCCATTGGCACGTCCTATCGGTGAGGGAGAGCGACGCTATCCGCTGGCAACCGCTGATGAGATGGAGGGGCTCTACACTCATATTGAAGAGACCATCATTGCCACCGGATTTCTTGATCCAGAGAACCCGCGTCAGGTGATGCGTCGCCTGCGCCGCCTCTTCAACCGTGCCGATGTGGACCAGAATGAGATTAATATCCTTCGAGGGATCCTCTCATCGGTACAGGACTGTACTGACAAGGTATAATAACCCCGTTTTACACTCTGTTATTGTTGTTGAATTATGTTTGAGCGAATCAGGGAAGATATCGATTGCGTGTTTGAGCGCGATCCATCGGCGCGTAACCGTTTTGAGATCATCACCTCCTATCCGGGGGTGTTTGCGGTGGTGGTGCACCGTTTCAACCATCGATTATGGACATTGGGGCTGAAGTGGCTGGCGCGCTGGCTCTCCACCTGGGCCCGCTGGTTGACCGGTGTGGAGATCCATCCAGGGGCAAAGGTGGGGCGTCGCTTCTTTATCGATCATGGCATGGGGGTGGTGATTGGGGAGACCACTGAAATTGGGGATGACTGCACCCTCTATCATGGTGTGACCCTCGGCGGAACCAGCTGGGACAAGGGCAAGCGTCACCCTACGCTGGAGAACAATGTAGTGGTCGGGGCCGGGGCCAAGGTGCTGGGGCCGATTGTGCTGGGGGATGGAGTGCGTGTCGGTTCCAATTCGGTGGTGGTCAAGGATACGCCAAGCGGGGCCTCGGTGGTGGGTATCCCCGGGCGTATTATCCAGCGCAAGAGGTCGATCGACCCTCATGTAAAGGAGTTTGCCAGGAAGATTGGTTTCGATGCCTATGGTACCTCCAGTGAGATGCCTGATCCGGTGGCCAATGCGATCAACTGTATCCTCGACCATGTCCATGCGATGGATTCGCAGATGGAGCAGATGTGCGATGCGATCAAGCAGATTGGGGGAGAGGTCGAGGGGGTGGATCTGCCGGAACTTCATGTCTCCTGCGCCATTCGCAAACAGGCTTGTGATGCCGATTGTGATAGTGATACCTGCTCGGTTAATGTTGATCAGGAAGAGACCATCTCGCAGACGGTGATTTTGAAGTAACCATGGTTGGGGCATGGGGCCCCTTTGTTGTTGTCTGTTGCAATCGTGTAATCGGGCCGTATTCCTGTAAAAAAGTGGAATGGCGGGAAAAGAACTTGACCTTTTTTATTGGTTATAGCACAGTATAACCATACTGTAGTACAGGGTTATTTGGAAAGGGATTACCTGAGGAAATGTTATGCGACTGACGACAAAAGGAAGATATGCGGTAACCGCCATGCTTGATCTGGCAATCAATGAGGATCGCGGCCCGATTACGCTCTCCGAGATTTCGGGACGTCAGGAGATTTCACTCTCCTATCTGGAACAGCTCTTCTCCAAACTGAGAAAGCAGGGGCTGGTAAAAAGCTCTCGCGGCCCTGGAGGAGGCTACCAGCTGGCCCAGGATGCCAACGACATCTCCATCTCGCAGATCATTCTTGCGGTTGATGAGGTAATCGATGTGCGTCGCTGCAAGGGGGAGGGGAACTGTCAGGGAGATCGCAGCTGTATCACCCACGACCTCTGGACCAATCTGAGCGAACAGATTCAGGGCTTCCTTGGCGGCATCTCTCTCGGTCAGTTAATCAACGACAATGAACTTCTGGAAAGCAAGTGTGCCGGTGAAACCGCTCGGCAGGCAGCCGTCGCCTGAGGCACTATTCAGAATATCTATTTGATATGAGATGGAACTCTATCTGGACTGCAATGCAACGACTCCTGTCGCCCCTGAAGTGGTGGCAGCGATGGAGCCATTCTGGAGTGGTCGGATGGGGAACCCCTCCTCTTCACACCGTGCGGGTCGAAGTGCCAGGAGCGCACTGGAGCAGGCTCGTCAACAGGTTGCAACACTACTGAACGCAACGCCCAAGCAGGTCATTTTTACCGGCAGTGGCACCGAGGCCAACCATCTGGCCATTCTTGGCATTGCGGCCACCTTTGAGCAGCCGGGAACCATTGCGGTAGGGGCAACCGAACACGCCAGTCTTCATGCTGCAGTGGATATGTTGGAGCAGCAGGGGTGGAGTGTGTTGGAGTTGCCTGTGGATCGACAGGGGCTTCTGGGCAGTGAGGCATTGAAGCAGTTGAAAGCTGAACGTCCAGCGCTGGTTTCGATGATGGTGGCGAATAATGAGACCGGGGTGATTCAGGAGCTCTCGACCATTCGTGACTGGGCACAGCAAAATGGTGCCCGTTTCCATATTGATGCAACCCAGGCGGCAGGCAAGATTGCTCTCGATTTCAAAGCGCTGGGGGCCGATGCGGTAACCATTTCTGCGCACAAGTTATATGGTCCAAAGGGGGTGGGGGCGTTGCTGGTCTCTCCCTCACTCTCTCTGCAACCACAGCTCTCTGGAGGTGGACAGGAGCGCGGGCTGCGCTCTGGTACCGAGAATGTTCCGGCGATTGTTGGATTTGGCAAGGCGGCGGAGCTGGCTCGTCATGAGTTGGCGGCGCGTAGTGAACATCTGCTGCAGTGTCGCAATTATCTGGAACTGGGGCTGAAGCAGATTGGTGGAGTGGAAATTGTGGCGGAAGCAGCGCCACGCCTGCCCAATACGGTGATGTGTTTGATCTCGATCATCGAGGGAGAGACCTTGCTGATGCAACTCGATCAACAGGGGATTATGCTCTCCAGCGGCTCCGCCTGTCAGGTAGGAAAGACCGCCCCCAATCGTGCACTCACGGCGATGGGGATTGCCCCGGAAGCGGCCCGCAATGCGATTCGTATCAGCCTCTGCCGGGATATCACCATGGAACAGGTGGATCACTTTCTGCAGATATTGAAAAACGTGTTGATGCCCTCCACGGTAATGTGGAGAGCAGCAGGGTAGGGAGAGGATAGGTATCGGTGAAAAGGGGTGTAAAGGGCCCATTTTCGCAGGTGCCTTGGTACAATAGATCGATTAACCAAGAGAAAGGGAAGGTTTCTCTGCGACATTTCCGCAAACAAGGAACAGGAAGAACAACTATGGCACAGTCAGACACTCGCCCCATCTATCTGGATAACTCTGCAACCACCCCGGTCGATCCGCGTGTGGCGGAGGTGATGATGCAGTACCTGACCGCAGATACCAAATTTGGCAACCCTGCATCGAAGTCCCACGCCTATGGCTGGGAGGCGGAAGAGGCGGTGGAGAATGCCCGCAGAGAGGTGGCGGAGCTGATCGGTGCCGACCCCAAGGAGATTATCTGGACCTCCGGGGCAACCGAGTCGGACAATCTGGCGATCAAGGGAATTGCCCACTTTTACAAGAGAAAGGGCAAGCATATCGTTACCTCTGCGATTGAACACAAGGCGGTACTCGATAGCTGTCGCCATCTGGAAGCGGAGGGGTACGAGGTCACCTATCTGGAACCAGAGGCCAATGGGCTGATCGATTTGCAGAAACTTGAGGCGGCGTTGCGCGATGACACCATTCTGGTCTCCATCATGCACGTCAATAATGAGATCGGTGTGGTTCAGGATCTTGAGGCGATCGGCAAGATCACCCGTGCGCGCAAGATCTTCTTCCACTCCGATGCAGCGCAGAGTGCCGGCAAGGTTGATATCGATGTCAACCAGATGAACGTCGATCTGATGTCCTTCTCCGCCCACAAGATCTATGGCCCCAAGGGGATGGGCGCACTCTATGTGCGACGCAAACCGCGTGTGCGTCTGGAGGCGCAGATGCACGGTGGTGGTCATGAGCGCGGGATGCGCTCCGGCACCCTGCCGGTCCATCAGATTGCGGGGATGGGCGAGGCCTTCCGTATTGCGCGTGAGGAGATGGTGGTAGAAGGGGAGCGCCTGACGGCCCTGCGTGACCGTTTCCTCCAGGGCATTGAGGGGATGGAAGAGGTCTACGTCAATGGTGATCTGGAGCAGCGTATCCCCGGCAATATCAATGTCAGCTTCAACTTTGTCGAAGGGGAGTCACTGATGATGGCGATCAACCGTCTGGCAGTCTCCTCCGGCTCCGCCTGTACCTCGGCCAGCCTGGAGCCCTCCTATGTGCTGCGTGCCATTGGTCGAGATGATGAGCTGGCCCACAGCTCGATCCGCTTCACCTTTGGTCGTTTTACCACTGAAGAGGAAGTGGATGAGGCAGTCGCCCTGACCAAACAGAAGGTGGAGAAGCTGCGTGAGCTTTCACCGCTTTGGGATATGTACAAAGACGGTATTGATCTCAGTACGGTCCAGTGGGCTGCACACTAAGTTTCAAGGAGTTACGGGTAATGGCAATTACAATGACTGCACCGGCCGCAGAGCGGGTCAAGGCCTTTCTGGAGAATCGTGGTTCCGGTATCGGCCTGCGCCTTGGAGTGAAGACCTCGGGCTGCTCTGGTATGGCCTATGTACTGGAGTTTGTAGACGAGATGGAGGATGAGGACCAGGTCTTCGAGTGTGAAGGGGTGAAGATCATCGTGGATCCCAAGAGTCTGGTCTATCTGGATGGTACGGAGCTCGATTATGGCAAAGAGGGACTCAATGAGGGGTTCAAGTTCAATAACCCCAATGTGACGAACAGTTGCGGATGTGGGGAAAGTTTTAACGTCTGATGGACCTCACTACCCACTATTTCGATCTATTCGGGCTGCCGCTCTCCTATGAGATAGATCGTACCCAACTCTCAGAGCAGTATCGCACCCTGCAGCAGCAGTACCACCCGGATCGTTTTGCCAGCGCCTCCGAGCAGGAGCGCCGCCTCTCGCTGCAGATGGCCTCCCATATCAATGAAGGCAATCGGGTACTGCGCGATCCGATCGCCCGTGCGCGCTACATGCTGGAGCTGAAAGGGGTTGATCTTGGTACTGATAGTGAGACGGTGCGTGATCCCGAGTTTCTAATGGAACAGATGGAGCTGCGTGAGGCGCTGGAAGCCGCACAACAGGGAAGTGATCCAGTCACTGCGCTGGAGCAGTTTGTCGAGCAGATGGAGGGGCGTATTGTGGAGCAGGGCAAGCGCTTCTCGGTACACTTTGAACAGCAGCCGGAACAGGGTGTGGTGACCGTGCAGCAGATGCAGTTCTTCCATCGATTGGCGCAGCAGGCGGAATCAATGGTTGATGATTTAATTTAGATTTTTATTGTAACGAATTGAAATATGGCTTTATTGCAGATTGCAGAACCGGGGCAATCCTCTGCTCCACACCAACATCGTCTGGCTGCCGGGATTGACCTGGGGACCACTAACTCATTGATCGCCTCGGTGCGTAGCGGGGTGGCTGAAACCCTGCCGGATGAGCAGGGAGCGCATATTCTTCCATCAGTGGTGCGTTATCTGGAGGCTGAAGAAGCCCCTGTGGTGGGGCAATCTGCACGTGAGGCAGCGGTAGAAGATCCGCTCAATACCCTGGCTTCGGTCAAGCGCATCATCGGCAAGAGTGCAGATGAGCTGAGCACCATTCCGGGGCAGTCTCCCTACCGTTTTGCCGAGAGTCAAAGTGCCGTACCTCGCATCGAGACTGCTGCCGGTGCCGTCACCCCGATCGAGGTCTCTGCCGAGATCCTCAAGGTGTTGAAACAGCGTGCGGAAGGCACACTGGGTGGAGAGCTGGATGGGGTGGTGGTCACCGTGCCCGCCTACTTCGATGATGCCCAGCGCCAGGCGACCAAGGATGCCGCCAGGGTGGCCGGGCTCCATGTGCTCAGATTGCTTAATGAACCGACCGCCGCAGCGGTGGCCTATGGCCTCGACAGCCAGCCAGAGGGGATTCATGCCATCTATGATTTTGGTGGAGGAACCTTCGATATCTCCATATTGCGATTGACAAAAGGGGTGTTTGAGGTGCTCTCTACCGGGGGTGATGCGGTGCTTGGTGGTGACGATATGGATCACGCCATTGCCCAGTGGCTGGGAGAGCAGATGGGTGTCGAGCAGCCACTGGAGGAGTCGCCCTCACTGCTCAAATATCTGTTGGCGGAGGCGCGCAGTGCCAAGGAGCGCCTCACCTCTGCCGCTGAGATTGCGGTTGAGTTGAACCATACTGATGGTAACTGGTCTGGTGTGCTGACGCTGGAGCAGCTGAATGAACTGATCGGTTCCACCGTACAGAAGACTCTGCGTATCGTCCGCCGTGCGCTACGTGATGCCGACATCGACAAGGAGGCCGTCTCCGAAGTGGTGCTGGTCGGTGGTTCCACCCGGGTGCCGCTGGTGCAGCAGCAGGTGGAGGATTTCTTCGGTCGAGCCCCGTTGAGCGGAATCGACCCCGAGCGGGTGGTGGCGATCGGTGCGGCGATTCAGGCCGATATTCTGATCGGTAACAAGAAGGATGGCGAGCTGCTGTTGCTCGACGTGACTCCGCTTTCACTTGGTCTGGAGATTATGGGCGGGATGAGTGAGGTGGTGATTCCCCGTAATACCACGCTACCGGTGGCCCGTGCCCAGGAGTTCACCACCTTCAAGGATGGGCAGACCGCGATGGCGATCCATGTGGTGCAGGGCGAACGCGAGATGGTTGAGGACAACCGCTCACTGGCCCGCTTTGAGTTGCGCGGCATTCCGCCGATGGTGGCGGGGGCGGCCCGTATCCGGGTCACCTTCCAGGTCGATGCCGATGGCCTGCTTGCGGTCTCGGCACGAGAGGAGACCAGTGGGGTGCAGGCGGAGATCACCGTCAAACCCTCCTATGGCCTCAGTGATGGAGAGGTTGAGGGGATGCTCAAGGACTCCTACACTTATGCCGAGGCGGATCGGGATGCCCGCATGTTGCGTGAGCAGCAGGTAGAGGCGAAGCGCACTATCGAGGCGATGGAGGCGGCGATTGCCAAGGATGGGGAGGAGCTGCTCAATGCCGCAGAGCTGGCCAGACTGATGCAGATGATTGAGGAGCTGAAAGAGGTTGCAGAGGGTGACGATACCCGCGCCATCGAGAAGAAGATCGAACAGGTGAATCGGGACAGTGAATTCTATGCCGCGCGCCGCATGGACCAGTCAGTGCAGCAGGCACTCTCCGGTCAAAACATTGAGGACATTGAAGCATGACCCAACTGATTGTTTTACCCAACGAGGAACACTGCCCGGAGGGGGCCGCCTTTGAGGTGGAGCCCGGTACCACGGTGCTGGATGCGTTGCTGGCCAATGATATCCATCTGGAGCACGCCTGTGAGAAGAGCTGTGCCTGTACCACCTGTCACTGTTATATCCGCGAGGGGTTCGATTCGATGGAAGAGAGTGATGAGGTAGAGGATGATCTGCTTGACAAGGCGTGGGGACTCGACCCTGATTCCCGTCTCAGTTGTCAGGCGGTGGTGGCGGATGAGGATCTGGTGGTGGAGATTCCCAAGTACACCATCAATATGGTTTCCGAGAATCATTAAAAGGAGAGGCTGATGGATCTGCGCTGGACCGATGTACTCGATATTGCGATAGAGCTGGATGAGGCCCACCCCGATCAGGACCCGATGAAGGTCAATTTTGTTGATCTTCACAACTGGGTAACCGAACTGGAGGGCTTCTCCGACGATCCCAACCGGGGTGGGGAGAAGGTGCTGGAGGCGATTCAGGCGGCGTGGATTGAGGAGCGAGAGTAAATCGCTTCTGGTATGATGCGCCCCCTTGCACCCATTCGGTAGGTGTAACGTCATTCAGTTGGCTCAACTCAGCCACCTGTTCTGATCCCGAACAACCCACCCCGCTCTGTACCGTAGCACATCACTGTGCCGGATCGGGATCAGGAGAATCTCATGTCTTTTGAAAACCTCGGCCTCTCGGCCGAAATCTTGCGTGCGCTTGAAAAAGAGGGCTACGACCAACCCACACCGATTCAGCAGCAGGCCATTCCCGTAGTGCTGCAGGGGCGGGATATTCTCGCCGGCGCGCAGACCGGTACCGGAAAGACGGCGGGCTTCACCCTGCCGATGCTGGAGCTGCTGCATGAACATGCTCAGGGCAAGGGACATCGTCCGGTGCGTGCGCTGGTATTGACCCCGACCCGTGAACTGGCGGCCCAGGTGGGGGACAGCGTAGAGCGCTACGGGCGCTATCTACCGCTGCGTTCGGCAGTCATTTTTGGTGGGGTGAAGATCAATCCGCAGATCGACAAGCTGCGGCGCGGGGTCGATATTCTGGTGGCAACACCGGGACGGTTGCTCGACCACGCCAACCAGAAGACGGTCGACCTCTCTCATGTGGAACTGCTGGTGCTGGATGAGGCGGACCGGATGCTCGATATGGGCTTTATCCATGACATCAAGCGGGTGCTCAAACTGCTCCCCAGAGAACGCCAGAACCTGCTCTTCTCCGCCACCTACTCGCAGAAGATCAAACAGCTTGCCAATGGGCTGCTCTACCAGCCAGAGTTGATTGAGGTGGCACGCAGAAACACCACTGCCGAGACCGTGGAGCAGGTGGTCTACCAGGTCGACAAGAAGCGTAAACGTGAACTGCTCTCGGAGATGGTGGGGGCCAACAACTGGCAGCAGGTGCTGGTCTTTACCCGTACCAAACATGGAGCCAACCGCCTGGCGCAGCAGCTGGAGAAGGATGGTCTTACCGCTGCCGCGATCCATGGCAACAAGAGTCAGGGTGCACGTACCCGCGCCCTGAGTGGCTTCAAGGCGGGCAAGATTCGCGTGCTGGTGGCGACCGATATTGCCGCGCGCGGGATCGATATTGATCAGCTGCCCCATGTGGTCAACTTCGAGCTCCCCAATGTGCCGGAGGACTATGTTCACCGCATTGGCCGTACCGGGCGAGCCGGTCAGGAGGGTGAGGCGATGTCCTTGGTCTGTGTCGATGAGTTGGGGTTGTTGCGGGATATTGAGCGTCTGTTGAAGCGAGAGATTCCGAAAAAGGTGGTGCCCGGCTATGAGGTGGATGAGTCGATTGAGCCGGAGCCGATTCAGAAAGGGCGGGGAAAACCGCAGAAAAAACAGTCGAGTGGAGGACGAGGAAAAAAACAGAAGGGGGGCAATGGCTCTCAAGGAGGACAGCCTCGTGCTAAGGCCAAACCGAAGCCACAACGTAGACGACGCAGACGTCCTGCCAATGCAGGGCAATCGAAGTGAAGATCTGGGTTGATGCCGACGCCTGTCCGGGGGTGGTGAAGGAGATCCTGTTTCGGGCCGCAACGCGTACCGGGGTGGAGATGACGCTGGTCGCCAACCATCCGATGCGGGTCCCTCGCTCCCAGCGGATTCAGTTCCTGCAGGTACCTCCGGGATTTGATGTTGCCGACAACGAGATTGTACGGCGCCTGCAGGCGGGAGATCTGGTGATTACCGGAGATATTCCGCTGGCGGCAGAGGTGCTGGAGAAAGGGGGGGCGGTAATGACCCCGAGAGGGGAGCGTCATACCCGCAGTAATATCAAGGCCCGCTTGGGGATGCGTGATTTCATGGATACCCTGCGGGCCAGTGGGGTGGAGACGGGTGGCCCTGCTGCCCTGAATCAGCGGGACCGCCAGAACTTTGCCAATGCCCTCAATGGTTGGCTGGCAAAAAATATGAAATAGAGAGACCTTTGCACAGAAGATGATTTTGCTTTCAGGCAAGGCAAAAATGCACGCA
>CAYFOU010000075.1:1932-12667 GCA_964344805.1 uncultured Piscirickettsiaceae bacterium | reverse complement strand
ATGAGCGGTCACGATAAAACGGAATCGGCGGTCACGTTGGGCCGGAATACGCAGCACTACGAGGCGGAGCTCAAGCGGATGGAGTTTGAGGAACTGACCGGCCAATTGATCAGAGCAGAGGATTTCAGGGATGATCTGGTGAAGACGCTGAAGCCAGTCATGCTCACCCTTGATACTCTGGTGGACGTTGTAGAGCGTGAAGCGGGGTTATCGCCAGAGCAGGCCATCAAGGTTCAGGAGTTGATAGATCGGGAGCGGGAGAACCTGTACAAGCGTATAGCGGATGATGAAGCCCCCACCCACTGAGAGTGGTCAATAGTCCTCAGTCAGCCCTATCGCAATCATCGAAGCAAACCCCATCGCCATGACCGTCATCACCCAGGCACCAGCGTAGCCGATCACCAGAGACACTGCCGTATCTACCGAGAATGTCAGCATCGGTTCAGTAGCCCATACCATCCCTGCAAACGGTATCAGGGCGAGCACTCTGGCTGATTGCATACCTTGACCCCTCTTCCAGAGTACACGGGCGCAGAGGAGGATTGAGAGAAGAGCTGCCGAGATCAGGATTTCCATGTGGTGAGTTAGTTTTGTGTAGATAGTATTTTTATGTTGAGAGCTTCGTAGCCCCCACCGGCCCATTGCTCAAGAGAAAGCAAAGGCGGTGGATAACTCTTCACACCTTTATGCTGCTTAACCTCCTGCTCAGACAGCCGGTCAACTGTTACCAATTCAACAATCATTTTACCTTTCCCTTTGAATTTACTTTTCAAAGCAACGGACAATTTTGATGATGCCTGTTCAAGCATCTCCTCGGTTTCATCTGCTCTAGTAAGTAAGACTTTGGTTAAATCATCCAGATGGTGATAGATTCTTGGTCCAAGTATTTGAATCAGTTTTGACAAGCTATACCGTTGATCTGGCGAAAAGCCTGCGGCCTCCATTCTTGGTTGCACCTGATCAGCATAGAGCTTGGAGCGTTCATTTAAAGTATTAACTATCATCTGGAATTTTTCATCGGCCAGTGATATTTCATTCAGTAAATTGCTATGTTCTTTATCCAGCAGAAATGCTAAGGATCTGTAGTCCAAGTCATTTGCTTCAATTTTTACTTCAGAAAATGTTGGCATTCCTAAGAAGGCAACAACATCATTCTTGTGTGGATTGATGACTTGGCGGCATATAGAAAATAGTTTGCTCCGTTTTCTTGCTAATGTAAGAAGCGCATTGTTTCCAGCCATTACGTTTTCATTAATCTGCTCATTTTCTGCTTTTTTTGATTGAAGAGAGAATGCGTATTTCGCACCCAAGAATGCGGCAAGAAGGGTGGCCAGCGGGGTAATGAATGAAGAAAACACCATCTCCATAGATTTCCCATCATAGATAGCTCCGACACAGGCACCAAATATAAAGACAGCGGCACCTCCAACAACCTCAGTTTCTGCTTTCACGTTGCTGTGTTTCCAAATTTAAAGAGAACGTTTGTCATCTGGTTCATTGAACTACATGAAACCCCCTCTCCTGATAGATAGCAAGCCGCTTATTCAAACTTGAGCCACTGAACCCATGATCATCCACCAGATCTGCTACATAGCCTTTCTTCTTGCCTGGGTGGGGACGTATTACTCGACCAATGGCCTGCAGTAGACGTACCTTGGAGCTGATTGGAGTAGCCATGATCAGCACACCCCATCCAGAGACGTCCAGCCCCTCCCCAAGTAGTCCGGTGGTGCCGATGGTTATCTGATGTTCAGAAATCCTCTCCATGCGGCTCCTGCGCTCTTTGGCGGGTAGTTTGCCGTGAATCTCCAATGCTCCCTCCAGAAAGGCAGCGATATTCCCCACGTGCTCCACACGATCTGTCAGCACAAGAGTGGGAGCTGATTTGCTTCCCTGCTGCGCTAGGTTGGCAATGAGCTGGTTTCTCTCGCTGCTCTCCACCAGCTCAGTGAGATAGTCGCCCCAGCTGCTTACGCCCCACGATGGGGCGTACCCGGTCTGAATCACCTTAATCGTTGCTGGTACGATCCCACCTTGTTGCTCAACCTGATCGGGGTGAATGGTTGCCAGCGTGTGACCGATAGAACGGTGAATCAGATCATGCAGCCCATCGCGCCGGTGTGGAGTTGCTGTCAGTCCATAGCGGTAGAGGGTTGGAATCCAACCAATCACCTCTGAGAACGTCTGTGCGGGGAGGTGGTGGCATTCATCAATCAGGGTGAGGCCATACCCTTTTACCATCTCCTGTGCCTTTTCAGGGTTTCTGTGGAGGGTCTGCAACATGCAGATGGTGATCTCTTGTCCTTCCTTCCATTTGCCCCCGCCCACAATGCCGGGATCTATCCCCATGCGTCCTTTGATCTCCTGCTGCCATTGGCTCAGTAGCTCCTTGGAGTGGGTGAGGATCAAGGTTCGCTGCCCGTGGTGAGCAAGCAGGGCCATTCCAAGGATCGTCTTACCAGATCCGGTGGGGGCCACCAGTACCCCTTGGGTATGTTGGTAAGCCTCTCCCAGAGCTTCCTGCTGGTATTCTCGGAAGGTAATCCCCTCCAGCGGGCAAAGGTCAACAGGAGCCTCTGTGCGGCTCTCTGAGGCGATTTCAGGGGTGAACCGCTCTAGCAGGTCGCCCAGATAGCCACGAGGCAGAATCAGGCATTCCTCATCCTCTCGCCATGATTCAACGAATGGGGGGAGGTGTGCAGAGTACCGCCCCATGTTCTCCGCAATCTTGATCTGGGGATTGGGCCACTGGTTTTCTGTCTTCAGGAATGCAGTTTCTGCATCAGTGAGATCTTCCAGAATGAGGTTGCCAGTGATGGTGAGTTTCATGGTGTGACCTCCGTTACCAATGTGGTTGTCGAAGACCGCTCCCACCCCATACCCTGATATTTAGGGTTTTCTGTGGTGGTAAATGTAGCTGTACCCCCTGGTATATTACTTGGTTCCCAAATCAGGGGGCAGAGAGGTTTTTTGTTCATTTTGTAAGTTCTTGATATTTGGTTCTTGATTGGAGTGTCTTGTCCCAAATTAGGGGGCAAGAGATTGGAAGTTGCCTTGATCTGCCCTCCCATTTGGGACAGTCTGCCCCCTCATTTGGGAACGGGGTTTTTTCTGTCCCAAATCAGGGGGCAAGGATTCTTGTGTCCTCGGAGTGCTGAAAACAGGCTGGTCAGGCTTCCATCTCAACCAGTCGTTTGTGGGCTCTCTTCCGTCTGGTTGGTAGACGCATGTGATCCACCATTCCCGTGCTTTCCGCTGTTGCCAGCGTGATCCCTCAGATAGCTTGATGAACCCATGTTCGGTTAGTTCGTAAAAGATCTTGCTGATGGTGTTCTTGCTGCATTTGATCAGCTTTGCAGCCTGCCTTATCTCAATGAAGATGGAGCCGTTGTTGTAACCATTGAAGCAAAGGAGCAATTCATCCAGTAAGCATCTGGCATGAACCGAAAGGTCACGATAGGCCGGTGATCGCATCATCTCCCATGTCTTCCTGATATGGGCTTTACCATTGGTGTGGTCGTGCTTGGCTTTCCTGGTCATCGTTACAGCCCCATGGAACTGATCTTCTTTGAGGTGCCGCCGTTGATCATCTCAATGCCGTCAGCGGTAGCCTCTGCAATAACAGTGGCGTTTGGCTCGCCCCCTCTCGCAGTGTAGATCTTGAGAACAGCTTTAGGATTGGCTGTCACGGTCTCTTGTGCTTTGCGGATGATCTGTCGCCATCCCCCAGAAGAGGGAGCAAGCCCCCTCCCGGTCAGGATGTAGGTTTTCATGGTGACTCCCTCCGGTGGAGTGAGCTGTAGTCCAAGGCATTGCCGATCCGCTCAATGTCCCGAACATGGGAGCGGGCACTCCAGAGCAGGTTGCTGAGTACCTCATTGTTGAAAGCGGGTTGCCCTTCAGCAGTGGTGTCTTCACAAGCATGAATCAAAGCTGTGAGAGTGGCTGCAGCTTGAATAGATCTCTCAGAGATCGCCTCTAACAGATCGTGAGGAGTGGCATCAGGGGAAAGCTGGTATACATCGTGTGCGTCCTTCATGATTTACCTCCAGCAACTCTTCCTCTACAGGCATCTTCAGAAAGTTCAGCAATCACAAGAAGCAGAGCATCAATATCATCATCCAAATCTAACCTGATGCCAGCACGAGCGATTGCCCTGATTTTGTGTAGTGCCAAAGAAAGCTCATCTGAACGATCCACTAATTGTTGTAGTCGCTTTTCAGTTGAAACGCTCATGACTGCACCTCCTCTGGCTTGTAGTCCCGGATATACTTGGCTTCACTTTTGGTATCTGCCATCAGGTCAATCATCAGGGAAAGCTCTGAAATCAACGATCCAACCTGAGAGAAGGTCAGGGCATCCAGTTCACGGAATACTTCTTCATGAAGTCCGACCTGCTCCATGATGTTCCCGATAGCGGTAATTCCATTGATGAACGTGAAGGTGGAGTTCTCGCAAGCTCTGACAACATCATTCAGATGCTTGATCTCCCACTCAGATAATGGGTATTTGCGCTCACTTGTCTCTGGCTTTGCAAGTTCTGGGATTACACCGGCTATGTTGATACTCATGCCCCCACCTCCATCATTTCCAGACGTTGAGTGAAGATCGGCTCCAGTGCCCCCTCTACAGCCTGTGCCAGCTCATCATCCAGTAGGATAGAACCGTAGTCGGTGTGCAGGGTATGGACGGTGGGGAGCTGTTTTGCAAGGGTGTATTGCAATGCCTGGATGGCCCTTGGTGAGACTCTGGTTGCGCTGGATGGTGTGGACTGTTCCGGGAATTTCCATTCCGGGATGGTGTTTGCCCCGGTTGAGGGCTTACTTGACTGGCTCATAGTGAACCTCCTACTTGTGATTTTTGAAGATTCCACCCGTTCAACGTGAAAGGGTGGCCGGGATGGTTCAAAACACCAAGTAGAGTGCCGGCCTTATTCCCCCAAAGGGGTGTTGTATTCGGGCCACCATCCCGGCCATTAACTGGTACGGAATGCACGCACGCAGAGCGAGATGCAGAATCTGCATTTCGTTCAGGCACAAAAAAACCGCTGATCTGTCGGGTGCGGTCAACCGCTACTTGAGGAGTTTTGAAGCTCCGAGCAGTCAAAGTACCGCTGCCGGTAGTTGGAGTCAACCAGTTCATACTGTCACCCCCATCATCTGTGCAAACTTGCTCTGACAGATATTGAGCAGCGAGAGGGTGCGGGCAGCTTGCAGAGCCGTCATCTCATCATTCGACTCTGTGAGTTGAGATAGGGACTGGTCAGCCTCCTGCATTGCTGTGGTGAGTCGGGCGATGGTCGCCTGTAGGTGTTGCTCAGGTGAAAGTTGATTGGTAGGTACGCCGTGCATGATTGCAATGGGCGCAACTTGGGTGTGGATTTGTGTTGAAGTAGTCATGGCTACGTTCTCCTAAAACAATATTGAAGAACTGCCACCAATCCTTACCACGGGATAGGGTGACAGACTGTTTGGGGTGGTAATACCGGTGGAGAACTGCCATGAGTTGTAACCGGCTCGCCGAAGCGACCCAAACAGTCCGTCATAAACTGCGGGCACAAAAAAACGTGCATCACTGGCACGCTTCCGTGCAGCTCTCCAAAACGGGTTACCACG
The DNA here is from genome assembly GCA_964344805.1 of uncultured Piscirickettsiaceae bacterium. Lineage (GTDB taxonomy): Bacteria > Pseudomonadota > Gammaproteobacteria > Thiopontia. Next base: position 7,052 of record CAYFOU010000075.1, on the reverse strand, counting down.
CCCGGCCAGAGATTTTGCTCCGACTGGCAGATTGCTCTGCTTGAGACCAGAATAGGCTGTAGGGTGGGGGCGTGTCAAGTGGATTATGCTTGCACCGTGTTTTCTGAAGCCTGATGTATTGTTGGCGACATCGTTTTTGTAGAGTACCGCCCCCTCTAGAGGAGGGAGTGCGAATTCCAATATCTTCATAGCATCCCCCTTTGATCAGCGATCATGCCAGCTTCAGCAATACCAAAGACCAGATCCCTAACCCTTGAGTAAGCCTCTTTGTGATCCATGCCCCCTCTCAGGCTACGCTCCAAGGCATCAGTGGCAAGCATTTGAGCATGGGACACCTTCAGTCGCATGGAGGAGGATAGAGAAGATCTGGTTCCTGGGGTTATCCCGAACGCCTTGTTCACCAGTCGGTTCAAATTGCTGTGGAAGCGTCCCTCGGGCAGAGAGCTTCCAGATTGAATTGCTCTCTTCTCAATTAGATCTGCTGCATCATGCATTGAGTGATAGAACGGCAGATAGTCTTGGGCGACCTGCTGGGACTCTCTGAAGCGTCTGAATGCCTTTACCAGATTGATCTTGAGACGGCGCACTCTTGGAGTGTTCCGGCTGTATGTGAGAAGCAGATAGGCTTGGTCTTCGTTGAGAAGGGTGTACTGTTCTGGCCTTCCCATGCTCTTTACTTTCGCCTTTTTAAAAGGCAAAACTCCAAACTCTTCAAAGTCACTCTGATACTTGTAGATCAGGTTGTTGACCATCTTCTGGTGGCTGATTTCGAGCTGTCCTGCAATCAATCGGCTATCCACTCTGGCCTCTTGCTTGATTTCGGTTATCTGAAAGTCAGTGTTGTGGGTGGGGGCCATACTGCTCATTTGATCCCCCCATCAGCTTTCAAGATCTGCTTCAGATACTCTCTGTCCTCTGGTGAGAGTGAGTAAACGTTGAACCCTTCATCATTGCGCTCCCGGTCACAGTAGATGCCAATTGCCTCATGGATCTCAGAGAGCTTTGTAGGTAGGTTCTCAACTCCCAGCTCCTCATGACAGCTTGTGATGGTCAAGGTTGCCCCCGCCTCTGCGAGGTACCTCAAGGGCTTCATGTGGGTTGGCCCAAGGGAGTGAAGGCGTACCACTGCTTCAGATATCGGATAGTGCCTGCTGACTGGTGAGGCCAGAATGCGCTGCTTGTGCAGATCTGCTTTCTTCACCAGCACATAGCCCAAGTCATGGAGAGCCTGGGTAAACTGCTCTGGTTCGTTGGTGAAGGATTTTAGTGTCTCCATCAGGGGAGAGTTTGGGGTCCGGTTCATCGCGCCCCCTCCTCTACCTTCATGGTAGACTCTGATGGCGAACTGAGCTTGCTGGTTTTGTTTGCGGTCTTGGCCGGTGTTGCCGCACCGGCCGGGGCAATTGTCGAGCACTTCATGCTGCTTCACCCCCTACCTTTGAGCGTTCAAGGAAAGCGTCCAGGTCAGCTACGTCGTACACCACCCGTGCTCGTGGACCGTTCCCCAGTTTGTAGTACGGAATACGATTCCTGCCCGTAACACGCCACTGCGCGAGCGTCTTAGGGGTTACACCGATGTAATGGGCTGCCTGCTCTGATGAGAGGCGTTGAGAATTGCTTTTGTGCATATTGATACTCCTGTTGAAGTTGTGGGCTAAAAAACAACTTCGGGGAGTATCGGGAGTGAAGTTACCTGTCACACTCCCTGACACCTGTCAGACACCCTGACAGGTATAACATATTGATTTCTTATTATCGGAAATCAGCAGGATAGACTTCTTTCAGGCTGCGCTTTGCTATTGCCTCCTCTTCACGTCCACTGATATCGAATTTTTTCAGCCATTCAAGAATCTCATATTCCAGTCTTGGCTTCTTATCAAGTCCTTCCTTCCATGCAGGGTACTCTGCAATCGCACTGGAAATATTCTTGGAGAGTATTGCGAGATATGGTGACTCAATGCCATGCAGATCTGGTGTTGTCCGCTCAGATGAGTCATTCTGCAACTTCTCAACATCTGCAGTAAGGCATTCTATTTCCTGTTGCAGCTCTTCTTGTGCCATTGCCTTATTCGGAGCCTGTGCTTTCAGACGATCAATCTCAAAGGCTGTCCGCTTAATTTCTTTTCTCTGAGATTCAACCCGATCCCTCAGATGCTGAATTAGTTGCAGCTGTCCTGCATCCGTATCTAAGGCCGGAAACTCTGAAGGCCAACAGTTTGGTTTGTGTGTGACTGATGCAGTCTGAGGCACAGCATTACCAACTTCTATACCTTTTGATTTGAGAAATTTGATAACGCTCTGCTCATCAAATCCGTAGTAGTTGGATGACTCTAAGTCATCCGGGTTCGACGGTTCCCCATACTCCGAGAGGTCGTATAGCACCCAACGAGCATCATCTAATGTCGACTCAGTCTTTCCTGCTAACTCTGTGAATTGTGCGTATGGAATGGAGTTGTCCAGTTCGCGATATAGAAAGCGTGCAATCTCTTGGTAACTGGCACCATCATCATTTGAGCGAATCCGTGTTATGAGGTCATGGACACCAATAAAACCCGAATTCTCTGTGCTCAACAGCTCTCTAATTTTGCTCACAACACTCCCTCAAGTGCCAACCTTCAAAATAGGGTGCAGGGCCAGACGGTTGAAGGAAACCGCTTTTCGGGGGCCATCCTAGGCCCTGCGTGTTTGGTTATGTGTTGCTCTCTGTACAGGTTGCGTCGAACTCACGCATAGTCTGGGCATCCATTACACCGGCACCATGTAGCCCCTTGGCTGCGTCATGAACTACGTCCAGAATCGCCCGCTCCTCTGTGGTCGCTGTAGCTTCAGGGAGAGGCTTTCCGTCCTGCTCATAGATCTCTATCCATTCATCCACGATCTGGCAGATACACCTCTTCCTCATTGTCGCCGTGGCAAGCCTGTCCGATCCATCCGGGTACAGATCCGACATAACACTGATCCTCTTCAGACCATTCAACGATTTTCAGATAACGATCACTATCTTTCATCTAGTGAGCTCTCAAGTATGTAGCGCACGCATTGCCCCCTCTGGATCGGCATCCAGTATTTTCAGTAGGGCACGGGCAGGACCAGAAGGTGAAACGCGGTGCTGCTCCCAATTTTCCAGTGTTCGCTTTGAGACACCAATCAATGAAGCAAACATCGCCTGAGAAGCTCCTATGCGCTCCCGTAGAGCCTTTACGTCCACATCCGGGATCTCAGTAATCCTTACCCCCTCAATTGCCTCACCTGAAGCATGTTTGCCCATATCTTGGACGCTGGTAAGAAGATCATTGAAAAAATCGTTATCCATTGTTCATCACCTCATCAATCAATTTCTTGAGCTGCTTAGCTTGCTCTGGTGTCAGGTTATCCTGAACATTCTTTGGGTAAGCAAACAACAAATAGCAGACGGATTCTGAAATTTGGACGTAGTAGATCACCCTTGCTCCACCACGCTTACCTCTTCCATCAAATCCAACTCTTAGTTTTCTCAGACCACCACTGCCAGGAATTAATGATCCACACTCTGGATTGATGACGATCTCGTTTTGTAACGTCCTCAGCTCCTCATCCGTGAATGAAACATGCTTATCAAACAGGGGTAATTCAACGAAAACCATGCCTATATCCTATGCTCTTTTAGCGTACTACGCAAGTAGCGTACAAATTAACCATACAGCTTCACCACCTTCTCATCACTGGTGATCTTGGCCTGAATATAGGCGGCAATCTTGTTGATGGCCTCCCGTAGTGTCTCGGTCTCAGTATGGATATAACCCCCTGTAACGTCGTTTGAGGTGGTGTGGTTTGTCAGGCGGTCAATCATCGTCTTCGGGATGTTCACGGCCTCTGCAATCGTTGTGAAGGTGTGACGGGCCATGTGGGGATTGAAATGGAAGCTGAGCACCTTGTTTAACTGATCCAACTGCCTCTTGGGGCGTCCGTGGTATGAATCTCTCTTGGTAGCCGGGAAAAGGTATCGGCCCCCACCTGTCTCATCCTGTAGTTCCTTGATCAACGGAATCAGAACCGTGGGAATTGGAAGTTCATGGTCAGTACCATTCTTGGTATCACGCTGGATCAGCAGTTCAGCATTCAGATTGATATCTTTCCACTCCAGCTTGTAGGTCTCGGTGATCCGAAACCCCATATAGAGCATCATCAGAAAAGCCACACGATGCATTGGTGGTACTACCTGATCTACGGCCCCCACCCATTCTCCAAGCTGGTGAGAGAGAATCATGTCTGTTTTGCGGTTCTCCTTGTGCCAGAGACGGGCCGCACTGAGGATTTCCACCGGATTATGGTCAATGGCCCCGGTAGCACGAGCATAGTTCAGGATGGCCCGGAGAGCGCGAAAGGCACCATTGGTTGCAGTCTTTCCCAAGGCCGTGAGCTTCTTGTGGCGAGCCATCACCATTTTCTCAGTGATCCCAGAGGCGGGGGCGGTCATCCAGTCCGAGAACCCCCAGGACAGCTTTCTCCTGTAGTCCGTGATTGTGATCGGCTTCAGATTCTGGTGATCATCCACATAGGCATCAAGTAATGCCTGCAGGGACTGTGAGCGCATCCGCTGCTTGCGCTTCTTCTCAATCGGATCTACACCCTTGTTGATCTCCGTAAGGGCCTCGGTGGCTTTGTCGCGTGCATCTGCAACAGTGATCTCCGAGAAACTCCCCAGACGGACAAACTTGGTCCTGTTGGCCTGATCCTTCTTGATCACGTAGAACACCTTGCCCCCCGAACTGGAGACCCTGAGTACCAATTTAGGCTGGGTAGTGTCGTAGTAGGTCACCCTGGTTCCCTTTCCTTCCGCTGTTGGAGGTGGGGGCTTCAGGTTTGTGATCTTTGACTGTGTGAAATTGAACTTCTCGGCCATTGTTCTCTACTTGTTTCCTGTACTGGCTAACCCCTGGCTAACTTCTGGCTAACTTCTGGCTAACTTCTGGCTAACTTTTTCGGGGGATTTAGAGGGATAATAAGGGATATGGAGAGACAAGAGAAATCACAATTACTTATGCATTCTCAATGGGTTATATACGAAACACAAAGACAAATCAGGAACTTAAAAAACTCATGGGAAAAGAACTGTTAATCCTTGGGTCACTGGTTCGAGT
>CAYFOU010000075.1:0-1922 GCA_964344805.1 uncultured Piscirickettsiaceae bacterium | reverse complement strand
ATAGGCCCTTTTCTATGGTTCATCGCAAATTAGAGTGAAGAGCGGCAAAAAGAGGCGGCAGTGAGTGTCAGGTAGACTTTGGAGTCCTACCAACAAACCCCACTAACAGTGGCTTCAGGGAGGGGCTTTCCATCCTGCTCATAGAGCTCATCCAGAGCCCAAGCCAATGACAACCATTTTTTGGAGTTTATTCAGCCGCCGTTGATATCATCCATGACCGCCTGCAGTTTCACCGTGGGATAGGCTTGCAGGTTACGCAGCAGCACCTCTTCCATCTGCTCCCGCTGGAATCCAGTGTAGTCCTTGCACCAGTGCTCCAGCAGCCCTTGCAAAAGCTGCTGACGCTCACGATCCTCAAAATAGACAGATGACATACTCACCTTCCCTGAAAAGTTAATACCCGATTAATTGTATCAGGAATTTACTGTCAATGTGGAGCCTTCATCCAGAACAAATTGGCGGAATGCCTCTGCAACATGAGAGAGGCGCTTTCCCTTGCGGTGGACCAGATGCCACTGACGGCGGATCGGCATATCCTCTACATCCAGCACCCGCAGCACCTTGGCATCCTGCTCCAGACGAATGGTGTGTGCCGAAACCAATGCCAGTCCCAGCCCCGCCTGTACCGCCTGCTTGATGGTCTCGTTACTACCAAATTCCAGAGGTGCATCAAGTACCAACCCGCGTTTCTTAAAGAAGCGCTCCAGTGCAGTACGGGTACCTGACCCCTGCTCACGCAGCACAAAACGTTCACGTTGCAGCTGTTTTGGTGTCAGCGATGAACGTTTACGATAGAGCGGATGGCTCTTCCCCACCACAATCACCAGTGGGTTCTCCATAAAGGCCTCGGCCACCACATCCAACTGTTCCGGGGGTTGCCCCATGATCACCAGATCAGGCTCATTGGTGGAGAGTGATTCCAGCAGATGTTGGCGATTGGTCACATCAAGAGAGAAGGTGATGCCGGGACGGCGCTGGATAAAAGTGGCCAGCAGATTGGTGGCAAAATAGTTTGCAGTACTGGCCACCAATATATTGAGATGCCCCTGCTCCACCCCCTTCAACCGCTCCAGATACTCCTCACTCTCCTGTAGTTGCCGACTGATGGTACGACTGGTGTGGTAGAACTCATCCCCCGCCTCAGTGAGGTAGATCTTCTTCCCCATATGGTCAAACAGAGCAGTTCCCAAATTCTCTTCCAGCTGCTTGATCTGCATCGAGACTGCCGGCTGAGTCAGGTGCAACTCCTCTGCGGCCCGGGTAAAACTGGAGTTCCGTGCCACTGATTCGAATACACGGAGCTGCCTTAAAGTAATATTGAGTGCCATAACTGATTGTTTACACTAAACCATAAATAAAAGCTTATCATCTTTATCAGAAAGATTTACTGTTAATTATACTCCCCCCCCTCTATGGTTCAACGCACTGAATGGGAATGACCCCACATGCAGTAAAGTTTTTTTAATCCATACAGACTATTTTTTTTAGGAGAACGGAATGGATCAATCAGCACGTTATGCAGATCTCTCCCTGAACGAGGACGACCTGGTCGCCGGCGGCGGTCACGTACTTGTTGCTTACAAGATGAAGCCAGCAGCCGGTTACGGCTTCTTGGAGGTTGCTGCTCACTTCGCAGCAGAGTCCTCTACTGGTACCAACGTTGAGGTTTGCACCACGGACGAATTCACCAAGGGTGTTGACGCTCTGGTTTACCACATCGACGAGGCGACTGAGGAGATGCGTATCGCATACCCAATCGACCTGTTCGACCGCAATGTCACTGATGGTCGTACCATGCTGGTCTCCTTCCTGACTCTGTGTATCGGTAACAACCAGGGTATGGGTGACTGCAAGCACGCCAAGATGTATGACTTCTACATGCCTGAGCGCATGATCCAGCTGTTCGACGGTCCTGCCAAGGA
>CAYFOU010000074.1:0-12711 GCA_964344805.1 uncultured Piscirickettsiaceae bacterium | reverse complement strand
TCTGCTATGCGTCCTCTTTATTAATTAACACCCACCATTTCTTTTTTCACCTAACAGTGTGTTATACGGAATCGCTAAATATTACGCTATACGGATTCCGTATAGCATCTATCCAATCTCTTCATATCGATGCTATCAGATTATTTTCCCTAGATACGTTACAAATTATTACAGAAAAATACGGAATTACTCCCATGAAGCACCCCATCAAAAATAATACTGATAACGCACTGTCAAACTATCGGCCCAATGACCAAACTCTGATTGGGGCATTGCTCCATCCAATTCCTCACCATTAGCTAGCAACAGAGAAAACAACAGCTTCGATTCATTACTCAGCGAATGGGTCAGATCCATCTGCTGTAACCAGGATCGCCCCTCTCCCAGATCACTCAACAGGAAGGTGTACCCCCCATGCAGCAGCGGGGTGAGGTCATCACTTAGGCTCATACCCAGCAGGTTACGGCTTAATACAGACTGCAGCCCCTTGGTCACCAGTTCATCACTGTTAACCTGCGCCAACTCGGCTTTGTGACTTGCCCCTAGATCATTGTCGTACCACTCCAGATCCAGCACTACTCCATTCTCAAACTGGTGCTGCAGCCCTGCAATCCAGAACAATCCCTCTCTTCCATCGGCAGCACGGCTGTAACGCCCCTCCAGTCGCCATCCCAGATCTCCATAGCTGCTGTCGATACTGGCACCTGCCATCCTGTAACCGATCACATCACCAAGCACCCACGACAACTCAGAAGCCTCCCCCAATGGGTGGCGGGCATGGAGTGCGGTGCTGTTCTGCTCTCCTCCATGCTCTGGGGCAAGGGCGAGGAGCAGGGTGACACTGCTCAATGGCTGTGGGAACCACTCCACCATCGCCACATCAATACCGGGCTTGTAGGCGGTATCAAGATCGGTTGGTGCAAAGGCACCAAACAGATTGAGTGGCTGCCAGAGGTGGCCATGTCCCCAATCAATCGGCTGTCGTCCGATGGAGAGAGTTAGGTCCTCCAGCTCCCTGCGGTAGAAGAGGCGGTCCAGCTCCATTGTGGTCGTGGATTGCCCCTCCGCATTGTTGAGCAGATCAGCACTTAGGGTTCGATAGCGAAACTGTGCGCTGGAGTGGGTCGATGCACTGGCAATCCCACTGCGCTGATAACGTTGGGCACGTAGATGGATCGACCAGTGGTTCTCTTCATCTGCCTCTTCCACCATCCAGCGAGCACCCTGCTGGTTGGCATGCCCTCCATCACTGTTGGCCACCCCGGCCAGCGAAAGGCGGCCACTCCAATCAGCACTCCAGCTGGGGAGTGCTGTCCAGACAGCGAACAGCAGGAGAAGGCCTCTCATTCAGCCGCAGTGTTGAGTTGATCGGAGAGGATACGACCATCTCTCAGGGTGATGATACGCTCGGCACGCTCCACCACCCGTGGATCATGGGTGGAGAAGAGAAAGGTGGTTCCCTCCTGATGGCAGAGCTGGGCCATAATGTCGAGCAGTGCAGTAGCGTTCTCAGAGTCGAGGTTGGCGGTCGGCTCATCGGCCAATACCAGACGGGGGCCTGCGGCCAATGCCCGTGCCACCGCAACCCGCTGCTGCTGTCCACCACTGAGGGCGGCGGGGCGGCGCTCCATCTCACCACTCAGTCCTACCAGATTGAGATAGTGTTGTGCACGCTGGTGACGCTCTGCTGGTGCCACCCCTTGCAGCACCATCACCAGCTCCACATTCTCCAGTGCACTGAGTACCGGCACCAGATTGTAGGCCTGAAAGACAAAGCCGACCTGCTGCAGACGAAAGGCGGAGCGCTGCGATTCATCCAGCTCCGTCAGTTCGACATCATCCAATTCAATAGTCCCACTGTCTGCCCGATCCAGCCCTCCAATCAGGTTGAGCAGGGTAGTCTTGCCAGAGCCGGAGGGGCCGACCAGTGCCGCAAACTCGCCACTATCGATCTGCAGATTGACCGCATCCAGTGCATGGATGGTCACCTCTCCCTGGCAGTAGTGCTTCGATACGTTCTGAATGGAGAGTAGTGACATCAAAAGGTCCTTAACTTCTCAGTGCCTCAATCGGGGTTACGCGGGCCGCCTTGATTGCCGGATAGATACCGGATGCAAGGGTGGCACCAAAGATCATTGCAGTCAGTTGAAGAATACGCGCTGTCGAGAGTTCGGTATAGATGATTGGGTCCATCATCGTTCCCATCATCTCGGTGCTGACACCAAGTGAGGAGAAGTCGATCCCCTGGGTACCGAACCAGAGATGCACACCACCACCAAAGAACCACCCCACCGCAACCGCCATCAGGCTCAACAGCAGCGATTCACAGAAGACCAGTAACAGTAGCCCTCGCCTGCCCAGCCCCAGCGCGCGTAACAGGCCAAACTCACGGGTTCGCTCCAGCACGCTCATCAGCACCGTATTGATGATACCGAAGATCACCAGCAGCAGGATCAGACTGAGGAAGATATAGTTCCCGGCATCATCAACCGCGATGAACTGCACCAGTTGCGGCATCATCTGCTGCCAGTCCAGCACCACAACATCCACTGGCAACAGAGGCTGGATGCGCTGCTGTAGTTCCATCTGTACTTCATCATCAAGAAACAGTGCAATTCTTGTTAGCGGCTGCTGATGGATATCAGCCCCCTCCCCCTGCAGAAAGAGCGCGGCAAACTCTAAATCGGAGAGGATCAGATAGCGATCCAGCTCCTCCATTGGTGAGCGGAAGATGCCACGTACCCGTCCCAGCTGCGCCTGCGAGTCTCCTCCGACAGTGCCTGCCATCAGCACCACCTTGCTACCCACCTTCAGTGCCAGCTTGCGCGCCATCGCCTCTCCCACCACCACACCGCGCCGATCTCCGGGCTGCACCCACACTCCGGCAATCAGCTGCTGTTGCAGCCGCTCTGCACGTGGATCACCGGGCGCAATCCCTTCCAAACCTGCACCGGAGGCGTGGCCTGCGGTGGTTGCCAGCACCTGCAGGGAGATCCGGGGTTGCACCTGTGCGTTGATCTGCAGTTGTTGCAACTGCTCCAACACCCCTTTTCCATCAGCGATAAAACGGTGGTTGGCAGGGGCCTGCAGATAGCCCTGTGGCTGAATGGTCAGATGCCCCTCCCCCAACTGGATCGCATTGCGTACCAGCGAGTTATGACTGCCATCGCCGATACCGATGGAGAGCACCGCCAAGGCGAAGCCGATCGCAATCGAGCTGAGGGTAATCACGGTACGCCGACGATGGCGCCAGAGGTTGCGCCACGCCAGCATCAGCAGTGTACGCATCGGCAAGGGCGGAGATTGGAGCTTCATTGAATGGCTTCCACCGGCTTCAGCCGCAGGGTACGCCATGCGGGGATCAGTGCAGCCAACAGCGTTACCACAACCAGCAGCACCACAGCGAGCAGCAGATGGTGGGGCAGCAGCTCACCATACATCACCGGCTCAAACACCAGCCCGCCCCAGTCATAGCCATCAGGAAGCTGGGCGCTAAAATCGATCCCATGCTCGGCCAGCAGGTCACAGAGCCAGATTCCCACCAGAGCTCCAGAGAGTGCCGCTACCAGCGCCAGCAGCAGTGACTCCAGCAGCACCATGCCCAGCAGCTTGAGGTGCCCCATACCAATCGCCAGCAGGATGCCAAACTCATGGGTGCGTTCATGGATCGCCATCATCATGGTGTTGATCATCCCCAGTGAGGCGAGGGCGATAATGATCAGGCCGATCACCCCCATCATCCCGCTGCTCATCTCCATCAAATCGGCTACCGCCGGGGTGAGCTGTCGCCAGTTGCGCACCACCACCTCTCCCCCCCATGCATCTTGTAGAGGCACCGATTGCTTCACCATAGCGGCTACCTGCTGCTGTACCGATTCCAGCGCTGCCGAACCGGTGATCGATATCGCCAGTTCATGCACCCCTTGCTCCAGCGCCATCAACTGACGAAAGGCTCCGATCGACATCACCACACCATTGCGATCCAGCGCCGGATCGATCGGTCGGAGAATCCCCTCAATGCGGAACAGTCCATTGCCGATGCTGCCATCCGCTGCCTGTGTCACCAGTATCAACTCATCCCCTACCGATAGCTGGAGCTGTTTGGCCATCCTTGCACCAATCAACACCGGCTGATGGGTTGCATCGATCTGGCTATCCAGTGATGCACTGCCACTGCGCAGATGATCCTGCAGCCGGGTCACACGCCTCTCCCGTTGTGGATCGATGGCACGAATCATTGCACTGGTTGAACTATGGTCACTGCTCGCCAGCCCTGCGGCATAGAGGCGTGGCGCTACCACAATCTCTTCCACCGTATCCAGTTGTTGCAGATAGTGGTCAGACAGGGTGGCATAGAGATCCTGATCTTCAATAAAGCGCTGGCGATGAATCTGAATCTTTCCGCTGGTCAGCGCCGTGGCCGCATGCTCCATCTGTTGGGACAACCCCTCCAGCAGTGCAGCATAGAGCAGCACCATCACCAGACCACCACCCAGCGCAAGGATGGTCAACAGGCTGCGGGCGGGATTGCGCCACAAGTTGCGCCAAGCAAGCTGCAACAACATCAACGCCGCTGCCTCAGGCTACGCAGGGAGAAGAGGTTCTCCTGCAGCGGCAGATCAAAGGCGATCCGGTGATAGCGCAGGGTGGTCGACTCGTTGGGCTTCTCCTCCGGGGTCAGCACCATCCGCATCGGTACCCAGCGCTCACCAATATACTGCAGCTGGTCAAAGCGGATGGTGCGCACCACCGTCCCCTCCTCATCGTAGTAGATCGCATCGATCGGAGTGAGGTGGTCCTGGCGGATGGTCATCACCACCTTGCCCCAGACCACAGCGGCATCCTCTTTGGGAATGGCGGTCACCTCGTAGAGTGCAGTCCCATTGCGCTCCCCCTCAAAGGTGAGGGTGGAGTGGTAGTCATCACGGTAGTGGCTCTCCTTGACCAGATCATCATGGGTGAAGTGGCTCCCCATCCACGCCCCCGACATCATGCTGGCCGGTACCCGAGTGGTGCGGTTGATCTTTGGCAGATAGTTCCAGATATTGCGCTCCACCTTGAGGGTGGCGATACCGCGATCTTTCTTTGGTTTACGGATAAGTAGCAGTGAGCGCTCCTTCCCCTTTGACCACACCTCGATCTTCATGCTGCGGCTGTAGCGCCGGGTGTTGACCTGCATGGTGAGAAGGGCATGGGAGCTGTCCCCTCGCCACATGCGATCGATACGGTCCATCAGCTGCTCTGCATCGATGGCATAAGCGCTGCTCAGCGGGAGCAGTAGCAGGAAGAGCCCTACAAAACGAGCAAGCCGGAATATTACCTCCATGGGTTGGGAATGTAACCCACCCCATCAGAGGCAACAACTCCGGCTTGTTCGTTGGGGCCAGGCCCCCGTTATAAATGGAGTCAGAAGCTCCTGGCGACGGTAAAGGTCACATCATCCTGATCACTGGCACTACCCGCATCGGCATCATACTCACTCCAAGCCAGAGAGAGCTCCAGACCGGCCACCTCCTTGGAGAGTGATACACCATAGTACTTGCCGTTGGTATCGTAGTCACCGGCCGTCAGCCCAAGCCCCACACCACCCAGCTCCGTTTCTGCACTCAACTCGACATTATCCGCCGCAGCATTGACACCGAAGGAGTAGGTGAGCCCAAGATCAACCGCACCCGCACGGGTGCTGAGCCCCAGATACCACTCCTCGAAATCACCGGAACCACCGGGGTAGTTGTAATCGATATAACCGATATCGTAGCCCAAAGCACCCGCCTCACCGGCATAGCCACCGTAGTAGTCGATCTCCATATTGTCATCGGTACCAAAATCGACATTGGAGCCCCAGACCCCGGCATAGAGGCCCGAGGGGTGCGCCACATCAAACCCACCGGAGATCGCAGGCTCATCCAGTGTCTGGGTCTGCCCACGCCAGATGTAATTGCTGGCCAGTGCCACATTGCCACTCACAGCGGTCTCTGTCTCCTCGGCCATGGTGTGTGGTGCAGCCAGCGCTGCAGTCATCGCCAGTGTGAGTGAAAGTGCCTTTTTCATAGTCTTCTCCATATCGGTTGTTGCATAAAAATATCTCCTGCCTGCGATAAGACAGAAACTCGACCGACATAGAGCAACCGCTGTGCCACTCCAAGTTTTATCTTTTATAACAAAAACTTAACAACAACAGCACTCAGATATCCACACTTTTACTGCACTATCATGGTTCATCCATCACTGATATTGCACTGCCCACTATCAGCATCGGTGCGAAGGAGGCCCTTTGTGTTCCTCCTCTGCCCTTAAACGACTCAATAATCACAACATATACCAATATATATTTATTTAATATATTAATGCATTACGATATACTTCCGTTGTAACGATCCAGGAAACACTTTTACTAGGGAACCCTTGGATACAAAGAAACCGGGCGCCACATACGTGACTTTTCAAACCAGACTAATCACCTCCATTTCAGTAATTCTGATACTGGCCTTTATTGGCCTGGAGTACGCCACCTATCGTCATGCCATCCAGACAGGCCTGAACAACCTGCAGCAGCAGGCAGAGGGGATACGGGCCATCATCATGTCAATGAGTCGGGTCTACCATCACCAGTTTCTCGATAGTGAAATTGAACTGACCGAGCGCACTGTGGGGTTCCTCCCTGCCCATGCCCTCAATCGCATATCCAGGGAGTTTCCTCAATGGAGCGATACGGAAATCCGCTTCAATAACGTATCCAACCGGCCCCGCAACCCATTACAGAAGGCTGATGCAGTGGAGAGAGAGGCAATCCGCTATTTTGAAGAGCACAGCAATCAGGAAATTCTCTTCAAGCCTTTTACCGACCAGGATGACAATCCGTTTTACCTCTATGCCCGACCCATCTGGGTCGAGTCGTATTGCCTGAACTGTCACGGCAAGCGGGAAGAGGCTCCTGTGACCATCCAAAACCTCTACGATACTGCGTTTGACTACCAGGCAGGAGAGCTGCACGGCATCCTCAGCATCAAGCTTCCCGCAACTGAGATCAAGAAAAAGGCACTGAGCCATCTGCACAAGCATCTGCTGCTGCACACCATCGGGCTCATCATCCTGATCATTGCCGTGGTAATTCTGGTACGACGCTATCTCTCCAATCCATTAACCGAGATCACCGAAGGGATGAAGTCGGTCACTGCAGATCAATACAACCATGATATCAGTGCCTTGAAAGGTGAGTTTTCCGAGCCTGCACGGATCTTCAACGAAATGACTCACAAAATCACCGAACAGCGGAATGAACTCAACAACATGGTGGAGACACTTGACCAGCGGGTCAAGGAGCGCACCCTGGAACTGAACGCAAGAATTGATGAGCTGACCCGGACCCGCAATGAACTCATCCAATCAGAAAAGATGGCCTCACTCGGTCGGCTGGTTGCCGGTTTTGCCCATGAAATCAACACACCGATCGGAGTGGCCCACAGCGCTGCCTCCTATCTGGATGAAAATGTCCGCTGCCTTCATCAATTGATGGAGAGAGATGAGGTCTCCGAAGAGGAGCTTCTGGAGTGCCTCGATCCGATGGAGGAGTCCGCCAGGCTGGTACAGTCCAATATCAATCGTGCCTCCCGACTGGTTTCCAGTTTCAAACGTACCGCAATTGACCAGAGCAATGAGGAGTTGCGACTTTTCAACCTTCACGAAGCGATTGATGATGTCATCAACACACTACATAACAAGTTTAAGCGCACCTCCATTACCACCCGAGTCGAGTGCCCGGAGGCACTCTCGATCTATGGCAATCCAGGTCAGGTTGAGCAACTTCTAACCAATCTGATGATGAACAGCCTGATCCATGGCTTTGACAACGGAAACAAGGGGGGAGAAATCACTATCGTTGTCGCCCGCACAGAACAGAACCTGGAGCTTACCTACAGCGACAACGGAGATGGAATGGAAGAAGCGCTGATGGAACATGTCTTTGAACCCTTTTTTACTACCAACCGCATACATGGAGGGTCCGGATTGGGGCTATACATCTGTTACAATCTGGTTGTAACCCAGCTAAAGGGAACCATCCAGTGCAACAGTAAACCCGGGCAAGGGATCCAATTCAGCATTGAATTCCCCATACAAGATCAAGAGGGGACCAGTACTAGATGAAGGTAATCCATAATACAGCTGATCAACAGAGATCTGCTGATACCGCGCCTGAATGTTCAGTCTTGTCCCCATGGAAAATTCTTCTGGTGGATGATGAACCTGATATCCTCGCCGTAACTCGTTTGGCCCTGAAGAATTTCAAATTTCTGGGGCGCACCCTCCATTTTCTTGAGGCACAGAGCGCCGCCGAAGCCCGCAGAGTGCTGCAGCAGGAGAATGAAATCGCGATAGCACTGATTGACGTGGTCATGGAGAGTGATGATGCCGGACTTGAACTGGTAAACCATATCCGTAATGACCTCAACAACTCACTGATCCGCCTCATTATCCGCACCGGTCAGCCCGGCGCTGCACCCGAACGAGGCGTGGTTGATCGCTATGATATTGATGACTACAAGGAGAAGACCGAGCTCACCGCAATGAAGCTCTATACCACGGTACGTACCGCTCTCAAGAGCTACCATGACCTGGTGGTGATCAATGACAACCGTCGAGGGCTGGAGAAGATTCTTGACGCCTCCCCTGAGCTGTACCATCCCAACTCCCTTCAAGAGTTTTTTGATGGCGTGCTCACCCAGATCATCAGCCTCTGTAATCTGGGGCACCACAGCTGCATTGCCATTGTCAATGATGGAGCCATCGTCAGCTCGAAGAACGAAGAGGTTACGATACAATCTTCGCGCGGTCACTTTGCAGACCCAAACAGCACAACACACCAGAAAATATTGCAGGAGTGCACCAAGGCCCTGCTATCCGGCGATGAACCGGAAAACCTGCCCTCCAATATTGACTACATTCCCCTGCGGATCGACAACCATCAACTGGGTTTTGTCTGTATCGAACATGTGGAAAAGCTCAACCATATGGACCGACATCTGGTCCATATCATGATCAACCAGAGCGCCTCTGCCCTACGTAGCATCAATCTCTATGAAGATCTGACCTCAGCCAACCATCAGGCGATGAAAATGCTGGCCATTGCCGCAGAGTTCCGCGACAAGGAGACGGGGGATCATATCGGCAGAATCCAGCATAGCACCTACCGGACGGCCCTTAAACTCGGACTCTCCGAAGAGGAGGCGGAAGAATACGGCCTAGCGAGTATCCTCCACGACATTGGCAAAATTGCACTACCTGATGCAATCCTGCAAAAACCTGGAAAATTGACCGAAGAGGAGTTTGATATCATCAAACGCCACACCACTTTTGGTGTCGGCATTCTCGACAACAGCGACTGGCTGGAGCTGGCAAAACGTATTGCCTACAGCCATCATGAACGCTGGGATGGCAGTGGTTACCCACTTGGATTAAAGGGAGAGGAGATCAATCTTGCCGCACGCATCGTTGCGGTAGTAGACGTCTACGATGCCCTGACCCACAAGCGAGTCTACAAGGCTGCCTGGTCTCAACAACAGGCGCTGGATGAACTGAGAAACAGCTCCGGGGTCCATTTTGACCCCATGGTGGTAAAGGCATTTATTGAGCTGATTGAAAACGGTGAGCTCTACCCGGAATAAGCTGAAGGCGACACCTCTGCTGAGACAGCATCAATCTTTTAATCCTCCGCCCCATCATCATAACTCTTTTTAGGGATTACCCTGCTCAAGCCCCCCAGCAAGTTGCCGATAACAATAAGTAGAGGTGACGAGCAATGATGACCATTACCAGTATCACCCAATCTGCCATCAGCATGCAGAAGGTGAGCGAAAAACTGCAGGAGTACCGTGAGGCGGCTACCAAGCCAGCCCCTGCCGGACTGAAACAGCGACTGGAGGAGTACTATGGCGTCACCGTAGAGTTCAGTCAGGAGGCGGAGGGCTATCGCCCCCACCCGGAGGCTGCAGAAACCTCCAAGGTGCCTCCCCCTGTTCCCCTATGGAAGCAAGTATTCAAGAGGCTGGGGCTGATCTGATGCAGTACAACTTCAGGCCGCCTCCACAGCGCTCTTCACATTGAAGAACTGCATCAACTCGGTCAGACGTCTGGACTGGGCATCCAGCTCGGTACTGGCTGCCGCGCTCTCCTCCACCATCGCGCTGTTCTGCTGGTTGACCCCCTCCAGATCAACCACCGCACGGTTGACCTGCTGAATGCTCTGACTCTGCTCCTGACTGGCACCACTGATCTCACTGACAATGGCATTGACCTTCGCCACCGAGACCTGAATCTCCTTCAGCGCATCCCCGGTATGACTCACCAGCTCGGCCCCCTCTCCAACCCGCTGGGCACTCTCCTCAATCAGGACCGAAATCTCCTTGGCGGCATCGGCAGAGCGCTGCGCCAGGGTACGCACCTCACCAGCCACCACCGCAAAGCCACGCCCCTGCTCACCGGCACGGGCCGCCTCCACTGCTGCATTGAGCGCCAGCAGGTTGGTCTGGAAGGCAATGCCGTCAATCAGGGTGATGATGTCGTTGATCTTCTCACTCGACTCCTTGATTCGTGCCACCGCCGTCACCGCACGGCTGACCACCTCACCACCACGATGGGCCTCCTGCTTCGCCTCATCAACCAGCTGGTTGGCCTGATGAGCACTATCCGCATTCATCTTCACCGTTGCAGTCATCTCCTCCATGCTGGCTGCAGTCTGCTCCAGACTGGCGGCCTGGTGAGAGGTACGCTCTGCCAGCTGTTCACTGCTACTACTGACCTCACCTGCACTGTGCGCCACCTGACGGGCGCCACGATTGACTTGAGTAACCATATCAAACAGCTTTTCGGTGGAGCGGTTGAGCGCCTGCTTCAGATCACCCAGGCGCCCCTGATAACTGCCGTTGACACGCTGTGTCAGATCTCCGGCAGCAATCGCATTGGCCACCTCTCCCGCCTCATCCAGCGCCTGCTGAATATTCTCCAGAGAGCGGTTCACCCCCTGCTTCAGCGCATCCATGTCTCCCTTCAGCTCAGAACTTATCCGTTGGGTAAAATCTCCATTGGAGGCGGCACTCATTGCACCATTGATCTCTCCAATGGCTGACTCCATTGTGGTCATGGTATTGATCAACAGTTCACGGAAGCTCCCCTCCATCTCTACCCCTTCCAGACGATAGCTGAAGTTGCCGTTGGTGATTGCATCCATCACCTCACTCAACCCCTGCATGGTGCGTTCGACACTCCCGGCCGAGTGGTTGACTCCCTCTTTCAATAGGCTCAGATCTCCATTGAAGTCGGAGTCGATACGACTGTCAAAGATGCCTTTCGCAATATCCCCAACCACACGGTTACTCTCACTGATGGCTGACTGCAGATTGCCCAACAGTTGATTAAAAGCAGCCCCCATCTGTCCAATCTCTGTATTCTCATCCGCCTCCCCATAACGCATGGAGAAGTCACTGGTATGGGTCAGCTTCTGGAACAGTGTGGAGAACATACCAATAGAACGGGTGATGGAACGTGAGATTAAAATACTGACTACTACCGCCAGCACGAGAATCAGCAGAATGGTCCAGACCGACTGTGAACGAATCTTGCTGGCGGTTGCCTTGGAGAGCGCCTGTGAGTTGCTCATATCGGCACGTGCTTGCTCCTCAATACTGGTAGCAATCTCGCTAAGATGCTCACCTACCTCATCCGCCGCCACATCCAGCCTGTGGACCTCCTCTTCCAACTGCACCACGGCACGGTGGCTCTCCATCAACTGCTCTGCTCCCTGCTGAAACATCTGGTCATGAATACGGTCCAGCCCGATCACCCGCTTGCGCAACTGATCATCATCTACAGCGACAAATGATTCTCCATTAGCCTTTCCCCCCTTGAGCAGTAGCTGAATCATCTCGTCAAAAGCGGTCAGCGTCTGTTTATACTCTGCCTCAATCGCTCCCAGCTCTTCCAAATTGCCCTGCACATACTCCTCAATCGCAATACGACTATCGGCAATGGTGATTGAGATCTCCATTGAAAGGTCTGCCCAACCGGTCTCTCGCTGCAAAATCTCCTGTGGTGTCACACCTTGGGCAATACGCTGCTTAATCAACCGCTTGATATCAATCTCCAACTGTTCTGCATGGTGTCCAATCTGAGAAAAACCATTCTCCATCATCTCCATTGCGGCATCCCGTTGAGCAATACGCTCTACTGCCTGCTGCCGCTTCTCATAGATGGTCTGAATGCTGGGGGCAAAATCACTGTTATAGAGGGCAATCAGCCGCTCCGTAGCAGCACGCATCTCCAGATCTTCAGTGGCAAAGATGGCTCCCTCATCGGTCACTGCACCATGGAGAATGCCCCGTGAAAACTGGGAAAAGACCTCGGATGAGATCTCAACCTCCTGTTGAATCTGCTGCAACTCCTCGACGCTTCCCGCCTCCAGCAGCTCCATGATCATCTGCATCGAGGTGCGAATCGCCAACTTGATATCCATCGCCGCATTGACCAGTGGTGCCGACTGCTCTGCTCGTTCCGAGGCACTATTGAGTTGATTGACACCGCTATGATTCATTACGCCATTGACCATAATCAGCACCATCACAGCACCAAATCCTGCTAGAAGCTTTGTCTGGATCTTCATACCGTTACCTGATTACCCATAATCCTCAGCCATCACCAAGCGTCTCAGCGGCATTGGTG
>CAYFOU010000073.1:10337-12714 GCA_964344805.1 uncultured Piscirickettsiaceae bacterium | reverse complement strand
TGGGCAAAGTGGCTTGATGTGTTCATCGGTGCACTAAACCCGACAGGCTCCTAGGGATGCGATAGGCCTGCTTCAGTAATTTACGTACTGCGTGTTCACCCATCTGGCTGATTTTTTGCTGTAGCTTGGTCATGGCGTGACTCCTTACTTCCGGGGTGTGTTGCTCTTGTGAGGTTACCCAAGAAGATGCAATGGTTATGCCATGGATCAGTTTTATCTATTTATGGATAAGAATTGCTGGCTATTGTGCTATTGTGCTGTTGGGGAGGCTGGAGCGGCCAGCTTGGTGACCAGAGCGGCAAAACGTTCCGGTGCAGCGGTGGCTGCGGTCACCAGCGGATAGAGCTCCGGGTCCTGCAGCTCCAGCAGTTCGATAAAGAGCGCCTGCTCTTCTCGGTTTGCGCTCGGATAGTGCTGGTCCAGATAGCGCTCCATGATCAGGTCCAGCTCCAACATGCCACGACGGCAGCGCAGTCGCAGCTGCGAGATTGGGGTATCTTCCGGGGTCATCGACGCGCCAGCTCTTTCTTGATCTCGGCAATCGCCTTGGCGGGGTTGAGCCCCTTGGGGCAGGTGTTGGTGCAGTTCATGATGGTGTGGCAGCGGTAGAGCTTGAAGGCATCGTCCATCTGGTCGAGACGCTCCTGCAGGTTGCCGTCACGGCTGTCGGCAATCCAGCGATAGCTCTGCAACAGGGTGGCGGGACCGAGGTACTTGTCGCTATTCCACCAGTAGCTGGGGCAGGAGGTGGAGCAGCTGGCGCAGAGAATACACTCGTAGAGGCCATCCAGCTTCTTGCGCTCCTCCGGGGACTGGAGCTGTTCGCGCCCGTCTGCTGGGATCTCCTTCGGCTCGATCCACGGTTTGACCGAGGCGTGCTGGGCATAGAAGTGGGTCAGGTCGGGGACCAGATCCTTGACCACCCCCATATGGGGGAGGGGGCTGATGGTGATGGTGTCACCATTGAAACTGTTGATGGATCGGGTTCAGGCCAGCGTGTTGGTGCCACCGATATTCATTGCACAGGAGCCACAGATCCCCTCACGGCAGGAGCGGCGGAAGGTGAGGCCGGGGTCGATCTCGTTCTTGATCATCAGCAGCGCATCCAGCACCATATTGCCGCAATCTTCGGCGTTGAGCTGGTAGATATCCCAACGGGGGTTCTCCACCCCACTGGGGTTGTAGCGGTAGATACGGAAGCGCTGGATGCGGGTGGCCCCTTGTGGTGCGGGCCAGATCTTGCCTTCCTGGATGATGGAGTTCGGTGGAAGTTTGAATTCAGCCATGATCAGTAGACCCTCTCTTTGGGCGGAATATATTTGACTTCATCAGTAAGGGTATATTCGTGGACCGGACGGTAATCGATCGAGGTGCTGCCCTGATTATCGACCCAGCAGAGGGTGTGTTTCATCCAGTTGTCGTCATCGCGATCCGGGTAATCCTCATGGGCGTGGGCGCCACGGCTCTCCTTGCGGTTGATGGCGCAGTGGAGTGAGGCCTGAGCACATTGCAGCATGTTGTCCAGCTCGAAGGTCTCCATCAGGTCGGAGTTCCACACCATCGAGCTGTCGCTGACAGCGACATCCTCAAAGCTTTCGTAGATCGCATTCATCTTGTGTACGCCCGATTGCATCAGCTCACCAGTACGGAATACTGCAGCATGTTTCTGCATGGTACGCTGCATGCGGTCGCGGATGCCAGCGGTGGGGTGGCCCCCGTTGGCGGTGCGCAGTTTATCGATGCGTCCAATCAGCGGATCAATCAGTGCATCGGGAATCTCCGGCTGTGCAGCCCCGCTGCTCAGGGTCTCGGCGCAGCGGTTGGCGGCGGCGCGACCAAAGACAATGATATCGAGCAGGGAGTTGGAGCCGAGGCGGTTGGCGCCATGGACCGAGACGCAGGCACACTCGCCGATCGCCATCAGGCCGGGGACCACGGTGTCGGGATTGTCATCCTTTAGTGTCACCACCTCGCCATGGAGATTGGTGGGGATGCCGCCCATGTTGTAGTGGACCGTTGGCAGTACCGGGATCGGCTCGCGGGTGATGTCGACCCCGGCGAAGATGCGAGCGCTCTCGGCAATGCCGGGGAGCCGCTCCTGAATCAGCTTCTCGCCCAGGTGTTCCAGATGGAGGTGGATATGGTCACTGTGACCACCGACGCCGCGCCCCTCGTTGATCTCGAAGGTCATTGCACGGCTCACCACATCACGAGAGGCGAGATCCTTGGCGCTGGGGGCGTAGCGCTCCATAAAGCGCTCCCCGTTGGCATTGGTCAGATAGCCCCCCTCGCCACGTGCCCCCTCGGTGATCAGGCAGCCGGCCCCGTAGATCCCGGTGGGGTGGAACTGGGTGAACTCCATATCCTGCAGCGGCAG
>CAYFOU010000073.1:0-10327 GCA_964344805.1 uncultured Piscirickettsiaceae bacterium | reverse complement strand
CCCGGTACAGGTGTGGGCTGAGGTGGCGGAGAACCAGGTGCGACCATAACCACCGGTGGCCAGAATCACCGTCTGTGCATGGAAGATGCGCAGGGTGCCGGTGGCCAGATCCCAGGCGATGACGCCGCGACAGGCGCCGTCATCATCCATGATCAGGTCGGTGGCGAAGTGTTCGATATAGAATTTGGCGTTGCGCTTCAGCGATTGCTGGTAGAGGGTGTGGAGGATGGCGTGGCCGGTACGGTCGGCTGCCGCACAGGTGCGTACTGCGACCCCTTCACCATAGTTGGTGGTCATGCCGCCGAAGGGGCGTTGGTAGATGCGCCCATCGTCGGTGCGAGAGAAGGGGACCCCCTGATGCTCCAGCTCCAGCACCGCCGGGATCGCCTCGCGGCACATGTACTCGATCGCATCCTGGTCACCGAGCCAGTCAGATCCCTTCACGGTGTCGTACATGTGCCATTGCCAGTGATCCTCCCCCATATTGGAGAGTGCGGCGGAGATACCTCCCTGTGCCGCCACCGTATGGCTGCGGGTGGGGAAGATCTTGGTAACACAGGCAGTCGACAGCCCCTTGTCGGCCATGCCGAAGGTGGCGCGCAGCCCGGCGCCGCCTGCGCCGACGACTACGACATCATAGGTATGGTGTTCAATGGTGTATCCATCCATTTGGATCACGCTCCTCCAGTGAAAATGGTGAATATGGCGTAAAGCGAAAGCAGCATCACGATAAACAGTCCTGCACGTGCCGCCAGAATGGCTCGGCTGCGCAGAGGTTCGTGCACATAGTCCTCCAGCACCACCTGCACCCCGAGAAAGGCGTGGTGGCCGGCAATGGCAACAAATAGTACGAGTAGTGTGGTGGTCAGCGGCTGGCTGATCCAGTGGTGGACCACCTCGTAAGACTCTCCTGATAGGGTTGCAACCGAGAACAGTAGCCACAGGGTCAGCGGTACCAGCACTACTGCGTTGCGGCGTTGGGACTTCCAGTGAGAGACGGCAGACATCAGGTGACACTCCAGAGCAGCAGGGTGAGCAATAGTGAGGTGACCACCACGGTGGCACCGCTACGGTAGACCGTTTTCAGCTCCAGCCCCCAGCCGATATCCCAGCAGAGGTGGCGAATGCCATTGCTGAGGTGGTAGAAGGTAGCCCAGCTCCAGCCGAAAAGGATCAGTTTGCCGAGCCAGGAGCCAAAGATGGTTTGGGCAGTGGCAAAGGCCTCGGGGCCGGAGGCGGCAGCCAACAGCCAGTAGCTTACCAGCAGGGTGCCGATGGCCAGTACCACGCCGGTGGCGCGGTGCAGAATCGAGAGCACCGAGGTGAGCTGTGGCTTGTAGATGGTGAGGTGAGGAGAGAGTGGTTGGGGGCGTACGATCCCATTTGGGGGTTGGGTGGTCTGGGTCATCTCTTCAGCGCGGTTCATGATTTTTTATTTTTGTTGGCAAATGTGGTGCCAGATTGTGTGGAGTTCGCTGTTAGTGGTTGATTGGCCGATGTTTTGTGTCGTTTTCTCTGAGCAAGAGCAGGTGGGGGTTGAGTGGAAATCCCCCCATTATTGGGGTGGGAATGGGTGGAATCCTCTCTGTAGGTAGTGGATGGCGTCTGTTTGAATGAGAAAGAGTTTCATTTTTGGTGGTTCCGAGACTATTATCCAGTTGGATTGATTGTTTTGATGTCGGCATAATGTTAGCTGTAATTGTCGACAAATAATAGTCTGTATTGGAAGTTTTTCCAGTTATATTGTTGACATTATCAAAAAACTTGGGATATTTGAACTAAATTGTCGACACATAACAAAGGAAATAGGTCATAATTGGGGTAACTGAGGGTGGAGAGACCGGAAATGTCTACATTTGATGCCAACAATGCTGCCTACCTGGAACGGTTCTATGAACAGTATCTGCAGAATCCTGCCTCAGTAGCAGAGGATCTACAGCACTATTTTGCAGAGATGAGTGGTGTGGAGGGGGCTGTTGAGCCACTTCATATAGAGACCCGCCAGCAGTTCAAGGCGCATATGAACCGGGGACGGGGCAGTGAGCAGGGAGGTAGTCTCTCTGTCGATGCCTCACAGAAGCAGGTGCGGGTGCTGCAATATATCAATGCCCACCGCTATCTGGGCCACTTCGAGGCGGAGATCAATCCGCTGGACCACACCCGCAAGCTCTCCATCAGTGAGTTGAAGCTGGAGCACCACAAATTCTCACCCAGTGATCTGAAGAGCCGCTTCAATATCGGTTCACTCCACGGTCCGCGTCAGGAGATGACGCTGGAGGAGATCCGTGCACTGCTGCGTCGTACCTACTGCGGCTCGATCGGCGCCCAGTACATGCATATCACCAGTACCGCCAACAAGCGCTGGATCCAGCAGCGGCTGGAGTCGGCCGCCGGGGAGTGGCGGTTGAATGACCGTGAGCGCCGCGATCTGCTGGTTAGCCTGACCGAGGCGGAGACGCTGGAGCGCTACCTCCACCACAAATATGTAGGGCAGAAGCGCTTCTCGCTGGAGGGGGGGGAGAGCCTGATTCCGATGCTCGATACCCTGATCAACCACTCCGCAGGGATCGGGGTGGAGGAGATCGTGTTCGGTATGGCCCACCGTGGGCGTCTCAATGTGCTGGTCAATATCCTCGGCAAGGCCCCTTCGATGCTGTTTCAGGAGTTTGAGGGCACTGTCGACCATGGTGGCCGTACCGGGGATGTGAAGTACCACATGGGCTTTGCCTGTGACCGCAACACCCCGCATGGGCCGATCCATCTGGCGATGGCCTTCAACCCCTCCCATCTGGAGATTGTGGGGCCGGTGGTGGAGGGGGGAGTACGTGCCCGTCAGGACCGCCGTCAGGGGGGAGGGGATGAGGTGCTGCCGGTGGTGATCCACGGGGATGCCGCCTTTGCCGGGCAGGGGGTGGTGATGGAGACCCTCAACATGTCGGAGACCCGTGGCTACCGCACCTTCGGCACCATCCATATTGTGGTCAACAACCAGATCGGCTTTACCACCAGTAGCAAGATCGACGCCCGCTCCACCCACTACTGCAGTGATGTGGCCAAGATGGTGGGTGCTCCGGTATTCCATGTGAATGGGGATGACCCCGAGGCGGTCGCCTTTATCACCAAGGTGGCGCTCGACTACCGCCGTGCCTTTCATGAGGATGTGGTGATCGATATGGTCTGCTACCGTCGCCATGGGCACAACGAGGCGGATGAGCCGGCGGCAACCCAGCCGATGATGTACAAGAAGATTCGGGCACTGCCCACCACCCGCGAGCGCTACAGCCAGCGTCTGATCGAGGAGGGGCTGGTCACCGAGGAGGAGTGTAAGCACCTGATTCAGGGCTACCGCAACCGTCTGGAGGATGGTGAGCCGACCGTCCCCAGCCTGCTGGAGCCGGAGGATGTAAACCGTCTCCATCCGGTCAACTGGAGCCAGTTCCGCGATGGCTGCTGGGATGAGCTGGTGGAGAGTGGAATGGGTCATGATCGCTTTATCCGTCTCGGCAGTGCGGTGGCCCAGTTGCCGGATGACCTGCAGGTCAACGGTCGAGTCTCCAAGATCTATGCTGATCGACTGCGGATGTCGATCGGTGAGCAGATGCTCGATTGGGGCTTCTGTGAAAACCTTGCCTACGCAGCACTGCTCGATGAGGGATTTGCGATTCGCATCTCCGGTGAGGATTGCGGACGCGGCACCTTCTTCCACCGCCATGCGGTGGTGCATGATCAGGAGAGTGGCGAGGCCTACACCCCGCTTCAGCATGTGGCAGCTGATCAGCCGCCGTTCCATGTGATTGATTCCCTGCTGTCGGAGGAGGCGGTGCTCGCCTTCGAGTATGGCTATGCCACTACCGAGTCCGATACCCTGGTGATCTGGGAGGCGCAGTTCGGCGACTTCGCCAACGGTGCGCAGGTGGTGATTGACCAGTTCATCACCTCCGGTGAGCAGAAGTGGGGGCGCCTCAGTGGCCTGGTGATGTTCCTGCCACACGGTTATGACGGGCAGGGGCCGGAGCACTCCTCGGCGCGTCTGGAGCGCTATCTGCAGCTCTGTGCGCAGGAGAATATTCAGGTCTGTGTCCCCAGTACCCCGGCGCAGACCTACCACATGATTCAGCGCCAGATGCTGCGTCGCTATCGCAAGCCGCTGATCGTGATGACCCCGAAGAGCCTGCTGCGCCATCCCCACTGCCTCAGTTCGGCAGATGAGGTGATGAAGGGGCGCTTCGAGACGGTGCTGGATGAGCAGGATGACATCAACCATGATGAGGTGACCCGCATCATCCTCTGTAGTGGCAAGGTCTACTACGACCTGCTGGAGAAGCGTCGCAGCAGTTCACTGCCCCATGTGGCCATTCTGCGTGTGGAGCAGCTCTATCCGTTCCCGCACTACGATCTGGAGCGCATCCTCGACCTCTATCCCAACTACCAGCAGCTGGTCTGGTGCCAGGAGGAACCGCTCAATCAGGGGGCGTGGTTCATGGTCAACCCGATGCTGCAGCTGCTGCTGAAGGAAGAGGCGACCCTGCACAACGTCGGGCGTCCTGCATCAGCAGCCCCAGCAGTGGGGAGTTTCCATATTCACAAGCAGCAGCAACAGGATCTGGTTGAGGCTGCGTTGGGGCTGGAGGGGTAACGATGAGTTTCTGCGAAACCGTGATTGCAGCACGCTTTGAACTCATCCCTGAGTCGCTCTGCTGTGGACATCCCTGTCCACAGAAGGCTGCCATCACGATTTCACAGAAACTTTTTAGAGAACGATCCGTTACGTTATGAAAACGCAGTTATTAATTATTGGTGGAGGGGTTTCCGGTTCAGCATTGCTGTATACCGCAGCACGCTACTCCGGCCTGAAACATATCACCTTGGTAGAGAAGAACAGTGATCTCGCCAACGTGAACTCCCATGGCCGCAACAACAGCCAGACCCTGCACCGCGGCGATATCGAGACCAACTACACGCTGGAGAAGGCGCTCTACGTCAAGCAGGCGGTGGATATGGTGGTCAACTACGCGCTGACCCAGGAGCAGAATGGGGGGGCACCGCTGGTGCACAAATACCCCAAACTGGCCCTCGGTGTGGGAGAGAAGGAGTGCGATTTCATCCGCCAGCGCTATGCCGAGTTTGCCCCCCACTATCAGGGCACCGAACTCTACGAGATGGGGGAGATCGCCAGTATCGAGCCCTATGTGGTGATGATGCGGGATGGCCGCTGGAGAAAGGATCCGGTGGTGGCGATGGGGAACCGCAGCGAATATGTGGCGTGCGACTTTTCGGCACTGGCGCGCTCCTTTGTCGAGTCGGCGCAGGCGGAGGAGAGTTGTGAGATTGATCTCAAGCTCGGTACCCAGATTGAGCAGGTTGAGGAGATGGGTGATCTCTTTGTGGTCAAGACTTCACAGGGGACCATCGAGGCGGAGAATGTGATCACCTGCGCCGGAGGTCACAGCCTGTTGATGGCCCACAAGATGGGGCATGGTCTTGACTACTCGGTGCTGCCGATGGGGGGGAGCTTCTACTTTACCCCGACACTGCTCAATGGCAAGGTCTACACCGTGCAGAACCCCAATCTACCGTTTGCCGCAGTGCATGGTGATGTTGATCTGCTGGTGGAGGAAAAGACCCGCTTTGGACCGACGGCACTGGCGTTGCCGATGTTGGAGCGCTATCAATACAAGTCGGTGCTTGATTTCCTCAAGGTGTTCCGCCCCAATGAGGATGTGGCGGCGGTGGCGATGGACCTGCTCAAGGTGAAGGATATCCGCAACTACTTCTTCAAGAACCTGCTCTATGAGGTACCGCTGCTGCAGCGCTATCTCTTCATGAAGGAGGTACGGAAGATTGTGCCGTCAATCACCTTTGATGAAATCCGTTATGCCAAGGGTTTTGGTGGCATCCGTCCTCAGCTGATCGACAAGAAGGCGCGCAAGCTGGTGCTGGGAGAGGCGAAGATTGATCCCGGTAATGGCATTATCTTCAATATGACCCCATCGCCCGGTGCCACCAGCTGCCTGCAGAATGCGGAGAAGGATGTGCGTACCGTTTGTGAACGTTTGGGGCTGCCGTTTGATGAGGCACGTCACCGTGAAGAGCTGGCTCATGACTATACTCAACTGACAGTGACTGAAGAGGTGTTGGCAGAGGCCGTATGATGAAAGCGCTGGTCGATCAATATATGGAGAGTGTCGAGCACCACGAGATTGTGCAAGATGCCGCACAGCTCAAGGTGGTCGAGGCGCTGCAGTGTGCGCTGGATCGGATGAATGATCGGGGCTGGTGGTGCCGCCTGCTGAAGAAGAGACAGCAGGGGGTCTTTATCTGGGGCGATGTCGGGGTGGGCAAGACCTGGCTGATGGACCAGTTCTACCGTGCGGCGCCGGAAAAGAAGAAGATCCGCTACCACTATCATGAGTTCATGGAGATGCTTCACGGCTCGATGCCATCGCCCACAAGCTGGCGGGGCGCTATCGACTGATCTGTATTGATGAGTTCCATGTCAGTGAGATCGCCGATGCGATGCTGCTCTACGGCATCCTTGATGGACTGTTCAAGCGCCAAGTGATGCTGGTCACCACCTCCAATTGTGTACCGGACAAACTCTACGAGAATGGTTTCCACCGTGATCTCTTCCTCCCTGCGATTGAGCTGCTGAAGCGTTACAATGCGGTGGTGGAGCTGGAGAGCCATACCGATTACCGCGTGGTCAACAGCACGGTATCGCGCCAGCAGGTGATGGAGGAGCTGGATCACCCTGCACTGGAGGAGATCTTTACCCGGCTGGCGAAGAGCGAGCCGTGGGAGCAGCAGTCGCTGCAGATCAACCAGCGTACTCTGCCGGTGATCAAGGTGGCCGAAGGGGTGGTCTGGGTCGATTATCAGGTGCTCTGCAGTAACCCGCGTGCGACCAAGGATTATATCGAGTTGGCCCACATCTTCAGTGCGGTCATCGTCTCCAATATCACCAGCCAGGCGGCGGCCAACGAGTCTT
The DNA here is from genome assembly GCA_964344805.1 of uncultured Piscirickettsiaceae bacterium. Classification (GTDB taxonomy): domain Bacteria; phylum Pseudomonadota; class Gammaproteobacteria; genus Thiopontia. The sequence goes on along the minus strand of CAYFOU010000073.1, from coordinate 3,339 downwards.
ACGCCTGGCGCTTTCTCCATTTTGTCGATGAGCTGTATGATCACCGTATCCAACTGGTGATCTCGGCAATGGGACAGTTGATGCAGGTTTATCAGAATGAGGCGCTGCGGTTTCAGTTTGCACGGACCGTCAGTCGCCTTCATGAAATGCAGGGGTTAGCCGTACAACAACAGGGGATTGAGCCATGAGTATAGAGATTCTGACACCCACACTTCCTGAGTCGGTCACCGAGGCGACGGTGGTGGCCTGGAACAAACAGCCGGGAGAGGCGGTGAGCCGTGACGAGGTACTGGTAGAGATCGAGACCGACAAGGTGGTACTGGAGGTGCCCGCCCCGGCTGATGGGGTATTGGAGTCAATTGCCGAGGCGGTTGATGCCGTGGTGGTTGGAGGGCAGCTGCTCGGTGTGGTCAAGGCGGGGGTGGTAGCCGATCCGGTTCCGGCTGCATCACCTGCGGCGGAAGAGAATGAGTTGAGTAGCCACTCCAGCCCCTCGGTACGCAAGCTGATGGCGGAGAAGGGGGTCGATCCGGCCAATGTACAGGCCACCGGCAAGAAGGGTCATGTGCAGAAGTCCGATGTGGAGGCGGCAGTCATACCATCGGCTGCCGCAACAACCAGCACTCCAGCAGCAGAGCCAGCTGCTGAACCACTGCAGGCCGCAGCTGGAGAGGGTGATAGCCGACTGGAGCGCCGGGTACCGATGACCCGTCTGCGCAAGACCATTGCCGATCGTCTCTTGTCAGCAAAACAGTCGACAGCGATGTTGACCACCTTCAACGAGATCAACATGAAAGCGGCGATGGATCTGCGTTCAGCCCACAAGGAGCAGTTCGAGAAGACCCACGGGGTGCGGCTCGGCTTTATGTCGATCTTTGTGCAGGCGGCAACCATTGCGCTGCAGCGCTTCCCCGAGGTCAACGCCTCGATTGATGGTGATGACATCGTCTACCACGGCTTCTGCGATATCGGTATTGCGGTCTCCTCTGATCGAGGGCTGGTGGTGCCGATTCTGCGTAATACCGAGGATATGAGCATTGCCGATGTGGAGTCGGGCATCATCAACTACGCCAAGCGCGCCCGCGACGGCAAGATCACCATGGAGGAGCTGATGGGGGGCACCTTCACCATCACCAATGGTGGGGTATTTGGGTCAATGCTCTCGACCCCGATCCTCAACCCCCCACAGAGTGCAATTCTGGGGATGCACAACATCCAGAAACGCCCTGTGGTGGAGAATGACGAGATCGTGATTCGTCCGATGATGTATGTGGCGCTCTCCTATGATCACCGCATCATCGATGGACAGCAGGCGGTCACCTTCCTCAAGACCATCAAGGAGCTGGTGGAAGATCCCACCCGAGTATTGCTCAATATTTAACCCATTGGTTGCCCATGGAATTTTGGGCAGCGATTTATCAAACCAAGGAAATTGAAGTTATGTTGAAAGCGTATCAGGAACATGTCGAAACACGAGCAGAGGAGGGGATTCCCCCACTGCCACTGTCCGCCACACAGGTTGCCGAGCTGGTTGCCCTGCTGGAGTCGGAGAGTGCGGATGGGGAGACGTTGCTGGAGCTGTTGACCCACCGCGTGCCTGCTGGTGTTGATGATGCCGCGCGAGTGAAGGCGGCCTTCCTTGCGGATGTGGTGAGTGGAGAGAAGAGTGCTCCGCTGATCACTCCACTACACGCAGTAGAGCTGCTCGGAACCATGCTGGGTGGCTTCAATGTGGCGCCTCTGATTGAAGCGCTGGATCGGGATGCCGAACTGGCAGCGGCTGCCGCTGCAGCACTCTCCAAGACCCTGCTGGTGTTTGACGCCTTTGATCAGGTAGTGGAGAAGATGAAGGCGGGCAACGGGTACGCCAAACAGGTAGTGGAGTCGTGGGCCGAGGCGGAGTGGTTCACCTCGCGCGATGCGCTGGCAGAGAAGATCACCGTCACCGTCTTCAAGGTGCCGGGTGAGACCAATACCGATGACCTCTCTCCGGCGCAGGATGCCTGGTCGCGCCCCGATATTCCGCTGCACGCCAAGGCGATGCTGAAGATGCCGCGCCCCGACTTCACCGAAGATCCATTGGGTACACTGGAGTCACTGAAAGAGAAGGGCCATCCGGTTGCTTACGTGGGCGATGTGGTCGGTACCGGCTCCTCGCGCAAATCGGCCACCAACTCCGTATTATGGCATATGGGTAACGACATTCCATTCATCCCCAACAAGCGTGATGGTGGCTACTGCTTCGGTGGCAAGATTGCACCGATCTTCTTCAACACCATGGAGGATGCCGGTGCGCTGCCGATCGAGATGGATGTCTCGGCGATGGAGATGGGTGATGTGATCGATGTCTATCCGCTGGCGGGGGAGGTGAAGCGCCACGGTAGTGATGAGGTGCTCACCACCTTTAGTCTCAACACTGAGGTGCTGAAGGATGAGGTGCAGGCGGGGGGACGTATCCCGCTGATCATCGGTCGCGGCCTGACTGGTCGTGCCCGTGAGGCGCTGGGGCTGGAAGCTTCCTCGCTGTTCCGTACCCCGGCGGAGCCTGCCGAGAGCAGTGCCGGTTATACGCTGGCACAGAAAATCGTCGGCAAGGCGTGTGGCAAGGATGGTGTGCGCCCAACCGAGTACTGTGAGCCAGTGATGACTACTGTCGGTTCGCAGGACACCACCGGCCCAATGACCCGTGATGAACTCAAAGATCTGGCTTGCCTAGAGTACTCTGCAGATCTGGTGATGCAGTCCTTCTGTCATACTGCCGCCTATCCACGTCCGGTTGATGTGAATACCCATCAGACTTTGCCAGTCTTCATGACCGACCGTGGCGGTGTCTCGCTGAAGCCCGGAGACGGTGTGATCCACTCCTGGCTCAACCGTATGCTGCTGCCGGATACCGTTGGTACCGGTGGGGATTCCCATACCCGCTTCCCGCTCGGCATCTCCTTCCCGGCCGGTTCCGGTCTGGTCGCCTTTGCTGCCGCTACTGGAGTGATGCCGCTGGATATGCCGGAGTCGGTGCTGGTGCGCTTCAAGGGGGAGATGCAGCCCGGTATCACCCTGCGTGATCTGGTCCACGCGATCCCCTATACTGCGATTCAAAACGGTTTATTAACGGTAGAGAAGGCGGGCAAGAAGAATGTCTTCTCCGGTCGTATTCTGGAGATCGAGGGGCTGGATGAGCTGACGGTAGAGCAGGCCTTCGAGCTGAGTGATGCCTCGGCCGAGCGTTCCGCTGCTGCCTGTACCATCGCCCTGAGTGAGGATTCGGTCAAGGAGTACCTCAACTCCAATATCGCTCTGCTCAAGCAGATGGTGGCCGATGGTTATCAGAGTGCCGAA
>CAYFOU010000072.1:0-12737 GCA_964344805.1 uncultured Piscirickettsiaceae bacterium | reverse complement strand
GTGGCTATACCTGCATAGCTGCGCCTTGTCTCGAACTCTGGGTGGAGATTCTGAGGCAGCCAAACCAATGTTGTTCGAGTACTAAAATATTCCTCCGCAAGCTGATATGTCGATGCCTCTCGCCCCGCTCTTTTGCAGCATAGTTGTTGCAGAAAGAAAGAAAGAAAGAACTATCTCAATTTTGGGCGCTTAATTCCCTCACCGATAGCCAGCCAGCCCTCCCCCGAACTTCGGTTCTAAGGAGAATCTTCAGGGATATGCATCATGCTGGCTGAATCGCAAACACCCTGGCGGGTCTTGGCCATTGATGACGAACCAGCCGTTCGCCACCTCTATCAGGATATGCTCAGTGTCTCCCCTTCTGCTGTGATGCGGGAGCTGGACCGGATCGATTTTATTGCCCCCCAAAAGATAGAGGAGTGTGATGAGATCGCCTCCCACTTTATGCCCGATGTGGTGCAGAGTGGAGAAGAGGGAGTGCGGTGTGTCGCTGCAGCACTGGAGTCCCGGCAGCCCTATGCAGTGATCTGCATCGATATGCATATGCCGGGTGGATGGGATGGTCTGGAGACCGCAGCCCGGATTCGTGCACTTGATGCCGAGGTGAAGCTGGTCTTTGTCACCGCCTACAGCAGCCACTCTCTGTCTGATATCCGCAAGCGGATCGGCAACTTCTTCGATTTTGTCTCCAAGCCGATTGAGCATGATGGATTCATGCAGCTGATGCTTTCGTTGGCAGAGAGCTGGAGTCAGTTCCGTGAATTGAGGCAGGCCAAACAGCGGCTGGAACAGATGCATGACCAGCTGACCGCCTCGCTGGCACTGGAGAAGGAGCATACAGAGCTGATTATTGAGTCGATGCGGGAGGGGGTGATCGTGGTGGATCAGCTCGGCAATATTGAGGAGGTCAATCCCAAGGTGGAGCAGATGATCGGCAAGGTGGAGCATCAGGTGGCCGGATTGCCGATCAGTGTGCTGTTTGAGCAGCAGGGAGAGACACTCGATCTGATCGACAATCTGGTGCTCGGCGTTCAGCGGCTGCAGCAGACCATCAATCAGGATCGGAGTGTGCTGGAACGGCGGATCGATGGCTCGATGCTGGCCCTGCTGCTGGTGGGGGAGCAGGGAGAGATTCTGCAGAGCAACAGTGCAATGGAAGAGCTCTCTGGCTGGCGCACCGATCAACTGGTCGCCTCCGGCATCAGCCGACTGATCTCTCCAGAGATGAGGATGAACCATATAGAGATGATGGCCCGATTTTTTGCCGAGGACCGCCCCCGCAAGATGGGGGCGGGGCGGTTGCTGCCGATGCAGCGGGCTGATGGCTCCGTGGTGGAGGTGGAGATTGCGCTGTTGCCGATCCTCTCCGAGGGGGAGCGGCGGGTGATTGTGTTGATGCATGATCCGGCCCAGCGGAAGAAGCTGGAGATCTTCAAGTACACCTCGTTGGGCTGTCTCTTTACCGGGGGGGAGCAGGGGGAGGTCCCTCTCAATAGCTGGCGCCTCAAGAGTGAGGAGGGAGAGTCCATTCCGGTGGAGATGTCTGGCTCCCCGATCTTTCGTGAGGAGGGAGGGCGGCGCCGCTTTGGCGGGGTAGTGCTGATTGCACGTGATCTGCGAGGCAAACTGCAGGCGGAGCGGGCGGTACGGGAGAATCGTACCAAGGATGAGTTCCTCGCCTCGGTCAGCCATGAGCTGCGTACCCCGCTGACCACTATCATTGGCAATAGCGAGATATTGATTGAGGGGGCATGGGAGAGTCTCTCATCCGAGCAGCAGGAGCTGTTGCAATCGATTGAGGTTTCCGGGCGTACCCAACTGGCGCTGGTCAACGATATCCTTGATCTCTCCAAGATCGGGGCGGGCAAGTTCGAGATTGATGAGAGTGACTTTGATCTGGGCACCCTGTTGCGGGATATTGAGGGGATCTTCTCCTACCGGGCCAAGGCAGCAGGGCTGGAGTTTGAGGTGATCCATCCCCGTGCTCTGCGTCATCAGTTGATTGGAGATGGCAAGCGTATTGGACAGATCCTGATCAATCTGTTGAGCAATGCGGTCAAATTTACCCGTAGAGGGAAGGTGATGCTGGCGGTCGGCATCGAGCGCCACAGGATCTGCTTCGAGGTCAAGGATCAGGGGATCGGGATGTCCCCGAAGGCGCAGGCGCGCCTGTTCCAGCCCTATGAGCAGGCGGACCGCTCCATCTCCTCCCGCTTTGGTGGGACTGGGCTGGGGCTCAATATCTCCTGGAAGTTGAGTCAGCTGATGGGAGGCACCATTGAGGTGAAGAGCAAGGAGGGGCTGGGTTCCACCTTCACCCTGATGCTGCCGTTCCGCATCAGCAAACAGTTGGCAATGAGCGGTGAAAAGGTGGAGCAGCAGAGCAAGGCGCAGCGCTTTCAGGGTGAGGTGTTGGTGGTGGAGGATACTCCTGAACTGCAGTTGCTGGAGCGGCGCATGCTGGAGGCGATGGGGCTCTCAGTGACGGTTGCCGGTAATGGACAGGAGGGGTTGCAGCGGGCGCTTCAACACCGCTATGACCTGATCCTGATGGACATGATGATGCCGGTGATGGATGGCGTCACCGCCACTCGCAGCCTGCGGGAGCTGGCCTATAGAGGCCCCATTGTGGCCCTCAGCGCCAATGCGATGCAGCACCATCGGCAGCAGTTCGAGGAGGCGGGTTGTAATGCCATTCTCAGCAAACCGATCATTCGCCATGAATTGGAGCAGGTGCTTGCCCGCTATCTGGGAAATGCAAGGGAGGCAGCCCCGGGTAGGCAGGTCACCCCTGTTGGAGACCCAGATCTGGTTGAACTGTTTCAGCTGCGCATGGTAGAGCTGCGTAATCAGCTGGAGGTGGCGGTTGTCTCTGCAGATTGGGAGCAGATACGACAGACCTCCCATATGCTGAAGGGGGCAGGTAGCAGCTTCGGTTTTCCCCGTATCACCGAGTTGAGTGAGGCGGTGGGGGACGCACTGGAGGCGGAGAAGATCGCTATGGCAACCGAACAGGTAGAGGTACTGCTTGAAGAGCTTGCAAAGGCGGCACCGCAATGACGCTGGATAAGGGGGAGCACCAGCATCACTGGCGGGTATTGATCATTGATGATGACCACCGGGTCTGTGACAGCCTGCAGCGGATGCTGGTGGGGGCGGAGCGGGAAGGAGAGGGAGAGGCCCAGATGCTTGCCCAGCTCAATCAACTGGTGGGGATGGATCAGCAGGAATCAGAGGGGGTCTCTTTTCGGTGTGATGTCGCCTTTAGCGGGCGGGTAGGGCTGGAGTGGGTGCGCCGGGGGTTGAGACAGCAAGATCCCTATGCAGTGGTCTGTATCGATATGCGCATGCCCGATGGCTGGGATGGGGTGACCACTGCGGAGCAGATTCGGGGCTATGACAAGGATGTAAGAATCATCTTTATCACCGCCTACTCCGATTACACGCTGGAGACGATTCGCCGCAAGGTGGGGTTGGGGTTTAACTTTCTCTCCAAACCTGTACGGCAGAGTGAATATATTCAGCTGGTGACTTCACTGGCCCATGCCTGGAATGATGCACGAGCAGTGGCCTCAGCCCAACGCCAATTGGAGCGCTACCACCAGCGCATGACCGCCTCACTGGTGCAGGAGAAGGAGCATATCGAGCTGGTCTTCGAGTCGATGAATGAGGCGGTGGTAATTGTTGACCGGTGGGGCAATGTGGAGAAGAGCAATGCCCGGTTGCGCAAGGTGACCGGGTGGCGGGAGGGGGAGATTGTCGGCCATCCGCTACGGGAGCTGTTTGTTGAAGAGACTGCAGTGGAAAGGGAGCGGGACTGTTTGCAGGTGCAGCCATTTTCGATGATTGAGGAACGTCTGGCGATGGTGGAGCGTTCTCTGGAACGCTGGGTTGACTCCTCACCGCTGGCGGTGATGCTGCTGTCGATACAGGGGGAGATAGCACGGGTCAACTATGCGCTGGAGGTGCTCAGTGGCTGGTCTGCGGAGACCTTGATGGGGCGCCCACAGGAGACCTTGTTGCCGGAGATGTTACAACAGAAGCTGGAGGCAGTGATCCGGCAGCAGGAGAGTATTGCCGAGGTGGTACCGCTGATTTGTACCGATGGTACGGTGCGACCGGTGGAAGTGGCGCTGCTCCCGCTGCGGCAAGCGGGGGCAGCGCGGGTGATGATGGTGTTGTGTGATCCGACGGAGCGACAAAAGCTTGACCTCTTCCGCATGACCCCGCTGGGCAGGCTCTTTGTCGATCAGGGAGAGGAGGGGATCAATGCCGAGTGGGTATTGAAGTGTCGGCAGGGGGCATCGATTCCGGTCCATGTGACCGGCTCGCCGATCTATCAGGAGTGGGAGGGGCAGCACCGTTTCAATGGGGCAGTGCTGGTACTGCGTGATCTGCGCCAGCTGGTAGAGGTGGAGGCGGCAAGACAGGCGGCTGTGGCCAAGGATGAGTTTCTGGCGGCAATGAGCCATGAGCTGAGAACGCCGCTCTCCGCCATTATCGGCAACAGTGAGCTGCTGATCGAGAGTGCCAGTGAGCGCCTCACCTCTGAAGAGAGCGGCATGTTGCGTTCGATCAAGGTCTCTGGCAAGACCCAGCTGGGGCTGGTCAATGACATCCTGGATCTCTCCAAGCTCAATGCCGGCAAGTATGAGATTGATGAGCATGAGCTTGATCTCTGCCAGCTGCGACAGGATATCGAGGATATCTTCTCGCTGCGTGCCCGTTCCGGGGGTGTCCAGTTTCGTATCGTGGTGGTGGGAGAGCGGCCCGAGGTGCAGATCATCGGGGATCGCAAGGCGATGGCCCAGGTGGTGATCAATCTGCTCAGTAATGCCTTCAAATTTACCGAGCGGGGGGAGGTGACCCTCACCATTGAGCTGCAGCCAGAGATGGGGCAGATGGTCTTCCGGGTGGCTGATCAGGGAATCGGAATGTCTGCCGAGGTGGTGGATCGCCTGTTCCAACCCTTTGAGCAGGCGGATCGCACCATCGCCCGTCGCTTTGGTGGTACTGGACTGGGGTTGCATATCTCTTGGTCACTGGTGGAGTTGATGGGAGGCATTATGGAGGTAGAGAGTGAGGAGGGGGTGGGCTCCACCTTCAGCGTCACCTTGCCCTATCATCTGGGAGAGGTGACCTCCGAAGTGCCGCTGGAAGAGGTCCCTCTTCCAAACACCTTCAGCGGGCGTGTGCTGGTGGCGGAGGATACCCCCGATCTGCAGGCGCTGGTGCGCCATATGCTGGAGTGGTTGGGAGTCAAGGTTGTGGTGGTGGGGAATGGTCAGGAGGCGGTCAATCAAGCGTTGCAGGAGCACTATGACCTGATCCTGATGGATATGCAGATGCCGGTGATGGATGGGGTGGAGGCGACCCGTCTGCTGCGTCAGCTCAATCTGCAGGTGCCCGTTGTTGCGCTGACTGCCAACGTGATGCAATCGCATCGCCAGCAGTTCTTTGAGGCGGGATGTAACGATTTTCTGGTCAAGCCGATGGAGCGGGAGGCACTACAGAAGGTCCTGCAGCGCTATCTGCTGCAGGGAGTGCTCCAACCGGAAGAGGATGAGGGGCAGGATGAAGCGTTGAAGTCACTGTTTATTCAACGGCTTGATGCGGTGCGTGAGGAGCTGGAGCGGGCGTTGGAGCAGCAGCAGTGGCAACAGGTGGCGGCACTGGCTCATATGGTGAAGGGAAGTGGGGGCAGTTTTGGCTATCCCCATCTCACTACACTGGGAGAGGCGGTTTGTGATGCGATGCATGATCCGGCCGGGGAACTGTATCAGCTGTTGCCCCAACTCTCTGGTGAGTTGGTACAGGCGCTACGGGAGATGTGTCCTTAGCCAGACCACCCCAGCTTCTGCCGCAGTACCCGGAATGGGCTGTAGTTGGAGGGGTGGATCAGGCGGATATGGTGCTCCAGCCGCTCCACCAGAATCTTGTCACCGGCCACCAGGGTCTCGTTGCTCTGTCCGTCGCGGGTCACCTGGGCGTGGCCGCTCGGTCCCATGATGGTCACCTCGATATGGCTGTTGCCGGGGACCACAATGGGGCGGTTACTGAGGGTGTGGGGGCAGATCGGTACCAGTGAGATCGCCTTCAGCGTCGGGGCGAGGATTGGCCCGCCACCGGAGAGGGCGTAGGCGGTGGAGCCGGTCGGGGTGGAGATGATCAGCCCGTCGGAGCGCTGGCGGTTGACGAACTCGCCGTTGATATGGGTCTCGAACTCGATCATGCGGGCGATGTCGAGCTTGTGGATCACCACATCATTGAGGGCGCAGCCGGCGGCCAGCTGCTCGCCATCGCGCAGGATGTGGCTCTGCAGCAGGCAGCGGCGCTCCTCGGTGAAGTCACCACTCAGCACCTCCTCCAGATAGGTGTCGATCTGGTTGGGGGCGATGTCGGTGAGAAAGCCGAGGCGTCCGAGGTTGATCCCCAGCATCGGGATCTCGAAACGGGCCAGAGAGCGGGCGGCGTTGAGGAAGGAGCCATCCCCGCCGATGACGATGGCGAGGTCGCACTGCTCGCCCATCTCTTCACGGGTCACCACCGGCAGGCGATTCTCCGGGTGGCGCTCGGCGGTATCGCGATCGAGGAACACCTCCAGCTCCTTGTCGATCAGACAGCCGGTCAGAGAGAGCAGGGTCTCCCCGACGGTGGGGGCACCAAATTTTCCGATAACGCCAATCTTGCGGAACTGATAATCCATTGCCAGAGTCTCTTTTATAGGTGTGTAAAGGGGTTGCATCTGGCACTCGTGGTGAACGAGTGCTAATCTTCGCATCCTTTATAAATTCAATAGACTATAGCACGGTTTTATCGCTCCCAATGAGTGCAGATCTACCACTGACCGAACGTGCACAGCACCTGCTGAAGGTGCTGGTCGAGCACCATATCCGCGAGGGCACCCCGGTCGGTTCCACCACGCTGTCGCGCAGCTCTGGATTGAAGGTGAGTGCGGCGACGATCCGCAACACCATGTCGGATCTGGAGGAGATGGGTCTGATTCAGGCCCCCCACACCTCGGCAGGTCGGATACCGACGCAGAAGGGGTATCGTCTCTTTGTCGACAGCATGGTCTCGGTGCAGCCACTGCACACGGTGGAGCTGCAACAGATGGAGCAGGAGATTGCCAATCTGGAGAAGAGCACCCAGCAGGTGCTCTCCTCCGCCTCTTCGCTGCTCTCCCAGATCACCCGGATGGCAAGTGTGGTGATGGTACCGCGTCACAGTCGAGTGACCCTGCGCCACCTTGAGTTCCTGCCGCTCTCTGAGGGGCGGCTGCTGGCGATTCTGGTGACCAACCGGGATGAGGTGCAGAATCGCATCATCCAGACCGATCGTGACTTCAGTGAGTCGGAATTGCGTCAGGCGGCCAACTGGTTCAACCAGACCTTTGAGGGGGAGGAGCTATCGGTGGTGCGCAGCCGTCTGGTGAGCGAGCTGGAGAAGGCGCGCCATGAAATGGATGGGGCGATGCAGCAGATTGTCTCGATGGCACAGCAGGTGGTGACGCCTGTCGATGAGTCATCGGAGGAGCAGGTGATGGTGGCCGGTCGCTCCAAGCTGATGGATTATGACGAGTTCTCCGAGATGGAGCGGTTGCGTCAGCTCTTCAACGCCTTCAGTGAGAAGCGCGACATGATCCATCTGCTCGACCAGTGCATGGAGGCGGATGGGGTGCAGGTCTTTATTGGCGAAGAGTCGGGCTATCAGATTTTTGATGAGTGCAGTGTGGTCACCTCCCCCTACAAGAGTGGAGATGAGGTGGTCGGTGTGCTCGGTGTGGTGGGGCCGACCCGGATGGCCTATGACCGGGTCATACCGGTTGTCGATATGACGGCAAAAATTTTGGGTTCCGCCTTGAATTCGAGAGGATAGCCCCCATTCAGGGGAGGAATTTTCGGGTTCTACAGGTTTTTGAATTATTTGGATTGTTTGATAAGGAATTGTGATGAGTGAAAAGGGTGTAAATCCTGAGCAGGAGCAGGTCGCTGAAGAGGCGGTAGAAGAGGCAGCAGAGGTTACGACTGAAGTGACAGAAGCCGTTGCTGCTGAAGAGAACGCTGAAGCCACAACTGAAGAGGCGGCAGAAGAGAGCGATGGTGAATTGGAGCAGGGCAGTCCCGAGCTGGAACAGGCCAAGTCGCAGGCGGCCGACTATCTGGAGCGCATGACCCGGATGCAGGCGGAGATGGATAATCTGCGCAAGCGCACCGCACGCGATGTGGAGAAGGCGCACAAGTTCGCGCTGGAAGGGTTTGCCAAGGAGTTGCTGGCGGTGGCTGACAGTATGGATATGGGGCTCAACGCCGCGATGGATGCCGAGGATGTGGCACCGCTGAAAGAGGGGATGGAGCTGACCCGCAAGCAGCTATTCGGGGTGTTGGAGAAGTTTAATATCGAGGTGCTCGATGCGATGGGGGTGAAGTTCAACCCGGAGGAGCATGAGGCGATGACCATGGTTCCCAATCCGGAGATGGAGCCCAATACGGTGATGGATGTGATCCAGAAGGGATACACCCTGAATGGCAGACTGCTCCGCCCGGCTCGTGTAATTGTGAGTTCGTAAATAAATACTTGAAAGCAGAGAAAACGTCCCCAATGTAGGGGCATGCTGAAAAGTTAAAGTTAAAAAACAACCTTTGAAATTTACTGTAAAGATTTGAAATTGGAGAAGATGTAATGGGTAAGATTATCGGTATTGACCTCGGCACCACCAACTCGTGTGTCTCTGTACTGGAAGGGGATTCCGCACGCGTAATTGAGAACAGCGAGGGTGCACGTACCACCCCATCGGTCATCGGTTATGCCGATGATGGCGAGGTGATGGTGGGTCAGGCGGCGAAGCGTCAGGCGGTCACTAACCCCCACAACACCCTGTTTGCAATCAAGCGTCTGATCGGTCGCCGCTTCGAGGACGACGTGGTACAGAAGGATATTGATCTGGTCCCCTACAAGATCGTCAAGGCCGATAACGGTGACGCCTGGGTTGAGGTTGATGGCAAGAAGATGGCGGCTCCCGAGGTCTCTGCCCGCGTACTGCAGAAGATGAAGAAGACCGCCGAGGAGTATCTTGGCGAGGATGTGACCGAGGCGGTGGTGACCGTTCCGGCCTACTTCAACGACTCCCAGCGTCAGGCGACCAAGGATGCCGGCAAGATTGCCGGTCTTGAGGTCAAGCGCATCATCAACGAGCCTACCGCTGCGGCACTGGCCTACGGTATGGACAAGAAGGAGGGTGATCGCACCATCGCCGTCTACGACCTCGGTGGCGGTACCTTCGACGTATCTATTATTGAAATTGCCGAGATCGACGGTGAACACCAGTTTGAAGTACTGGCGACCAACGGCGACACCTTCCTCGGTGGTGAGGACTTCGACAACCGCATCATGGATTACCTGGTTGAGGAGTTCAAGAAGGATCAGGGCGTGGATCTCTCCAACGACCCGATGGCACTGCAGCGTCTGAAGGAGGCGGCAGAGAAGGCGAAGATTGAGCTCTCCTCCAGCCAGCAGACTGATATCAACCTGCCTTACATTACTGCCGATGCCTCCGGCCCCAAGCACATGAACATCAAGGTGACCCGCGCCAAGCTGGAGTCACTGGTCGACGATCTGGTACAGCGCTCCATCGAGCCTTGCCGGGTTGCGCTGAAGGATGCTGGTCTCTCCGCCTCCGATATCGGTGACGTGATTCTGGTCGGTGGTCAGACCCGTATGCCGAAGGTACAGGAGCAGGTACAGGCCTTCTTCGGTCGTGAGCCACGCAAGGATGTGAACCCCGACGAGGCGGTGGCGATGGGTGCGGCGATCCAGGGTGGTGTACTGGCGGGTGATGTCAACGACGTGCTGCTGCTCGACGTGACTCCACTCTCACTTGGTATCGAGACTCTCGGTGGGGTGATGACCAAGCTGATCGAGAAGAACACCACCATTCCGACCAAGGCGCAGCAGGTCTTCTCCACGGCGGATGACAACCAGAGCGCGGTGACCGTACACGTGTTGCAGGGTGAGCGTGAGCAGGCCTCTGCCAACAAGTCACTGGGCCGTTTCGATCTGACCGATATTCCACCGGCACCACGCGGCACCCCGCAGATCGAGGTGAGCCTCGATATTGATGCCAATGGTATTCTCAATGTATCGGCCAAGGACAAGGCGACCGGCAAGGAGCAGTCGATCGTGATCAAGGCCTCCAGTGGTCTCAGCGATGACGAGATCGACAAGATGGTCAACGATGCCGAGGCCCATGCCGAAGAGGATAAGAAGTTCCAGGAGTTGGTCGGTGCGCGTAATCAGGCTGATGGTCTGATCCACTCTACCCGCAAGGCGATGGAAGAGGCGGGTGATGATAACGTCGAGGCCGATGAGAAGGCTGCGATCGAGGCTGCCATTGCCGATCTGGAAGAGGCGATGAAGGGTGATGATGTAGCTGTCATTGAAGAGAAGACCAAGGCGCTGGGTGAGGCCTCCGGCAAGATGGCGGAGCGTATGTATGCCCAGAGTGGTGCCGCAGAGGGTGCGGCTCCGGGAGCCGATGCCGGTGCAGCGCCACAGGATGATGATGTGGTCGATGCCGAATTCGAGGAGGTCAACGACAAGAAGTAACTGCTTCTACTGTCGTTCAACACAGAAGCCACAGAGGAGACTCTGTGGCTTCTGTGGTTTCAAGATAAGTCGATAATTTTTATATAACTAACTGAAAGTTAATATGTCCAAAAGAGATTACTACGAAGTGCTGGGGGTGGATCGCAACGCCAGCGAGGCCGAGTTGAAGAAGGCCTACCGCCGTATGGCGATGAAATTCCACCCGGATCGCAATCCTGGAGAGGAGGGTGAGGCGAAGTTCAAGGAGGCCAAGGAGGCCTATGAGGTGCTGAGCGACAGCCAGAAGCGTGCTGCTTACGATCAGTTTGGACATGCCGGGGTCGACCCCTCAATGGGCGGGGGAGGTGCCGGTGGTTTTGGTGGAGGCTTCGGTGGTTTCGAGGATATCTTCAGCGATATCTTTGGGGGCGGGCGCAGCCGTGGTGGCCCTCGGGTCTATCGTGGTGCCGATCTCGCCTACCGCATGGAGCTGACGCTGGAGGAGGCGATCTCCGGGATTACCCGTGAGATCAAGATTCCGGCCACTGAGATCTGCAGGAAGTGTAGCGGTACCGGGGCCAAGCCGGGTAGCTCTCCAACTACCTGTGGCACCTGTGGTGGTGCCGGCAAGGTGCGGATGCAGCAGGGCTTCTTCTCGGTGCAGCAAGCCTGTCCTACCTGTCACGGCAGTGGCAAGGAGATCAAGGAGCCCTGCATGGTCTGTCATGGTTCCGGCAAGGTGAAGAAAGAGAAGACCTTGTCGGTGAAGATTCCTGGTGGGGTCGATACCGGAGATCGGGTACGCCTTAGTGGTGAGGGGGAGCCGGGGGAGAATGGTGGCCCTTCTGGTGATCTTTTCGTTGAGGTAAGGGTCAAGGAGCATCCACTCTTTACCCGTGATGGTGATGATCTTTATTGTGAAATCCCGGTCGGGATTGTTACTGCAGCCTTGGGTGGAGAGGTCGAGGTCCCCTGTCTGGGGAACAGCCAGTGTGTACGGCTGAAGATTCCATCGGAGTCGCAGACCGGCAAGCTGTTCCGCCTGCGCGGTAAGGGAGTGAAGTCGGTGCGCAGCCACGGACCGGGTGATCTGCTCTGCCGTATTGTGGTGGAGACTCCGGTGAAACTGACCGGCAAGCAGAAAGATCTGTTGCGGCAGTTTGGGGATTCGCTGGATGAGAAGCGGGAGAAGCACAGTCCGCACCACTCCTCCTGGCTGGACAAGGTGAAAGGATTTTTTGAGGACCTGACCGAATGAGCAGTGTAAATATCACAATTACCGGTGCTGCCGGACGTATGGGGCGTAGTCTGATCGAGGCGACCCATGAGGAGGCGGCTGCTACGCTGCACTCTACCATTGAACATAGTGAAAGCTCCCTGCTGGGAGCTGATGCCGGAGAGCTGGCTGGATTGGGCAAACTCGGTGTTGCGCTGGGAGATGATCCCGTTGTCGCGCTGGAGGGGGCTGACGTACTGATCGACTTTACCCGCCCCAATGTGACGCTCGACAATATTGAGTTGTGTCGTAAAACCGGTACCAAGATGGTGATCGGTACCACTGGTTTCAGCGACGAGGAGAAGGCGAAGATCGCAGAGGCGGCGAAGGAGATCGCGATTGTCTTTGCGCCCAACATGAGTGTCGGGGTCAACCTCTGCTTCAAACTGCTCGATATCGCCGCCCGGGTGATGGGTGACGAGGTCGACATTGAAGTCATTGAAGGGCACCACCGTCACAAGATCGATGCCCCTTCCGGTACCGCGCTGCGCATGGGGGAAGTGGTGGCCGATGCGCTGGGACGTGACCTCAAGGAGTGTGCGGTCTACGGTCGTGAGGGCAACACCGGGGAGCGGGATCGCAAGACCATCGGTTTCGAGACCATCCGTGCTGGAGATATCGTCGGAGACCACACCGTGCTGTTTGCCGATATCGGTGAACGGGTCGAAATCACCCACAAGGCCTCCAGTCGCCTTACCTTTGCCAAGGGGGCGGTGCGGGCCGCTGGCTGGTTGATGGATAAAGAGAACGGTCTGTTCGATATGCAGGATGTACTGGGGCTGCGTTAGAGCGTAGCGTGAACCAGTTTAACCCTGAGAGATTATGGGTCTATGACGATTAGTGTGGAAAGTCATGATACTGTACCGGGCTATTGAGC